>CALEKU010000042.1 GCA_937902745.1 uncultured Armatimonadota bacterium
CGCCGGCCTCGGACGCGGCCCAGCGGGCGAGCGTCAATGTCCGGTTCACGCCGGTATCTACGATAAAGGGAAGCGGCTCCGACCCGTTGAGGGACGCCCGCACCACCACGAGTGGCCGGGCGGGCGGGGCAAAGTCGAAGGGGAGGACGTAGGTGCGCCCTGGCTCCGTCGCGGGGCGGCCCGGGACGGGCGCGCCGGGTTGTGGCTCCGCCCTCAGCGTGGTGGCCGTTACGAGGAGGGCAGCGAGAACGGTGAGCAGCGCGCGTGCCCCCCGGAAGAGTCGCCTTTTGCCTGTCATTGGGGCGAGCTTATATTAACTGAAAGACTATCTCGACGGGGTAGAACACGCCCCCGAAGGGGGCGGTAGTGATGCGAAGGCCGTTTTCGCCCGCTACAGCTTCGCAGAAGACCTTCCAACTGGCGGCGGGGACGATGCGCGACTGGCGCAGCGCGCCATTGACAGAGCCGACCAGGCCGCCCGTCCCACCGCGCGGCGAGAAGCTAACGCGCACCTTGCGACCGGGCGGGGCGGCGACCTTGAAGGCGTACAGCATGCCGTAAGTGCCGTCCAGGTGGCGGCTCATCCCATCCTCGGGCTGCCCGATACGGAAGAACTGTTGCACCGCTTCTCCCGTCAGGTCAATGGCGACCTCGCGGCGCGGCGAGTCCACAGTCACCACATGGGCGCCGGGGACGCTCCACTTGCTGTGGCGCCAGTAGATGCGCAGCTTCGTGGGCTGGTCGCAGCGGATATTCATGACGCCGGAGGCTACCTGCCGGCTTGCCAGATGCTGGTCAAAGCGGGCATAGCCCTTCTTGCCCGTAAACGGCACCTCGGGGCTGCTGAGGAACCGGGCCATGGCCTGCTTGCCTGCGGTCGGCGGGTCGCGGCGCGGGTCCGCGAACCCCTTGCGCGCCGTAAACCGGATCGGGCCACCGTCTATGCCGTTCAGCGCCACGACCAGGTGCCCGTTGCCCTTTGTCGCGTTGCGGTAGTGGAAGAAGACGGTATAGGTCTTGCCCGGCTCCAGGGTCGATTCCGCGTAGACCCCGGGCATCTGGATCTTCTCGGGGTTATTGCAGAAGAGCAGGCGATCCTGAGCGTACGCTGGCTTCCCGGCTGCCGCCAGCAGACAGGCGAAGCAGAGGACGAGCGCGAGCAGGAGGGAGCCGCGGCGCTGCGGATGGTGAGCGGACGTCTGGACAGGGGAGGTCGGCATTACCGGGAGTCTATTTGTCAGGAGAGGGGCGAATTCCTGCTTCCCGGCGATATTTCGCTCCGCGGCCGCGCCGCCCTGTTCAGGTATCGGCCGGGAAGTTGAGCGCCAGCAGCCGGACCCGCGTCATCTCCTCGACGGCGTAGCGGACGCCCTCGCGGCCAAAACCGGAGTCTTTTTCGCCGCCGTAGGGCATATTGTCCACCCGGTACTGCGGGACATCGTTCGCGATGACGCCGCCGACCTCCAGGCGCTCCCAGGCGCGGAACAGGCGGGCGTTGTCGCGTGTGAAGATGCCCGCCTGCAGGCCGTAGCGGCCGTCGTCCGTGCGGGAAAGCGCCTCCTCGAAGTCGTCGTATGGCTCCAGCACCGCGATCGGCGCGAAGACCTCCTCGCGGCAGACCGTCAGGTCCGGGGCGGCGTCGGTCAGGATGCTCGGCCCGAGCATAGTCTCGCCGCGCGACTCGCCCCGCAGCAGGAACCGGGCGCCCGCCCGCTCCGCCTCGGCGAGCGCCTCCAGCGCCTTTGCACGGGCCGCGGGCCGGATCATCGGGCCGATGTCCGTGGCGGCGTCCGCCGGGTCGCCCGCCTTGAGCGCCCGCGCCCCAGCGACGAATGCCTCGGTAAAGCGCTCCCAGACGGGCCGGTGGACGTAGAGGCGCTGGACAGAGATGCAGACCTGCCCGGCGTTCGCGAACGCTCCCGTGACGCACCGGGAAACGGCGTAGTCGAGCGCGGCGTCCTCATGCACGATGACCGCGGCGTTTCCGCCGAGCTCCAGCGTGACCTGTTTCCGGGGAGCCTTCGCCTTCAGCGCCCAGCCGACCCGCTCCGAGCCGGTGAACGAGAGCATTTTGACCCGGTCGTCGCCGAGCAGGACATCGACCGTTGCCTCGGGCCGGTCGGGTGTCAGCACGGAGAACGCACCCTTCGGCCACTCCGTCTCCGCCACCACCTGCGCCAGCCGCAGCGCGGTCAGCGGGGTCGCCTCCGCCGGTTTGAGCACCACGGGGCAGCCCGCCGCCAGCGCGGGGGCGACCTTGTGCGCGACCAGGTTCAGGGGGAAGTTGAAGGGCGTGATCGCGGCGACAACGCCGATGGGGAAGCGGCGCGTCAGGCCGATACGCCCGGCCGAGGCGGCGTTCAGGTCCAGCGGGAGCACCTCGCCGCCGATACTCCGGGCCTCGTCCGCGGCCAGGGAGAAGACCAGCAGGGCGCGGTCTACCTCGGCGCGGGCATCGCGGATGGTCTTGCCCGACTCGGCGGTGATACCGCGCGCAAACTCGTCGCGCCGTGCGGCGATGCCGTCGTGTAGGGCGCGCAGGATGCGGTGGCGCTGCTCGGAGGAGAGCTGGCGCGTCTGCGCGAACGAGGCATGGGCGGCCTCCACCGCGCGGTGGGCGTCGTCCTCGGTACTGACGGCAAGGGAGCCTGCCGTGCTCCCGTCATACGGGTTGGTGACGGCGCGGGTCTTTCTGCCGGACCGGGTCCACTCACCTGCCAGCAGGAACGGCCAAACGGAATCGCTCATTGTGTGTTTCCCCCGAGCCCAGTATATCGCCGGGAACACGGAGCGGTGCCCGGAACGTCGATTAGATGATAAGAGATAGAGAGTACGAAGGGGTACCGGCCTGCCTGCGCCGGACCCACCGGACCCGAGGGGTAACACGTGAACCTACGCATCAGGCATCTCCTGGCGCCGCTGACGGCGGCGCTCTCGCTCGCACTGCTGACCACCGCCACGGGCGGCGCCGCAGCCGCGGCCGGCATGAAGGGCCAGCCCGAACTGCCCGCCGCCGCCGCCGCGGACCTGCGCAAACTCGCTGCGGACGTTATCATCCCCGTGGGCGACGCCGGCCGCTCCCGCACGGCGATCCTGACGCTCGTGGAGGCGAACGCCACCACCGACTGGACGGCAGTCGTGGCGCCCGCGCTGCGCGAGGAGAACACCTATACCGCGCTGCTGGCGACCCTGGAGGACGCACTGGAGGCCCAGAAGAAGGACGCCGACCGGATGTTTATTCGCTACAACATCCTGAAGACGTACCTGTATCGGGCGCGCCTGCTGCCGAACCCGGACCGCCGCCCCGTGCTGGCGGCGGCCACGCGGTATGCGTCCGCCATCGACAAGGCCGAAAGGGACCCCGCGCTGTGGGAGGTCGTCGGGGATGTCTTCGCCGAGAGCGGCGCGCTGGACTCGGCGTTCGCCGCTTACAAGCGAATGCAGACCGGGGGCGCGCCGCCCAACCGGGTGCAGTACAAGACAGCCTACGCCTACCACCGCGCTAACCGTCTTACCCCGGCCCGTCAGGCCTATGAGGCGGGCATCACCGCCGACGCCCGGAGCGCCGACTCCGGGCGCGAAACGCTGCACCTGCTCTACCAGGGACTTGCCGCCGTCCACTTCCAGGAGGGCAGGACACGTGAGGCCGCGGACGCCCTGCTACGCTCCGCTAAGGTTGCCCAGGACCCGGACAGCCCGTACCGGCTCCGCCTCGACCTGGCGTACCTGCTGCTGGAGCGGGGCTACGCCACGACCGTAAAGCAGTACGCCGAGGCTGCCGTGAAGCTGAACCCGGAGGACACGGAGGCCAAGTCCCTGCTGGAGGAGGCGACCCAGAAGGCGGGCGACGCGTAACGGCTCATCAGACCGCGCGTGTCTGGCCGCCAGGGCGGGTACACTAGATTCCGAGATGGAATGGAACTGGCTGGACATCCTGATCGTGGTGCTGGGCGCGCTCCAGATTGTCGCGCTCGTGACGCTCGTCGTGGTGCTGCTGAAGCTGCGTCGCGGAGTGGAGACGCTTGTGCGGCGTCTGGCGGCTTTGAAGGACCCAACGGTCGTTCTCGCCTCCACCGGGCAGGAGCGGGCGCTCCGACTCTGGGAGCAGATGGCGAGCATCGGGGCGGACGCCACCGGTCTGTACCGTGCGCTGCGTCCTGAACCGGTGCCGGGGATGCCCATCACCTACAGTTCCATCCTGCGGGGATTCCGGGACGGAATGGGCACTCTGGCCACCCTGAAGGCCGTCCAGGGCCGGGTCTTCCGCAAGAAGCAGGTACAACCGCCCCCGGGGCCGCCCGGGCTGACCGGTCCGCCGCGGAAGCCATCGCTGAAGCGCCGCCTGCGCGACAGCCTGGTGCCCCCCGTGCTGCTGCCCGTGCTGAACAACCTGCCGAACATCGCCTTCGCCGTCGGCATCCTGCGGACCGTGCTGGACACGGTGAGGAAGCAGCAGCAACAGGAGGCGGCGGGAGCCGAGTGAGGCGTTGGTGCCGTCGTCCGTTGGTCGCCGTGGGGTTGTTTCCGCCCCGTTGGCCGCCGTCGAATAAATTCGCGACTTCTTAACCTAAGCCGCGAATTTATTCGACGGCGCCAACTACGGCGGCCACGGGACGCAGGGCGATCGCCAGGGCCTCGTCGGCGCGGCGGATCAGGTCGAAGTGCATCTCCGCGCGCACATCCGCGGGGATCTCCTCCAGGTCCTTCTCGTTCTCCGCGGGGAGGATCACCTTCCGCAGGCCCGCCCGGTGTGCAGCCAGCACCTTCTCCTTGATGCCGCCCACCGGCAGCACCTTGCCGCGCAGCGTAATCTCGCCCGTCATCGCCAGGTCGCAGCGGGTGGGGCGGCCGGTCAGGGCCGAGGCGAGCGCCGTCGCCAGGGTCACCCCTGCGGACGGGCCGTCCTTCGGCACCGCGCCGGCAGGAACGTGGACGTGGATGTCGCGCCCGCGGAAGGATTCCGGGGGGACATCCAGGGAGCGGGCGCGCGACTTCACGAACGACCACGCCGCCTGCGCCGACTCCTTCATTACGTCGCCAAGCTGGCCGGTGAGCGTCAGGCGCCCCTCGCCCTCCGGGTTGACCGTGGGGGTAAGCAGCACCTCGACGGCGACGGTGTCGCCACCGACCTCGGTGTAGACCAGACCGGTCGCGGTGCCGACCTCGTCCTGCTCCTCTGCCGTGCCCCAGTCGTAGCGCGGTGCGCCCAGGAACTCCTTCAGGCTGGTCTCGGTGACCGTGAGCGGGGAGTCATCGCCGCCCGCCACGCGCCGCGCGACCTTGCGGCATACGGACGCCACCTGGCGCTCCAGATTGCGGACCCCGGCCTCGCGCGTGTACTCCCGGACGATGCGGCGCAGGGCGGCCTTTTCAAAGTTCAGCCGCTCCGGGTCAAGCCCGTGCTCCTTGATCTGCTTGGGGACCAGATAGTCGGACGCGATGGCGATCTTCTCCGCCTCGATGTAGCCGCTGAACGGAATGACCTCCATCCGGTCGCGCAGGGCGGGCGGGATGCTCTCCAGGACATTCGCCGTCGTGATGAACAGCACGTCCCGCAGGTTGAAGGGCACTTCGAGATAGTGGTCGGAGAATTCGCCGTTCTGCTCCGGGTCCAGCGCCTCCAGCAGCGCCGAGGACGGGTCACCCCGGAAGTCGTTGCCGATCTTGTCGATCTCGTCCAGCATGAACACGGGGTTGCGGTAGCCGGTCTGCTTAATGCCCTGGAGGATGCGCCCGGGCATCGCCCCGACATACGTGCGGCGGTGGCCCCGTATCTCGGCCTCGTCGCGCACGCCGCCGATGGACACGCGGATGAACTTCCGGCCGAGCGACCGCGCGATGGACTTACCCAGACTGGTTTTGCCCACCCCCGGCGGTCCGGCAAAGCAGAGGATCGGGCCCTTCAGGTCGCTTCCCGCTAGCTTGCGTACCGCCAGAAATTCAAGGATGCGCTCCTTGACCTTCAGGAGACCGTAGTGGTCCTCATTCAGGATCGCTTCCGCCTCGTCCAGATCCAGTCGCTCCTCGGTGGAGCGCGACCAGGGCATCGCGACAAGCCAGTCCAGGTAGTTACGAATCACACCGGATTCGGGCGAGGCCATCGGGGTGCGCTCAAAGCGGTCCAACTCCTTGAGGGCGCGCTCCTTTGTCTCGTCCGGCATCCCGGCCGCCTCAATCTTCTCCCGCCACTCGCTCATCTCGGCGTCGCGCTCGTCGCGCTCGCCCAACTCCTGACGGATGGCCTTCATCTGCTCGCGCAGGAGGTACTCCCGCTGCGAGTCGCCCATCTCCTTCTCGACGCGCGAGCGGATGCTGTTCTGCACCTCCAGAATCTCGCGCTCCTTTTCCAGGGCGGCGTTCAGCTTCTCCAGGCGCTCCCGCACCGAGGCCGTCTCCAGGAAGTCCTGCTTCTGGTCCACCCGCAGGCTCAGGTAGGGGATGATCGCGTCGGTAAGGCGGTCGGGCTCCGCGATGTTCGTCACACTGACCAGCGCCTCGGGCGGGACGGACTTGCCGTCGTTCGCCAGAGCCTCGAACTGCGCTATGATGGTGCGGACCAGCGCTTCAAGCTCCACATCGGTCCCACCCGGGGTGGTCTCGACCTCCCGCGCCTGTACCAGGAAGTACGGCTCGGTCTGGAGGTACGGCCCGATGCGGACGCGGCGGACGCCCTCCATCATCGCGCGTACGGCGTTGTCAGGCATCCGCAGTACCTGGAGTATCTCCACCAGGATGCCCGTCTCGTACACGTCGTCCGGCTCCGGCTCCTCCTTCTCGACGCTGCGCTGGGACGCCAGAATCAGGTGCCGGGGCTCCGCCTCCATTGCGGCTTCAAGCGCACGCAGCGACCGGTCCCGCCCGACGTAGAGCGGGAAGATCATCTGCGGGAAGTAGACGCTGTCGCGGACGGGCACGAGCGGCAGGAGGGTGACGCCCTCATCCGGGGGCGGCGTCTCGGGGGCGCCCCCGCTCGCGGAGTCGGCCGCGCCGGGACGCGTTACACTTTCGCCGCCGGGTGGGGGGACGAGGTCGAGTTCCAGGGCGTCGGCTGCGGCGGAGGCGGCGCTGCCGGTGCGATTCTTTGCGGACGGCGGTTTCGCGGACGAGCGGGACGGGGGCATGGAGCAGAAAACCTCGCTGCGCGGCCGAGAGGGCTCCCCGCGCGCTGACATTCTACACGAAGGGCCTCCTGCATGCCAACCTGCCCGTTCCGCGCCCCTCCCGGCTGCCGGTGGCGAGCCGGCCCGTGCGTCCGGAAACGGGAAAGCCCGGGCAAACCCGGGCTGTCCATTCTGTGATCGTCTCCCTTTTCTCCCCACGAATCGTTTCCTCTGGGGTTTTAGGAACAACACTGTCCCCTCCTACAGTGTGACGGACGTGCCGGAGTCAATCAAGTCCCCGTTTTTCGGGACCAGCGGGCGGGGGCGACCAGGGGCGGCTCCGGGCACGGCCCTGGAGCGGAGACCGGCGGGGAGGGGATGGTGATACGGGTAACGATGGGCGCCAGGAGGCCCGCCTGCACCAGATCGTGGACATCCACCACAAATCCGAGGACGCTCGCCAGATTTCCTTGGTCGTCGTGAATCGCCTGATGCGTGTCCAGAACCCAGCGCGGCTCCGGCGTCCGCATCCGATACAGGAAGAGGTAGCGCTCCCCGGGGAGATAGGTGGCCCCAAGCGACTTCTCGTAAATCAGGGGCAGATCCTCAGGATGCACCAGGTCATAAAAGGTGGTAGCCGCCCGCTCCAGAGCGCGGTGGTCGTGGCCCAGGGCGGAAATCGAGGCGCTGACATAGCGGTGCGCGACCGGGCTGAGCGATTCCAACTCGTAGACCACGGCCCGCGCCATGTGGGCGGCGCGCTCGAAGTAGTCCTGGTGGTGGCGCGCATCGCGGGCGGAGGACTGGCACTCCGCCAGCTGCTTCTGCGTGGTGGCAAGCAGCGTCGCCATGCCCTCGCGGCTCGCGGCGTGGGCCTGCTGCAGCGCTTCATTCACCGCGCGCAGTTCCCGGCTCTGCTGCTCCACCTTCTCCCGAAGGTAGGCCAGCACGGCGGCGGTGCGGTTCTTGGCACCCATCTTCTCGCGAAGTCGCTGCCAGTGCGTGTCCACCGTGTGCTTGCTGATGCCGAGCTTCAGAGAGATCTCTTTGTCGGTGTACCCCTGAGAGGCGAGTTCCACAATACGGTCGATCCGTCGCTCGACCGCGGGTGGGGGTGGCGGCGCTGCCGTCACGGGGTCGCCCAAGCCGCTCATAGACCGCTTCTCCTTCAGGTTCCGGGCCGTCCGGTTCTGGACCCTCCCGGTCCAGTTTTTTAGGGACACTGCTATGTCCCTTTCGGCATGACGCGCCCAGAAACATTTTCCCCCCTCTGCGGCTGGGGCGGCACTCCGCACGCAGGTAGCGTCACAGAAGTTCCAGGCGTACTTCCGGGCGGAGGCGCTCAACGTCGGCCGGGTCTACCACTCCTGACGTGAGAGACAGGGCGTTCGCAGCGGCGCAGGCCGTGCCGAACGCGGCGGCGTCGGGAAGCGGGAGTCGCTTTTCGACGTGTGCAAAGACCGTGCCGGCTGCCAGCGAGTCCCCGGAGCCGATGGGGTTGACGGCCTCTACGGCGGGCGGCACGATGCGCCAGCGCTCCGCGGACGCGCGGCCCCCGAGCAGTGAGCCCGCCCGCCCCATCGAGACCAGTGCCCACTCCGCGCCCGCCTCCAGCAGGGCGTCTACGGCGGTACGGGCGTCCGCCTCCGGCTCACCGGCCAGAGTGAGGCCCAGCGTTGCGGCGGCCTCCTCCCGATTGGGCTTCACCAGGTAGGGATGTGCCGCCAGCGCCGCCTTCAGTGGTCCCTTCTGACCGTCCACCATCGCGCGCACGCCGTGCGCGCGCGCCTCCGACACGACGGCGGCGTAGAAGTCCTCACCGACGCCCGGGGCGAGCGACCCGCTCAGGCAGACAAAGCGGGCATGGGGCAGGGCACGCCGCCACGCCGCATCCACGGCCGCGGTCACGTCCGGGGAGAGGGGGCGGGCCTCCTCCACAAGCTCTGTGGTCGGTCCATCCGTGACCAGGAGTGTGGTGCAGGTACGCGTGGGCGCGTCCTCGCCCGCGGCGATTACCTGCTGTGCCACCCCCTCCGCGCTCAGTGTGGACTCTACGAAGGTTCCGGACCCGCCGCCGAGCGGGTGGACCAGGTGCGCGTCCGCGCCGAGCGTGGTGAGCACGCGCGCGACGTTGACGGCCTTACCGCTCGCGGTAACGGCGGTCTCTCGCGCACGATTTACCCCGCCGACTTCGAAGCGGTCGAAGCGCATCGTGCGCTGTACGGTCGGCGTCAGGCCGATGCAAAGGATCATAGGTGCCTTTATCTCTCCTGCGCGGAGTTTCGGCGGCGGGAAACCGCTCTCCTGCGTTGACACGCCGCGAACGCCCGTGGTAGGATTGCATACTATTCCGGTACGTTTTGTCGGAAAGGTCGGTTTTGTCTATGAATAAGGTCGAGCGCATCAAGCAAGAGAAGGACGGGCTGGACGTCTGGGCGGACGTCCTCCGGTACGCGAAGGAGGGCTTCGCCGCCATTCAGGAGGACGATTTCGTTCGGATGCGCTGGTACGGCATCTATCAGCAGCGCCCGAACGAGGGCCACTTCATGATGCGCATCAAACTGCCCGGCGGTATCGTCACCACCGAGCAGTTGCGGGTCATCGCGGACCTGACCGACCAGTACGCGCGCGGCATCGCCGACGTCACCACCCGGCAGACCTTCCAGTGGCACTGGCTCACCATCCAGGACTTCCCGGACATCGTGGCACGGCTGGAGGCCGTCGGCATCACGTCCGCAGGCGCGTGCGGTGATATCTCCCGCAACGTCGTGTCCTGCCCGATCGCCGGCCTGCACCCCGACGAGATACTCGACTGCCGCCCGGCTGTCCAGGCCATCCACCGCTACTTTACGGGCAATCGCGAGTTCTCGAACCTGCCGCGCAAGTACAAGCTCTCTGTCTCTGCGGACCCCGAGCAGTGCGTCCAACCGGAGATACACGACTTCTCGCTGGTGGGGGCGCGCGACCCGAAGACGGGTCAGGTGGGCTACGGCCTGCGCGTCGGCGGCGGCCTTTCGACCCAGCCGCACTTCGCCCCCTGGATTGACGCCTTCTTCCTGCCGGAGCAGGCCGTGGATGTGGCCCGGGCCGTGACCGCCATCTTCCGCGATCATGGCTACCGCGAAAAGCGCACCCACGCGCGCCTCAAGTACCTGGTGGCCGACTGGGGGCCGGAGAAGTTCAAGGAGGAGCTGGTCAAGAACCTCGGCTACGAGCCGCTGCCGGGCGTGCCGGACGCGTCGCCGGACAACGTCTACCGCGACCACATCGGCGTCCACCGGCAGAAGCAGCGGGGGCTCAACTGGATCGGCCTGTGCATCCTGACCGGACGCGTGACCGGCGCGCAGCTTCGGGAGCTGGCGGCCATCGCCGACCGCTTCGGCGGGGGGGAGATCCGCACCACACACATGCAGAACATCCTGCTGCCGGGCGTCCCCGACGAGAACGTGGACCTGGCGCTGGAGGCGCTGGGGGCGGCGGGCTTTACCTGGGAGGCGCACCCGGTGCGCCGCGGGGCCATCGCCTGCACCGGCAACGAGTTCTGCAATCTGGCCATCACCGAGACCAAGCAGCGCATGGTCCAGATTGTGACGCACCTGGAGACGCGGGTGCCATTTGACCGAAATCTGCGCATCAACATGAACGGCTGCCCGAACTCCTGCGCCCAGCATCACGTCGGCGACATCGGCCTCCAGGGCTGCAAGGCGCGGGTGCCGGGCAGCGCGGAGCAGGTCGAGGCGTACGACATCCACCTGGGCGGCGCGCTCGGCCGGAACCGCTCGTTTACCCGCGCCATCCACCGCAAGGTACCCGCAGACAAGGTCGCGTTTGCGCTGGAGAACCTGCTGGCGTCGTTTAACCAGACGAAGCGGGACGGCGAGGAGTTTAACACCTGGGTGCGGCGCCACTCCAATGAGGAACTGGATGCCTACCTGGGCGTGGAGACCGTCGTGGGCGCGCCCGACACGGCGACCCGACACACGCAAGACTCTGGCGTGGCGGCCGGCGCGTAGGCCGAGAGATGGGGATCAACAGTGGGGGCGGGGCGGAATTGGATTCCGCCCCGCCCCCACTGTGTTTTGCTGTGTCTCGCTGTATTACCGGTCGAAGTGCGCAATCGACAGGTCGGTATACTGGACGATGGTCCCGGCCTGGCTGACCTGGAAGGTCGCGGGCAGCCCCGGCGCCGGTCCCTCAATCTGGCCCGAGGACCCAGCCACGCTGGATTTCCAGACCAGGCGGGCCGTGTAGCCCCCCTCGAACGTGTACTGCGTTTCCGCAGGGGGCGTGGTGACGCCCGCAGGCGGGACCACGGCGGCAACGATCTGCGCCACCCGTGCCCGCGCCTCCTCGGTAGGGGCAGCGCCCCGCGGAATGCCGATCTGAAAGCCGTTCTGGTCGATGAACGAGCCCGTGTTGGAGCCGCCGCACCCGGCCACCACGGGCAGGAGCGCCAGCAGCGCGCCCACGGCCGCCGTGGCCGCCGCTCTCCGGTTTTCTTTTCGTTCGTGCCTACGCATACCCCGAGTATAACCAGGGACCTGGTGCCTTGCAACGGCTACGCTCGCATTGACAGACGGTTCGCGCCGCCGTTATACTCCCCATTACCACCATGACCGCCCCTCCCGAACTCCCCCTCGCGGTCCGCACCGGGGCCAGAGCGCTCGGCATTCTGCTGGGGACGGCCGTCCTCGTGAGCGCCGCCCTCCTGCTCGCCGCCGCGGGCGCGCGCGGCAACGCCGGGTTCCTGGGCATGATTCTGGTGGTTACCCTGCCGTCTGCTCTTATCGCCGGGGTGGCTCTGGGGAAGACGCAGGCGGAAAATCTCCTGTACGCCCTGCGCTGGGAGTCCGGCGGCAGCCCGAAGAGGGCGCGGGCGCGTGCCCGCGCTGTCGGAGGCGCCTGGGCCGCCACGGTGGCTGCCGCCGGGATGGCCTGGGGCGCGGCGTGCCTCCTCCGGCCGCCTACGGACGCCATGCTGCGGGCACACTTCGAGCGGCACAGGCCCGCCCTCGACCGCATGGTTGCGATGGCGGGCGAAGACACGCGTCTTCTCGCCGTCTCCGAGGAGGCGACCGACCCGGCCGAGCCCGAGGGGTACGGTGTCTCCGCGGAGCGCGTCGCCGCGTACCGGCGCCTGCTGCGGGAGGTGGGCTTGCCGAAGGGCTTTTTCGTCCGGGAAGACCGCAGCGGCATCGACTTTCCTCACTGGGAGTTCGGGTCCGGCTTCACCAGCGTGACGATAAAGGGAATCGCCTACTCCCCCGAGCCCCCGGAGAGGTACATCCCCCCGCCGCGTAGCGGCACCCGAGAAGCCTTCGTATCGTTCCGCCCCCTGCGCGACCACTGGTACATCTACGACTACTACCTGCCGCGCTGACCCCCGTCTCGCCCCCTTGGGGCGCCGTTGCGTCCGGTTGACACCGCGTTTTGGCTGGCGCATAATACTTTTAGCAACCATGGCGGCGAACATCGAGACAATTCTTCAGAAGGTGCGTCGGTACGCGCCCAATGCCGATCTGGCATTGCTGCGGCGCGCGCACGACTACGCCACCGGGAAGCACGAAGGGCAGTTCCGCCGCACGGGCGAGCCGTACATCAAGCACCCGATTGAGGTCGCGGATATCCTCGCGGCGCTGGAAATGGACGTTCCCAGCATCGCCGCCGGGTTCCTGCACGACGTTGTGGAGGACTGCGGCGTCTCCCGCGATGAACTCGCGGAGGCGTTCGGCGCGGAGATCGCCGATATGGTGGACGGCGTCACCAAGCTGAAGCTGGTGGACTTCGAGCGGCGCGACCCGCAGCTCGCCGCCGCCGCCCGCGAGGCTGCGGAAAAGGAGAAGGAAAGCGCGGCCGGTGACAGTCGCCGTAAGAAGCGGCTGGAAACCCGCTCCTCCGCGGAGAATCTGCGCAAGATTCTGCTCGCTATGGCTCGGGACTTCCGTGTCATGGTCATCAAGCTGGCGGACCGGCTTCACAATATGCGCACCCTGCAGGGACTCCCCGAGCCGCGCCGTCAGAAGGTGGCCGAGGAGACGATGCAGATCTTTGCGCCGCTCGCCCACCGCCTTGGCATCTGGCAGGTCAAGTGGCAGCTTGAAGACCTGGCGTTCAAGTACCTCTATCCCCAGGAGTACCAGGAGATCACCGAGCAGGTGGCCCGTACTCGCCGGGAGCGCGAGAAGGACATCCGCGACGCGATCTTCCGTCTGCGTGAGGGCTTCGCCAAGGCCGGCGTCGAGCCGGAGATTCAGGGGCGCCCCAAGCACCTGTGGAGCATCTACAACAAGATGCGCAAGCAGGAGATCGACTTCAACGACATCTACGACCTGATCGCGCTGCGCGTCATCACCGATACGGTCGAGGAGTGTTACACCGCGCTCGGCATCGTCCACAAGATCTTCCTGCCCATCCCCGGCAAGTTCGACGACTACATCGCCAAGATCAAGCCGAACCTGTACCAGTCGCTGCACACCAAGGTCTACGGACCGCGCGGTGAGCCGCTGGAGATTCAGATACGCACCTGGGAGATGCACCGCATCGCCGAGTTCGGTGTCGCGGCGCACTGGGCGTACAAGGAGAAGGGCGAGGGGGCGAAGGCGGGCAACAGCGGCTTCGACCGCAAGATGGCGTTCCTGCGCAAGCAGCTCTTCGACTGGCAGCAGGACAGCCGCGACTCCACCGAGTTCCTATCGTCCGTGGTGTCGGACCTGTTCACCGACCAGGTGTTCGTCTTCACGCCCAAGGGGGACGTGATCGACCTGCCCGCCGGAGCGACGCCGGTAGACTTCGCCTACCGCATCCACTCGGACGTAGGGGACCATGCGGCGGCGGCCAAGGTCAACGGCAAGATCGTGCCGCTCTCCTACCAGTTCCAGAACGGCGACATCGCCTCCATTGTCACGCGCCCCCAGGCGAACCCGTCGCTCGACTGGCTTTCGTTTACCAAGTCGAGCCACGCCCGCAGCAAGATCAAGGGCTACTTCCGCAAGCAGCGCTACGGCGAGAACGTCTCCAAGGGGCGCGACGCCCTGATGGCGGAGCTGGCGCACCAGAATCTGCCGGTTGAGGTGCTCAAGGACCAGAAGAAGATGCTGCCGGTCGCAAACGGTCTCAACAAGGAGACCGTGGACGACCTGTACGCGTCCATCGGGTTCGGGGACACGGCGCTCGGCGTGGTGGTCAACCGCATCAAGAGCGAGATCCACGTCGAACACGACGAGGGCGAGATCAAGATCGGGCGCGGGCGCGGCAGCGGGAGCGGCAAGCTCTCGATCGCCCCGGGCGGCGTGGACGGGGTCGCTATCTCTCGCGCCAATTGCTGCCTGCCTCTGCCCGGCGATGATGTGGTGGGCTACGTGTCGCGCGGTAAGGGCATGGTGCTGCACCGTGAAGGCTGCCCGAACGTGGCGAACTGGCGCGCGAACGAGAGCGAGCGGCTGGTGGATGTGGACTGGACGCCCGCCGACAACGCGCGCTTCGAGACCGGGGTCGTGATCGAGACGGTGGACCGGGTCGGCCTGCTGCGGGACGTGACCGAGATCTTCTCCGAGAACCGGACGTTTATCCTGGCGATCCACACGAACTCGAATAAGAATGCGGGCACGGCCGTGTTGCGCATCGACTTCGAGAGCCCCTCGGTGGAGCACATCGAAGGAATGATCCGAAGGCTCCACGCACTGAACGACCTGATCGCGGTCCACCGTCTTGGCGTCGGTGCGGAAGAGCGCAAAGACCCCGCCCGCGACACCGCCACCGCAGTAGCCGCGTGAGCGCATCGGGTGACCTCCCTGCCCGGCCCGCCACCGGGAAGCCCTCCCTCCTGCCCGATTTCCTCGACTACCTGCACGCGGAGCGGGGCCTTTCCCGGAACACCACCGCCGCCTATCGCCGCGATCTGACGCAGTGGTTTGCCGAGGGGCGCGACCTGACCCCGGACGCAGTGGAGGCGCATCTGGCGGAACTGCGGCGGCGGGGGCTGGCTCCGGCGTCTATCGCCCGCAAGCGCGCCGCGCTCTCGTCGTTCTGCCGCTGGCTGGTGGGGGAGGGGGCGCTGGATGCCAACCCTGTGGCTGCTGTGGAGGGCGTCACGCGCCGGGAGCGGAAGCTGCCGTCGGTCCTGTCACCCGGCGATGTGGCACGGCTGCTCGCCGCGCCCGACCGGAGCACGCCGCGGGGCCGGCGGGACGCCGCGATCCTGGAACTGCTCTACGCCTCCGGCCTGCGTGTGTCGGAGGCGGCGGCGCTGCGGGTGGGGGACGTGGACACGGCGCGGGGGCTGCTGCGTGTGCGGGGCAAGGGGAACCGCGAACGTCTGGTGCCGGTCAACCGGTCGGCACTCGCTGCGCTCGCCGCCTACCAGGATGCCCGCCCCGGCAAACTGCGCCGCCGTGATGCGAAGGCATTTCTGTTTCCCGCCCCGGGCCGTCCAGATCGCCCCCTGGGGCGCGGTCTCGTGTGGCGGGCGGTGAAGGCCCATGCGGCACGGGCAGGGCTGCGGACGCTGCCCTCGCCCCACTGGCTGCGGCACTCGTTCGCCACGCACCTGCTTGCGGGCGGCGCGGACGTGCGCGCGATCCAGGAGATGCTGGGGCACGCGCGCATCGGCACGACGCAGATCTACACCCACGTCGCCGACGACCGGCTACGCGCGGCCTACCGTGCCGCCCATCCCCGCGCGTAGCCGGAAGCTGCCTTAGTCGTTCGGCCCGTTGACGTTGATCTTGCGGCGGTCGGAGGCGTCGATCTTCGGAATCTCGACCTTCTCGCCCTCCTTGAGCCCGCTCAGGATCTCGACCTGGGATTCGTTGCGCAGGCCCACCTCGACGCTGCGCTCCTCCTTCTTCTGGTTCTCGCCCTCGCCCGTGACCACCATGACCTTGTCACCCGGCCGCACCGCCTCGCCCGGCAGAAGCAGGGTCTTCGCGCGCCGGTCCACGATCACATCCACGCCCGCCGTCATGCCGGGCCGGATCTTGCGGTCGGCGTTCTCCACCGCAATCTTGACCTCGAAGCGGACCACGCCCTGGCCTGTGGCCTGGGCATTGCTGGTGGCGGTGCTTTTCTGGTTGGCGCCCTGAGACGCCGGAGAGATGGCCGCGACCCGGCCCCGGTAGAGCTTCCCGGGCAGGCCGTCCACGCGAATCTCCACGGGCAGACCTACTTTCAGGCGCGGGACGTCCACCTCGTTGATGTTCACCCGCACCTGCATCTGGCTCAGGTCCGCGATACTGACGATGACCGCACCCTGGGCGAAGCCGGCAGTGGCCGAGGCGATGAGCTCACCCTCCTCAATGAACTTGCCGATTACCTCACCGCCGATCGGGGCGACGATGCGCGTCTCCTGAAGCTGGACCTCCTGCTGGGCAAGCGTGTTCTCGATCTGGCGGACATTGGCCCGCGCCTGGTCCACGTCACGCTGACGCAGGCGAGCCTGTTCCGTGTTGGACTTCTCAGTGGCGAGGCTGTTCCGCGCAGACTCCAGGGCCACGCGCGCGGACTCGACCCGCACCTGCGCGGCCTCCACCGCGACGCGCGCGGCCTCCTTCACCTCGACCCGTGGACCCTCCTCCAGCAGGGCGAGGCGCTCGCGGGCGGAGCGCGCATCGGCCTCGGCGACGTTCACCTCCAGTTGCGCCTGATCCGCCTCGGCCTGCGACAGGAAGCCCTTCTCCACCAGCGACTTGCGACGCTGAAGGGTGAGGCGGGCGTTGGCGAGGCGGGCTTCGGAGCTGCGCAGGGCAGCCTCCGCCTGCTCTACCTCCTGGGTGCGGGTGGGGGCAGCGGTCTGCGTGTAGGTCGCCTTCGCCTGCTTCAGGCCCACCTCGGCGTCGCGCAGGTTCACGCGGGCGTTCTCAACGGCGATCTCCGCGCGCCGGATGGCAAGCCGGTTCTGCTCCAGCGCCAGCCGGTAGTTGCCCTCGGCCTGGAGCAGAACCGCGCGGGCAGCGGCGAGCTGCGCCCGGACGCTCTCCACCTGCCGCTGGACCTCCACAGGGTCTACCATGGCAAGCGGCTGGCCCTGCCGGACGGTGTCGCCCTCTTTGATATAGATGCGCTGGACGCGGCCGGCTACCCGCGACTTGACGTCCACCTGCGTGACCGGCTCCAGCGTCCCGTTCTCCGAGACCTTCACCGTGATATCGCCGGACGTCACCGTGGCGGTGCGCCCCACCTCTGTCTTGGGCTTGGCCTGGACGCGTAGCCGGGACACGGCGAAGTAGGCCGCCAGGACGACCGCCCCGAGGATGACAACAATGCGCAGCGTTCGCGAGTTCACAATCCCTCCGAGTCTCCCCGCGCGATGGATGGCGGGGCGAACATAAGAGAGACAGGTGAAAGCGGCATTATGTTGCAGCGGTATAATGAATCGTGACCCCGATTTCCTCCCCACTCTCCGACGCGTCCCCGCGTCACATCGCCCTTCTTGGCTCCACCGGCTCTATCGGAACGCAGACGGTGGACGTTGTGCGCCGCCTCGGACCGGACCGCGCGCGAATCGTGGCGCTTGCAGCCCGGAGCAATGTCGCGCTGCTGGCAGAGCAGGCGGGCGCCACCGGCGCCGCGCACGCCGCGGTGACCGACGCCTCCCGCGCTGGCGCCCTCGCGGACACTCTGCGCGCCGCGGGCGTTTCGACATCCGCACACGGTGGGGCGGAGGCGATGACCACGCTGGCGACGCTGCCCGAGGTGGACACGGTGGTCGTGGCCGTTGCCGGGGCGGCGGGCCTGGAGGCGACGCTGGCGGCGTGCCGGGCGGGCAAGCGGGTCTGTATCGCCACCAAGGAGGTGCTGGTGGCGGCGGGCGCCCTGGTCACGCGCGAGGCGCGCGCCGGAGGCGCCGAGATTCTGCCGATCGACTCGGAGCACTCCGCCATCTTCCAGTGTGTGCGCGGCTATGCGCCCGAGGACATCCGGCACCTCTACCTGACCGCCTCCGGAGGCCCCTTCCGCACCTGGACAAAGGAGCAGATCGCCGCGGCCCGCCCCGAGGACGCCCTGAAGCACCCGACCTGGCGCATGGGCGGCAAGATCACCATCGACTCCGCGACCCTGATGAACAAGGGACTGGAGATCATCGAAGCGTGCTGGCTCTTCGGGGTGCCGCTCGCGCACGTTTCTTGCGTGGTACACCCGCAAAGCGTGGTACATTCCTTTGTGGAGATGCGCGACGGAGCGCTTCTGGCGCAGTTAGGTCTGCCGGACATGCGCCTGCCCATCCAGATCGCCCTCACGCACCCCCGGAAAGAAGACACGGAACTCCCCCGGCTGTCTCCGGGTACCATGGGTGCGCTCACCTTCGAGGAGCCCGACCATGACCGCTTCCCCGCGCTGGGGCTGGCACGGCGCGCGGCCGAGCGGGGCGGCACCGCCCCGGCGGCGCTGAACGCGGCGAACGAGGCGGCAGTCGCTCTGTTTCTGGAGGGGCGTATCGGCTTTCCCGACATCTGCCGACTGGTAGAAGCGGCGCTGGACGCGGACGCGGCGGCCCCGGCGGACACGCTGGAGGCCGTTCTCGCCGCGGACGCCGCCGCGCGCCGCGCGGTAACGGAGTGGGCGTCGGTGCGCGTATAGGGGTAAGGCGTCGCCGCTTGCAGAGCGGCAGCAGGTAAGAGCAACCACAGAATGAGCGTTATTCAGGCCATCATCGGCTTTCTCGTCGTCATCAGTATCCTGGTCTTCTTCCACGAACTCGGGCACTTCTCGTTTGCCAAACTCTTCCGGATGAAGGTCGAGGAGTTCGCCATCGGCTTCGGCCCCAAGTTCCGCCTGTTCTCCGACGGCGAGACCGAGTACACGCTCCGCGCCATCCCGCTCGGGGGCTTTGTGCGTATCAAGGGCATGGAGATCGAGGACTCCGTGGAGCAGCGCCTGACCGGCAGTACGGGGACGTCGGACCCGGAGGAGGACTCGGCCGAGGAGGCGATCTACGACCCGAACGACCCCGACGGGTTCAACAATCGGCCCATCTACCAGCGGTTTCTGGTGATTCTGGCGGGGCCGGTCTTCAGCCTCCTGGTGGGCTGGCTGGCGCTCTCGCTCATCGGGGTAACGTTCGGCCTGCCGGACCAGCAGAAGCCGCTGCCGATCGTGGCGCAGGTGGTCGCCGGAGAACCCGCCGATCAGGCCGGTATCCGCCCCGGCGACACGTTTGTCACTGTGCGTGGGACCGCGGTCACCGACTGGGACCAGGTGCAGGCGGCGATCCGCTCGTCCCCGGGCCAGCCGCTCCAGTTGTCCGTGCGGAGCGGAGGGGACGCCGCGGGGGCGCAGGTGCGTACCGTGACCGTTACGCCGAAGGCCGTGATGGACCCTGAAACCAAGCAGACCATCGGCCTGATCGGTGTCGCTCCCCGCTCCCTGTCCGAACGGGTCGGTCTCGCCGAGTCGTTCCGCTGGGGGAATCAACAGGTCGGGCTCTGGTTCCAGGCGATTGGGCGCCTCGTTTCCAGTGGCGCGATCAAGGACAGTGTCGGTGGGCCGGTCGCCATCTTCCGCGAAACGCAGCAGGCGACCCGGGCAGGCGGGCCCTACTTCCTCGCGCTGCTCGGGCAGCTTTCGCTCTCACTGGGCCTCTTCAACCTGCTCCCGATTCCGGTGCTGGACGGCGGCCACCTCGCGCTATTCTCGCTGGAGGCGATTCGCCGCCGCAAGCTGACCGCGCGGCAGACCGCCGTGGTGCTGAACACGGGGCTCCTGCTGCTCTTCGCCCTGTTAATCGTCGTGACGTTCAAGGACGTGTCGCGCCTGTTCACACGGGGGTAGCCGGAGCAAACAAAGAGAAAGGGCGCGGCCAATGCCGCGCCCTTTCTCTTTGTTGTGTGTCAGGCCGCCGGTGCGGGCTTCGCATCGGGCGGGTTGTCACTCCCGTACTCCTCGAACTCCTCATCGCCGTCCGCCTCGGTCTCTTCCGCCTCCTCCGGTGACGCGCGGAAGTAGGCCGCGAGGCCCACTGCCATGAGCGCGGCGAAGGCGAACTTGAACGGCGCAGGCAGATCGGTTGGGCTGATGAACGACTCGATGAAGCCGGCGATGACGAACAGAACCACCGTGCCGAGCAGAAGCTTGATGGCGTCCTTCCCCGCGACCACCAGCGCCTCCTTGCGCGGCAACTCCCCGGGGGCGATCAGCGCGTGCCCGATCAGCATCCCCGCGCCGCCCGCGATGAAGATCGCCGTAAGCTCCGGGACGCCGTGCGGCAGCAGGAACGACCACAGGATGACATCGTAGCCCGCATTGTGCTGCTGGACCGCCAGCGACCCGATCGGTAGGCCATTGGCGAAGAGTAGAATAAGCGTGGGAAAGCCCGCCAGCACGCCCACTGCGAATGCGCGGAAGGCCACCCCGATGTTGTTGGCCATCAGGGTTGCCGCGAAGGTCGGCTTGAACTCGTCGGAGATGGTAGTCGGCAGGTTCTTATAGAAGTCCACATCGTCCGCGCGCGACGGTAGGAACACGCCAATCAGGTCGGGGTTCACGGTGGTCATGGCCGCGCCCACCAGAAAGCCGAACCAGAAGACCAGCGTCGCCGCGTAGATGTACCGCTTGCGTCGGCGCAGCAGACGCGGGAACTCCACCAGCAGGAAGCGCAGGACGTTGTGGGAGCGGGGCGTCCGCTCGGAGTAGACCAGTCCGTGCGCGCGGAACACCAGGTCGTTAAGGTAGTCCACCAGGCGCGGGTCGCCGCCGCGCAGGCGGACATACGCCAGGTCGTTCGCTGCGCGCCGGTAGAGCGAACCAAGCGCCTTGAGGTCCTCACGGGAGAGGCGGCGAACGCCGTTGCGGTCAGACCCTGCCCGCGCCACGATCGCGGCCAAATGGTCCCACGCGGGCTTCCGCTTCGCAACGAATTCGGTCAGTGCTGCGGACGGCATCGGTCGTGTCAGTCTCCTCGCCTGCGGTGGAATTCGGGTTCGCCCCTGTCGCGCTTTTGCGGCATAATGGCATACATACGGAAGAGAAATCCCCGGCGGGAGCGGTTATCCCGCGGAGGTCGCGCGCATTGGCTCGTCAACTGACGATCATCACCCCCGAGAACATCCCTGTCACGGTGGAACTGGCGGGAATCGGCACCCGGTTTGGAGCGCTGCTCATCGACATCCTCGTGATGGTGGCCATTTATCTGTTTTTTGTCATGATGGCGTCGATAGGGGGGATGCTGCTCTCCTGGAGCTTCGCCGGTGCGCTGGTCCAACCGCTGTTGATCCTATTCGGGTTCGCGGTCCTCTTCGGATATTCTATCTTCTTCGAGACGTTCTGGAACGGCCAGACGCCGGGAAAAAGGTTCTTCGGCCTGCGCGTCCTGCGCGACGGCGGCTTCCCGGTGGACTTCTACAGCGTCGCCACCCGCAACCTGATGCGGATTGCCGACTTCCTGCCGGTCGCCTTCGCAGCCGGGGCGCTGGCCGTATTCTTCCACCGGGAGTACAAGCGCCTGGGCGACATGGTGGCAGGGACCGTGGTGGTGAAGGAGCGCGAGGTCGGCTCGGTGGGCCTCTTCCCGAGTCTGCGCGCTAAGACCGACGGCACCGCTGCCGCCGCTGCGCCGCGTCTGCCGGACGGGGTAAGGGACCCGCTGGAGGTGCTGACGCGCCCGGAGATCGATGTGCTGCGCCGCTTCAGTCTGCGCCGCTGGGAGATGACGCCGGACGACGCCGAGCGGCTGGCGTACCGCCTGATCGTCCCTATGGTCGGGCGGCTGAACATCACCTTCCTCCCCGGCGTCGCCCCGCGCTACGCCGACCTGGTGACGGTGCTGGTTTCCGACCTCGACGCCCGGCTGTCTGACGTCGAGTACTTCTGAGCCCCGCCTATTCCCACGCCTCCCATTCGAACGACGCGTCCGGGAACTTCTCGGCCAGTATCTCGGTCAGGGCCGATTTCGTCAGATCCTGCCGGACGTTCATGTGGACACGCACGACCCGGTGGGTTCCCTCGTTCTCCGTTGGGGCGCTCTCCGATTCGACCCCGGTGACTGTCGCGCCCGCCTCGGTGAGGCACTGCATCAGGCGCAGTGTCGTGCCCTTCTGCCGCGTGATGGTAGCCAGGAGGGTCAGATCGGAGCGCTGATGCGCAATCCACTCCTCCACGCGCCGCGCCGCGGTGAGCGTCAGCAGAGCGAACAGGGTGGCCGCGGCGGCAAGGGCGGCGAAGCGCCCCCCTACGCCCACCGCGATGCCGATGCCGGAGACGACCCAGATCGTGGCCGCCGTGGTCAGTCCGCGCACGGACAGTCCGCGCCGCAGGATGACGCCCGCGCCCAGGAAGCCGATACCGGTCACTACCTGTGCGGCGATGCGCCCCGGGTCGCCGAGGCCGCCGAAGGACACCAGGGAAAGGAGGCAGGAGCCGCCGCAGACCAGCATATGGGTCCGCAAACCCGCCGCGCGCTGCTGCGCCTCGCGCTGCCAGCCGATCAGGCCGCCCAGGAGCCACGCAAGCGCCAGAAGCCCGGTGTCGTGCGCCAGGGGAACCCAGAACGACGCGTCGCCGGGCATGGCTCCCGCGACCTCAAGCGCCCTTCAACTCTTCCAGAAGCGCGACGATAGCGGTCTCCGCTTCGCCGATCGGCACATCGCGGCTCGACCCGGCGTCACGGCGGGCACGTATCTCGACCTTGCCCTCCGCAAGCCCCTTACCGATGACCACGCGCACCGGATAGCCGACCAGATCCGCGTCCTTGAACTTGACGCCCGGCCGCTCATCACGGTCATCGAGCATAACCGGGATGCCGCGCGCCTCCAGAGCGTCGTGAAGGGCCGTGCCCGCCTCCTGTGCCTTCTCGTCCTTGACGTTGGCGAGCACAATGACCACGTGGAACGGCGCAATCTCCGGGTGCCAGACGATGCCGTCGTCGTCATGGGACGCCTCCACGAGCGCGGCAAGAAGGCGCGAGTTGCCGATGCCGTAGCAGCCCATCTGCACCGCCTTGGTCGAGCCGTCCTCCGCGTTGAAGGTCGCGCCCATAGCCGCCGAGTACTTTGTGCCGAGCTTGAAGATGTGTCCGACCTCGATACCGCGGGCCTCGGTCAGCGTGTACTCCGGGGCGACCGGGCACCGGTCGCCCGCCACGGCGACCCGCAGGTCGGCGTACTCATCCGGCGCGAAGTCCCGGTCGATGTTGACGTGGACGTAGTGCGCATCGGCCTGATTCGCTCCGGTGATGAAGTTGCGCATCACGGCGACCTCGTAGTCGGCGAGGAGCCGCACGCCGGACAGGCCGACCGGCCCGGCGAAGCCGCGCGGGGCGCCCGTGACCTTTTCCACCGTCGCTTCGTCCGCCAGGAACAGGTTTTTCGCCTTCAGGTGGCGGCGCAGCTTGATCTCGTTAAGCTCGCGGTCGCCGCGCACCAGCACCGCCACAGGGGTGCCATCGGCCACGTAGACCAGGGTCTTGACCAGGTGCTCCGGCGCGGCCCCGAGCATGCCCGCCACCTCCTCGATGGTGCGCATCCCGGGCGTCGAGACCAGCTCCAGGGGCTTTTGCCCGTTGCCGTTGGCCGGCGCCGGGAGCGGCTCCGGCGGCAGGCAGGCGCAGGCCTCGGCGTTCGCGGCCCAGTTCGCCTCCTCGCAGCGCAGGACCGTGTCCTCGCCGGACTCGGTCAGCACCAGGAACTCGCGGTTGTCCAGGTCCCCGATGTCGCCGCCGTCCGCCTCCGCCTCCACAAACGGCAGGCCCATGCGTCGGAAGACGTTGCGATACGCCTGCGCGAACTTCCAGAACGAGACGTCCATCCCCTCCTCGTCACGATCGAACGAGTAGGCGTCGAACATGATGAACTCGCGCGTTCGGATCACGCCGCCGCGCGGGCGCGGCTCGTCCCGGAACTTCGTCTGCTGCTGGTAAAGCAGGGTGGGGAGCTGGCGCCAGGAGCGCACCGAGTGGCGGATCACCTCGGTGATCGGCTCCTCATGGGTGAAGCCCAGGGCGAAGTCCGCCTTGCGGCGGTCCTGCAGGTGGTAGACCACCGGCACGTCCCACCGGCCCGTCTCCTCCAGCATCTCGCGGGGGGTGAGGGTCGGGAGGCGCAGCTCCTGGCAGGCGATGGCATCCATCTCGGAGCGGATGACCTGCTCGACGTTGCGGATGACGCGCCAGCCGAGCGGCAGGTAGGCGTAGACGCCCGCCGCCTGCTGCCGGATGAACCCGGCCCGGAGGAGGAGTTTGTGCGACGGCAGTTCCGCGTCGGCGGGAACGTCGCGCAGGGTCGGTATGAAGTACTGGGAGACTCTCAAGGGAAGGAAACCTCTGCTGGGCCGCTGGGGGCGTTCCTTCGCCCGCTCCGGACACGGCTTTGCCGGGGTCCGCGCCGCGCGCGTCGCTTCCATGCGAGGCGCTGCCAGTCGTTCTTATCATTATAGCCGGCAGACGCGTTTCCCCGCAATAGGCGGCGCTGTGAGCGCTAAATGGCGTGTCCGCAGAGGCTGCAGACGCCGCGCGCGGCGGTGTCCGCCCAGGTAACGAGGGACGCGCCGCAGCCCGCGCACACCGCGCGTATGCCCGCTGCAGCCGCCTGCGCCGCGGCGCGCACCCGTAGCGCCGCCCGGGACGGTTCATCGGGCGCCCCCTCGTCGGCTTCGGGCGGGGCGTCCAGGCGCCGCCGTCGCTCGCTCCTGGTGAACCCGAACTCCGCGGCCAGCGCCTGCAGTCCGCCCGCCGTGCGCGCGCCCCCGTGGACCACGCCCAGGCTCTGCCCCTGAGGCAGGGGCACGCGCAGCACGGTGCCTTCGCCCACCAGTGTCAGGATGCCGTCTGCGAAGGTGTGACGCTCCCACCGCGCTCCCGCTTCCCGTATCGCCTCAACGGCGGCCTGACCCAGCCCGCACCAGGCCAGGCCGCCCTGAACGGCGTTCTCCGCCAGCATCTCGCACAGGAAGCCCGTGAGGGTACGGCCCGTCATCGCGGACTACCGCCCTCGCTGCTCAAAAGAACGACCGGTGGGTCGTCCGCGCCCGCAGCGTCCACCGGGACACCGGCGTACCGGCTGCCGTCGTCCGTGGTGCTGAAGAGGAGAAGCCCGTCCCGCACGAAGAGGTACAGGGGAGGAATAAGGCAGTAGCGGGTGCGGTTCATCTCGTCCCGCTCGCCGGTGCGGGCGCAGTAGGCGCGCAGGCGCGCGGGCATCGGCACGCCGAGGCGCCGCTCGGCGTCCGCGAGCGCAGCCTCCGAAAAGCCGTCCCCGGCCCCGAGCGGGGGAAACAGGCGGACGGCCAGGTCGAGCGGGTCGGGGAAACGGGTGTCGGAAGCGAGCATGCAGTGGTCTCTCCGCCCAGAATACTACCGCATCGGGCGCGAGCGCGGAAAACGGCATCCGGGCCGCGCGCTACTGCGCCGCGGCGGCGCGTGCGCTGCCGCCGCTCCCCAGCATGGCCTGCACGTCGTCTTTGGTGAGCGCCTTAAGGCGAACGAACTGCGGAACATCCCCGGGCGGGACCAGTGTCGCCATATAAAGCGCCTGGAACGCCTCACGCCGCTGTTCTTCCGTAGCAGCGGGATGCGTGGCGCAGTACGCCTCAAACCGGTCGGCGATGCCCTCCCACGCGCGCAACTCCGCGTCGGCATCCGCGGCGCAGGCGAAGTTCTCATGCCACGCGCGCTGCTGCTGTTGCGGCTGCTCGGCCATGCCCAGAACACCCCCCAGGCGCTCGCGCAGGGCGTCGGCCCGCGCCGCCTCCTCGCGCGACAGGCGCGGCGTTCGTAGATTTGACAGAGCGGTATCCAGGTCGGGCGCCGGGGAGGCCGCAGGCGATGGCGTGGCGGTAGGTGCGACAGAGGGCGTTGTCGTTGCGGCCGGGGTAGGCGTGGGGGGGGCGGGCGCCGCCGAAGGTATGGGCGAGGGCGAAGGGGCGGGGCGCCGCGCGAGCAGCGCCGGCAGGCGCCCGATCATCTCGCGCACTGCGGGGCGCACGGTCGCCCGCCAGGGCCCAAACCAGGCGATGGCCCAGGCGATCGCCGCAATCAGGGCGAGGTCCGCCAGCTTCCACAGGCACCCACCTCGCTCCCCGCCGCCGCTCCGCCGTCGTCCAGCCATTTGTTCGTGACCTCCCGGTAGATAGACGCGTGAGTGCGGGAAGTGTTACGTCCCTCAGGCGCGAAACCGCAGCGGCGGCAGCCGCGCCACCGGCTAGGGGCCGCGCTTCCAGAACTGCCACCACGGCTTGTGCTGCGACCGCCCCGGCGCCTCCGGGCCTTCTTCTTCCTGGTCCTCGTGGGGAGAACGGTAACCGGGCTGCACCACCACGGGCGGAAGGTCGAGGGGAGCGAGGAGAGCGGCGAACTGCTGTCGTGCCTGGGGAGACGGCTCGTAGGTAAGGAGGCCCGGGTAGGTTCGGGTGACGTGATAGAGGAACGCGGAGAGTCCCAGCGCCGGGTCCTCCGCCTCCTCCTGTATCACCTTCACAACCTTGCCGAACTGCGCCAGCGTTTCCGGCGACAGGTAGTGGTCACTGAACAGGATGTCGAGCGTCATGTCGCCGGAGGAGGCGACGCCGCACTGGGGACAGGGGCAGATCGCCCCGAACTTGGTCTCGCCGCAGGCGAAGCAGAGCGCCCAGGTCATGAGGGTAGACCGCCTTTCCCCGGAGATAGTACCCACTTTTACGGAGGAAGCCGGGGAAACGTTGCCTGCCCGCCCGCGCACACGGAAGTAATGCGCCGGTCAGGGCGCAGCGGTGTCGAGAGGGGGCGGGCCGAGGGGGTGCCCGCAGCGGCTGCAGACCCCGCGGGCCGTGTCCGCCCAGGTACGCTTTCGGCCGCCGCAGCCCGCGCACAGGGTCTCACCCCAGGGGGTGCGCGAGCGCTCCGCCTGCCGCGCCATGATCGCGCTCAGTTCGTTCAGGGAAAGGACGTCCGGGTCGTGGGCGTCGTCCGGGTCGGCGGTCAGGTAGCCCCAGTCGATGCGGAACTCCTCGGCTAGAGCCTCGATCCCCTCCCACGTCCGCGCGCCGACGAACACCTGGCACTTCTCGCCCGTGTCGCGGGCGGAGTAGACCAGCAGCATGTCCTTGCGCAGCAGGGCGATGCTGTCGCCGAAGAACACCAGGCTCTCCCAGCCCTCGGTCAGGCGCTCCAGACGTGCGCGCGGCGCCACACCGATACCGTGGTTCTCCATCGCCCCATGGGCGCACTGCCAGAGCAGCATCCCATACAGGAACTCCGACAGGTGCTCGCTGAAGACCGTCCAGTCGCCGCCCTCCACCAGGCAGTACACAGGCGGGTCGGCTAGCTCCGCCTCGCGCAGGTCCACGGCCCACTCCAGCAGCCCCTGGTTCTCCACCAGGAACACCACCTTGTGCCCACGCCGCCGCAGCGCCGAGGGCTCTACCAGAAACTCCTGCGCCCCATTGATGCCGGGGTGCGCGCCCGTGAGACGGTAGTGTTCGCGCAGCAGCGCGGGGAGGCGGCAGCCCAGGCGCGCCTCAGCCGCCTCCACCTCTGCCTCGGGGACACCGTCCCCCGGCGTCAGCGGGTTGAGCAGGCGTGCCGCCAGGTTCTCATAGGTAGACCAGAAAGCCACGGATTCCATACCGAAGTCACTGCGCGGGAGCCATCGCAAGCGGAAGGAAGTCCAGGGGCTCGTTTCGTGGTTTCCGGGCTGTGGCGGCAGCGGCGGTGTAGGCTGCGACCTCCGCCTCGCTGAGAGCCAGGACGCCCGCGGCGCCGTCGTCCGTCACCCGCTCCAGGCGCACCGGCAGGATCGTGCCGGTCAGTTCAGAGGGGATGCCGTCGACGGAGACCTTGATATAGTTCGGCGTGTGCCCCTGCGCCGTCCCGCTGGGCCCGGTGCGCCCCTCGATCAGCACAGGCAGGGTCTCGCCGACATAGCGAGCGGTGAACGCCGCATTGGTCTCGTTGACCACGGCCTGCAACTCCCGGTGGCGGCGCTTCTTCTCCTCCGGCGAAACATCATCCGACAGCGAGGCGGCGTGGGTGCCGGGCCGCGGCGAGTAGCTGAACACGTGCGTCCGCTGGAACGCCACCGCGCGGGCGAAGGCGAGGGTGTTTTCATGCATCGCCTCCGTCTCGCCGGGGTAGCCGACGATCAGGTCGGTCGTGATGGCGACATCCGCCACCCGCTCTCGCAGGCGGGCCACCAGGTCCTTGTAGAAGGCGGTGGAGTAGGGGCGGTTCATCGCCTTCAGCACGGTGTCGTCGCCGCTCTGGCAGGAGAGGTGGAGGTGGGGGCACAGGTTCGGGTGTGTGGCGAACGCCTCGATAAGCGGCTCCGTCACCTCGATAGGCTGAATCGACGACAGGCGCACCCGCGCGATGCCGGGCACATCCGCGATTCGGAGCAGGAGCGTGGCGAGGTCCGGGCCCTCAGAGCCCGTGTCCGGGCCGTACGCGCCCACGCAGACCCCCGTGACCACGAGCTCACGCGTTCCCTCATCGGCCATGCGCGCCGCCTCGTCCACCACCTCGCGCCACGGGCGCGACACCAGCACCTTGCGGGTGTAGGGGATCTGGCAGAACCCGCAGAAGTGCTCGCAGCCATCCTGCACCTTGAGCGTCTGCCGCGTCCGCTGGTGGCCGCGGGGCGGCAGCGCGGTGGCGGGCGAGGACGAGTAGGAGAGGATGTCTGGCCGATGCCGCAGGACGTGGGCGAAGACCTGCATCTTCTCGTGGTTGGGCACCAGGAGCGTCGCGCCCTCCACCCACTCTCCCTGGTCGATCACGGTCTGCGAGTGGCAGCCGGTCATGACCACCACCGCACCCGGGTTCGTACGGGCCGCCTTGCGCGCCAGATGGCGGCTCTTCTTATCGGCTGCGGCCGTGACCGAGCAGGAGTTGATAACGTAGACGTCGGCGGGCGCGTCGAAGTCAGTCAGGGTGAACCCGGACTTCGCGAAGTCTTCGGCGATACGTTCGGTTTCGTACTGGTTGACCTTGCAGCCCAGCGTCGTCAGCGCGGCGACCGGCATGTGCGTCTCTTTCCAGGCTTTTCGTGCCGTGGCAAGCTGCCGTTAGGCATTAGGTGGTTATTGCCACAGCCCGTCCGCGCCGTCGGATAAATTCGCGGCTTAGGTTAAGAAGCCCGCCTCCGCGAGCGAAGCTCCGCTTCGTCGGTGCGGGCTCCGGTTGTCCATGCCAGGTACGGATAAGCCGTACCTGCCTGCGATTACCGGAGTCGGCGCAGGCCGACTTCTTACCGGTAGCCGGGACTTCAGTCCACGGCGGCAACCGACTTCTTAACCTAAGCCGCGAATTCATTCGACGGCGCGAACTGCGGCAACATCCGACGGCACCGATATTATACAGCCCCGCATTCCGCGACAAAAAGCAGCGGGCCGGGGCGATGGTATCGCCCCGGCCCGCCGCCCTGCACGGATCGAGCGCTTACAGGCGCTCGGCGGCCTTGGTCGCGCTGGCCAGCTCCACCTTGATCCCCGGCCCCATCGTGGCGGAGACGGTGATCTTCTGGATGTAGCGGCCCTTGGCCGACGCCGGCTTCGCCTTGATGAGCGCGTTCAGGAGGACATTCATGTTCTCCTGGAGCTGCTCGGTCGGGAACGACGCCTTGCCGATGGGGGCATGGATAATCCCGCCCTTCTCGACGCGGTACTGCACGCGGGTCGCCTTCTTGATCGCGTTCACGACCCGGGTGACGTCCGTGGTCACGGTGCCGGACTTGGGGTTCGGCATGCGCGGGCCGAGGGTGCGGCCCAGGCGGCCCACGGCGGGCATCATATCGGGGGTGGCGACCAGCACGTCAAAGTCGCGCCAGCCGTTCTGGATCTTGGCGATCAGGTCGTCCGCGCCCACTGTGTCCGCGCCCGCGGCCTCAGCGGCCTCAGCGGCCGGACCCTTGGCGAAGACGGCGACCTTCTGGCTCTTGCCGGTGCCGTGGGGCAGCTCGGTCGTGCCGCGCACGACCTGGTCGCCCTGGCGGGGGTCAACGCCCAGGTTCACCGCAACGTCCACCGTGGCGTCGAACTTCGTGGATGCCGTGGCCTTGACGAGTTCGAGCGCTTGAGCCGTCTCGTACTCCTGGCTCGAGTTGACCTTGGCCTCTTCCGCCAGGTATCGCTTGGACTTCTTGTACAGGCCCTTGGCCCGACGCTCCTGCTTGGTCATGGAATCATCCTCGTGGTACTAACGGGGTTCGCCCCTCCCACAATGCGGTCAGTCCGTGATGGTGACGCCCATCGAACGGGCGGTTCCCGCGATGATGCTCATCGCGCCCTCGATGTCGTTGGCGTTCAGGTCGGGGAGCTTGGTCTCGGCAATCTGCCGAAGCTGCTCACGCGAAAGGGCTCCCACCTTGGTCTTGTTCGGCGCGCCCGAACCCGCCGGGATGTTCAGGGCCTTCTTGATGAGGTCCGACGCGGGCGGGGTCTTGGTGACGAACTGGAACGAGCGGTCGTCGTAGATGGTGATGACGACGGGCACGATCGACCCGATCATGTCCCGGGTGCGCTCGTTGTAGCCCTTGATGAACTCCATCATGTTAATGCCGTACCCGCCGAGGGCGGGGCCGACGGGGGGCGCGGGGGTCGCCTTGCCCGCCGCGATGGCGAGCTTGACGACGCCGACGACTTTCTTGGCCATGCTGTTGTTTCCGTTTCTCCGGCGGGCGCACAGGAGCGCTCCGCTTAGGTAGTGATAGCGACAGGTGGTCGCTCCGCCCTGTCTCCTACAATGGGGCGGCGAGCGCCCCAAGCCTTAAATCTTCTCGACCTCGTTGAAGTCCAGCTCCACCGGGGTATCGCGCCCGAAGATGGAGATAAGCACCTTCAGCTTGTTGCGCTGGTCGTTGACTTCCTCGATCTTGCCCGTCAGGTCCGCGAAGGGGCCGTTCGTGACCCGAACAACCTGGCCCTTCTCCCAGATGCGCTTCGGCCGCGCGGCGGCATTCGCCGGGTCGATAGCCTCCAGGATGGCGCGGACTTCCTTGTCCGGAAGCGGCACGGGCTTGTTGCCGGAGGAAACGAAGCCGGTGACGCCGGTGGTACTCTTTACGAGATACCAGGTGGCGTCGTCCAGGATCATGTCGATCAGGACATAGCCCGGGAAGATCTTCCGCTTCACTTCCATCTTCTTCCCGCCGCGGTTGCGGGTCTCAGAGTCCTCGGGCACCAGGATGCGGAAGATCTTTTCCTTCAGGTTCATCGACTCGGCGCGGCGCTCGATGGTGGTCTTGACCTTCTTTTCGTGGCCGGAGTAGGTGTGTACCGCGTACCAGTGTCTCTGCATGGGTTATTACGTCTCGCTGCGTCCTCGCGCCCCGCGGGGCGTCCGGAAACGCCGGGGCTGGTGCTGCTCTTGCTGCTCTGCCCGACTGTACTGCCCGAACCTGGGAAGACCCTGCCGGCCGTCTCGCCCGCGCGTACCCGCGCCAGCGACCGTGCCGGCACGCGTGTCGGGCGGCGCGGCCGCCGCTATCGGTTGAAGAGTCGGTTCGTGACCAGACCGAGGAGGGCGTCGAGCCCGCCGCAGTAGATAGCGACGATCACGATAAGGGTCAGGACCACCTGCGTCAGCCGGATGAGCTGCTCGCGCGACGGCCACTCCGACTTCTTCAGCTCCCCGCGCACCTCGCGCAGGTACTGGACCACGCCGCCGCCGGGCTGCTTGGCCGCCGCCGCGGCCTCGTTCGTTGCTGCCATAGTGCCTTCATGTCTCTGTCCGCCGCCGCGAAACGGGCGTTACGGGGCGAACGGTCGCTAAAAAAACAGGGTGCGCTCTCAGTCGCCCCTGTTACTGGATTGATATACCACGTCCCGCGGGACGTGTCAACTTACCGGAAGGAGCGCGCGGGACGCCGTACCCGAGGGCGTCATTCCGGGATACGGAGCGCGCCCGGCGCGCGGTTCCGTGGCTTGGGGCGCGGTACAACGGAAGAGACCTATGCTCGACATTTCACAGATTGCCGGGAGCCTTCCGGAGGCTGCGCGCCGGGCGCGCGCCCGCCAGGCAGCGGAGCGGGCAGACGCCGACCGGGCGGGGGAGGTTGCCCGTGCCTTCGCCCCCGACGATGTGGCTGCGCGGGCGGACCGATTCCGCGCAGCGCTCACCTCCTGGCTCACTGCTTACCCGGTGGACCCGGCCGCGCCGCCGGGGCGGGGCTATCCGGCCGCGGAGGGGGCGCTGCCGCCCGCCCATGTGGTCCTTGCCGCGGACGGTTCGCAGATCGCGCCGGACCGGCACGACGCCGCCCTGCGCGGTTGCTGCGTGCTGAACGTCGGCCGGGTTCTGATTCCCTATGGCGTGGCGCGACGTCCCCGCATGGACGCGGTAGCCGAAGTTGTGCTGGTGGACGAGGATGCTGCCGACGAAGCCCCCGGCGACGAGGACGGCCCCGCGTCCACGCTCGCCAGGACGCTCGGCCTGCGCCGCTTCGCGCGGGAGATGGCGGCGCTGCAGGAACTCATCCACGAGGCCGCAGACACAGGACTGCCCGCCGTTGCGCTAACCGACGGCTCGCTGATCGCCTGGGCTCTGGAGGACGAGACGGGGCAGGACCCGGCCAAGCAGGCGGCTCTGGCGGCGTTGCTCTCTGTCCTGGAGACCGCGCGGGAGCGTCGGGTGCCGCTGGCGGGGTACGTCAGCGGGCCGGGCTCGCGGGACGTCGTGAACGGCCTGCGCGTGGCGGCGCTCTGCCCGGAGGACCCGGCAGACTGCGCCCGCTGCCCGCATCCGGCGGACGCGCTTCCCTGCGCTCCGATCCGTCGCGCCACGGACGCTGCCCTGTACGCCCGTCTGCTCGCGCCGGGAGAGCGCTCTGCCGTGTTCGCTTCCCGCGGACAGGCGACCGGCTATTCGCGTGTGCTGCGCCGCTATGGGGACGACAACTGGCCGGGCATCTTCTACCTGAACGTTGGGGCGGAGGTGGCGCGGGTGGAGTTGCCCCTGTGGGCGGCGGAGGACAGCACGCTGCTGGAGCGGGTGCATGCGGTCTGCCTGGACCAGGCGCGCAAGGGGCGCGGTTACCCGGTGGCTCTGGCCGAGGCGCACGAGCAGGCGGTGGTGCGCGCCGCAGATCGGCAGGCATTCCGCGAACTGCTGCTACGGGCGATGGTGCGGGAGGGCGAGATCGAGGCGGCGGATACTCGGAAAGCGGTGTCCAAGCGGGTACGGTCGCTGTAGCTGACGGCGGCCGGGGGGATGCCGCACCCGCGTTGTGCAGCCGCCCGCATCGCCGCCGTGGCCGTTGCTGCCGTGGGGTGGTTGCCGTGGCGTTGCCGCCGTGGGTTGAAACCCCGGCTTCCGAGATTCAAGCCCGCCTCCGCGGGCTCCAGATGTCGAAGGGCGGCTACGGGTAATCCGTACTGCCCTGGACAACCGGAGCCCGCGGAGGCGGGCTTGAATCTCGGAAGCCGGGGTTTCAACCCACGGCGGCAACGCCACGGCAACCACCCCACGGCAGCAACGGCCCGCTAACGTTAGTTGTACTGGCGCAGGGAGAGGATGACCTTGCCCTCGATTACCGCGTCCTTGGTGATGATCGGGCGCATGTGCGGATTCTCCGGCTGGAGACGTATCCCGTTTTCGCCCGCGGTGTAGAAGGTCTTCACCGTCGCCTCGTCGCCGATGCGCGCCACTACGATCTCGCCGTTATAGGCCGTGTTCTGGCGACGCACCACCACGAGGTCCCCCTCAAAGATGCCCGCGTTGATCATGGAGTCGCCCTTGACCTTCAGCATGAACACATCGCAGTCGCGCGGGACCATCGCCTCGGGCAGGGGATAGTTCTCGATCACGTTCTCGATGGCGTCAATGGGCGTACCGGCGGCGACCTGACCCACAAGCGGCACAGTGACCGTGCGGCGCCGGGTCATCGGCGCGCCATCCTGAAGCAACTCGATTGAGCGATACTTGTACGGGTCGCGCTTGATGTACCCCTTGGCCTCCAACTGGTTCAGGTGCTTCTGAACCGAGCAGGAGGAGCGCAGGCCGGTGGACTTACCGATCTCCCGGACCGTCGGGGCCTGACCGTCCCGCAGGAGCGCTTTCCGGATGACTTCCAGTATCTCCCGCTGTTTGCCCGAAATCAAATCGCTCGCCATCGTGTTCGCCTTCTTCCTCACGCGGTAGCGTTGTTGCCAGATACCGTTAGTGGTTGCGTGCATTATACTTGGCAAACACAAAAAAGGCAAACAGAAAGTTGACAAACAGAAAGAGAACAAATATAATCCCCTCGTAAATATTAAGTTTGCCTCGGCGGCCCTTTCCGAACCGCCGCCGGCGGCGCGAGTGATCGGGCAGAGCGGACTCCGCGGGGAGTGACCAGAAGGGGAGTGCTGACATGGTGATGCCTTTTGACTCGGGGTCGGATGCCTTCTGGAAGGCTACGGTGGTTCATCGCCCGTCGCGCAAGGGCCGCGGCGGCGTTCGTGCGGTAGCAGCGCGCTCTGGGACGGCCTTCTCGCTGCGCGGCCTGCGGCTCTCCCGCCGCCGCCAGAAGCAGGCCGAGGCCGCGCTGATCGGCCTGGCCTTCCTGACTGCGGTCTGCGTCGCGGGCGTCCTCGCCTTCCACCTCTTGCGGGTCGTCGTGCTCAGCATCACCGCCGCGGTGAACGCCGCCGCTCCCGCTGCTGCGTCCGCCCGACCAGCCGCGGCCGCCATCACGGTTCCCCTGACGGTGCAGGCGGGTGACACGCTCTGGAACCTTTCGAAGCGCTACGGGGACCCCAATGACTACATCCTGGACCGGGTAGACCGGCTGGCGCGGGTGAACCGGCTGTCGTCGGATGCCCGTCTGGTGCCCGGCCAGCGCCTCGTGGTGCCGGTGGAGAACCCGACCGAGATCGCGCGCATCAGTCGTCTCGTTGCCGCCGCGGACTCCCGCGCCCGGTAGGCCATAGACCCTGGAATATCGGTATAACAAAAGCCCCCGCGTGTCGCGAACGCGCGGGGGCTTTTGCTGTTGTGGTCGGGTTACTTTCCGGGAGGCGTCGACTCTGTGAGCCCCTCCTCCGCCATTACCTCCTCTGCCAGGGCCGTCACCGACGCGGCGGCGTGCGGCGCCGTCCACATGGGGAGGGTGTTGGCGAAGTGGCACGCGGAGACGTGCCCGGGAGCGCCGTTCTCCACGGGGAGCAGGGGCGGGTCCTTGCGGGCGCATATCTCCTGCGCAAACGCGCATCGGGTACGGAAGCGGCAGCCAGACGGCAGGTTGACCGGAGAGGGCGGGTCACCCTCCAGCGGGGCGCGCTCACGCCGTCGCGTCGGGTCAGGGACCGGGACCGCCTCCAGGAGCGAGCGGGTATAGGGATGGCGCGGGTTCTCGTATAGCTCGTGCGACGGGGCGATCTCCACGATGCGGCCGAGATACATCACCGCGATACGGTGCGCCGCGTGCCGGATGAGCGAAAGGTCGTGCCCCACGAACAGGTACGCAATGCCGCGCTCGGCCTGCAGGTCCGCCAGGAGGTTCACCACCTGTGCCCGTACCGAGATGTCCAGCGCGGACACCGGCTCGTCCAGCACGATGAAGGCCGGGTCCAGGGCGAGGGCACGGGCGATGCCGATGCGCTGGCGCTGGCCGCCCGAGAACTCGTGCGGGTAGCGGCGCGCGACCAGGGCGGGTAGGCCCACCGATTCCAGAAGCTCGCCAACCCGCTTCTCCCGCTCCGCCTTGCCGCTTCCGATGCCGTGTATCTCCAGGGGCTCGGCTACAATCTGTCCGATGGTGAGCCGCGGGGAGAGCGAGGCAAAGGGGTCCTGAAACACCATCTGCATGCGGCGGCGCAGGCGGCGCATCTCCTCGCCGGAGAGGGCGAGGACATCGGCGCCGTCGAAGTGAACCCGGCCCGAGGTGGCGGGAAGCAGGCGCAGGATGCCGCGCCCGGTGGTGGACTTGCCGCAGCCGGACTCGCCGACCAGGCCTAGCGTCTCACCCTTCTCGACGGTGAGCGAGACGCCGTCCACCGCCCGCACCACCTGGCCGTGGCCGATAGGGAAGTGAATCTTCAGGTCTTCCACAGTGAGCAGCGGCATCAGGCGGTCCCTCCGGGCTGCACAGGACTCTCTCTCCGGTCAGGGGCACCCGCCCGCGAACGCTCAGGCGGTGACGGGCTGCCCTCGCCGTACAGGTGGCACCGGACGACGTGGCCGGGGGCGAGGGTAATGGTGGGCAGCGGCTTCTCGCACAGGCCGGGCACCACCTTCGGGCAGCGGGTGCGGAAGGGGCAGCCCGTCACCGCCTGAGCGTTCGCGGGCGGGTGCCCCGCGATGAACGGCAGCCGGGTGGCGCCCTCGGGCGCGGACTCGGGCAGGGATGCGAGCAGCCCCTGGGTATACGGGTGCGCGGGTTTTGCGAACAGGGTGCGGGCGTCGGTCGTCTCCATCACCTGTCCGGCGTACAGCACTACCACCCGGTCGCACGTCTCCGCCACCACCCCGAGGTCGTGCGTGATCAAGAGGACACCCATGCCGGTCTCGCGCCGCAACTCGCCCATCAGCGCGAGGATCTGCGCCTGTACGGTCACATCCAGCGCCGTGGTCGGCTCGTCCGCGAGCAGAATCTCCGGCCGGCAGGAGAGCGCCATCGCAATCATCACGCGCTGGCGCATCCCGCCGGAGAGTTCAAAAGGGTACTGGCGTGCGCGCCGCTCCGGGAGGGTGATGTGGACCTGCTTCAGCGCCGCCACCGCCTCGTCGAAGGCGTCCGCGCGGCTTTGGATACCCCGGTGGACCCGCACTGCCTCCGCGATCTGCTCGCCCACGGTGAACACCGGGTTCAGGCTGGTCATGGGGTCCTGAAAGATCATGGCGATTCGGCCACCGCGCACGGAGCGCATCGCCTTTTCCGGCAGCGCGAGCAGGTCCGTATCGCCGAGGCGAATGGTACCCTGCACCACGCGCCCGGGCTCGGGCACGAGGCGCAGGGCAGAGAGGGCGGTCATGCTCTTGCCGGAGCCGGACTCGCCCACGACCCCCACAGTCTCGCCCTTCGCCAGGGTCAGCGACACGCCGTCCACGACGCGCGTCAGGTCGCGCTTCTTGCCGCCGCGTGACGGGAAGGCGACGGCCAGGTTGTCGATCGAAAGGAACGGTTCCGGCAAGCGGATGGGACTCCTCGTGCTAAGAATGCGGCCCGGCGTCGCGCAGACGCACCCAGCAAGCGTAGGCGGCGTCTTGAAGGGCGTTGCTGCGGAACCGGTCGGTGGCGGGGCTGTGGCCGTGGACGATGTCCTCGGCCTTCTGAAGCGTCGCCTGGTCGCCCGCGATCGACAGCGCATGCAGCACGCCGACCCCGACCTCGGCGGAAACGCAGTCCCCTACGACCCAGGTGTCCGGCGCGTCCAGCCAGGTGCGCAGAAACGCACGGTGCCGCTTCTCCAGGAACAGGCCGTCTCCGGGCCGGGAAGCCTTCAGCCAGCCGGGAAGCGCGTCGAACAGGGAACTGGTTGCACGGTCGGACGCTACGAGGTCGATAACGGGCGCCGCCAGCCGCCTATCATTGTACCGCGCCAGCAGCGCTGCCGCGCGTCGACGTGGCCGGGAGTGGGGGGGTATCCGCGTGTCCCGCAGCAGCCACAGGAGCAACAACTTCGCGCGCGCCTCCCCCCGATCTCGGAGAAGGTCGCGGGCGGCGTCTCCGTCATCGGAGGCCGCCAGGTGGCCCTGAAGGGCCAGGCAGTCCCTATCCCAGGTGTCCACGCGATCACGTAGCAGGGAAAGGCACTCCTCAGCGGCGGAGGCGACGCATTCGCTGTTGGGACCGCAGGGGCGCGAGCGGGCGACGGCGCGCAGGAGTTTTGCGGCGCGCTCGTCTCCCAGCAGCGCCAGGGTTCGCATCACGGTGAGGCAGTAGTCCGCCTCTGCGGGGGTGAAGTCGTGCCCGGCGGCGGGGCTGAGGTGTGTCAGGGCAATGTCCCCCCTCGGACCGGGACCGGGGCGCTGCGTGTAGTAGGACAGGAGGTCACGGCGGAGCCGCTGCCGTCGGGCCGCGGTCAGCCAGAGCGCGGCGTCGTCAGGGTCGAGATTCCAGAGCAGGGGCGTCAGCGTGTGGACGAACCGGGGGCGTGCCGCCGCACCCGTGTCCAGCGCGTCAATCAGTGTCGCAGTGATGCGCTCGTCGCTCCCGGCGAACTCCGCCAGCGCGACTGCCGCTCCGCGCAGGGCCGCCGTTGCATCGCCGTGCCGTCCGGGCATCCGCCGATCCTCTCGTGCGTGGGTGCAGGCATTCAGCAGCCGGACCAGGGCCGCCTCCCGCGCCGCCCGGTCCTCCTGTTCCCGCGTCTTCACCTCCGAACAGGCGATCTCGACCCGTTCGCGCATGTAGGGGGTGAAGACGCGGGTGTTCACAGGCTGCCGGCCCTCCCCACGGTCTGCTCTCGCTGCTCCGCCGCCGATGCAGGCTGGACCGCGGTCTCCCGGCGCACCGGCTCCGGGGTGGCGGGCGGCGAGATGTGCGGCGGGCGCGGGACATCCCACGCCACGAGGTAGTTGCGCGCCATCTGCTGCAGTCGGAGTTGCTCCGGAGTCAGGTGCTCCGGGGCGGTGGCCGGATGGGCGAGTCCTTCCAGCACCGCGCGGGCGTTTGCGGGGCGGGCGTTGCCGAACGCCCGCAGCAGCGCCCGCGTCAGCTCCTCCCCGACGATGGTGTGGCCGGTCGCTCCCCCGCGCAGCAGTACCTCCAGGCTCTTCCACTGCGCCTCGGTCAGGAGGTCGCGGTCGTTCTCTGTCAGGCGCGGCAGCAGGCGCGTGAGGCTGCTGGATACGATCTGGTGGACATCACGCTCCCAGGGCATCCAGGCGTCCACCAGCAGGGGGATGGCGCGCAGGTCCAAACCGCTGCCCATGCGCGCCCAGATGCGCCGCTGGAGCCGGGAGGGCTTGAGGCCGTACAGGGCCAGCACCAGGGGGCCAGAGGCGGACCCCAGTATGGCCGCAATCACCGGAAAATCGATGACCTGGCCGAGCGAGAGGGCGACCCCCGACAGTCCGCCCCAGAGCGCCGCTCCGGCGAAGCGCCCGCCCTTGCGCCGGAGGGCGCGCTCACGGTCCAGAATGCGCATGAGGGCGGCGAAGGCGGCGTCTGGTCCCATCCGCGCGAGTGCCTCGTCGGCGTAGGACTGCTCCACCGGGTCGTCGCTCATGAGCCAGCGTTCCAGGCTGCCTTCCGGGGTGTGGGTGAACGGGTCGCGCCAGCGCATGGTCAGTTCCTGATACATCATACGCCGCATTCCTCGCGTCCGTGTCGTTTTGTGCGCCAGCGCCCGCAGAAGAAACCGGGAACTGACGGGCGCTACGCGGGCTCCTGTAGGTGTGTCTGCTTCGTACCCGTCCCCGCCGGAAGTTGCTCCCGAATCTTCTGTGACCACGCCCGCCCGCGCCGCCTCGCGCGCCGGGGTCGCGTTTATCTTCGTAACCCTGCTGCTGGACAGTATGGGCGTTGGCGTCATCATTCCTGTTTTGCCGAAGCTCATCACCGGTTTTGTCGGGGGAGACGAGCGGGCGACCGCGCTCTACTTCGGCGCGCTCGCCTCGCTGTACGCCGCCATGCAGTTCCTGTTCGCCCCGATCTTCGGGGCGCTATCGGACCGTTTGGGGCGCCGCCCGGTCCTGCTCGCTGCGCTGCTCGGCGCCGGGTTCGACTACGTTCTGCTCGCACTCGCGCCGACGCTCCCCTGGCTGTTCGTGGGGCGGGCCGTCGCTGGAGCGCTCGGAGCAAGCGCGACCACGGCCAGCGCCTACATCGCGGATGTCACCCCGCCGGAGAAGCGCGGGGAGAGCTTCGGCATGATCGGCGCGGCGTTCGGCCTGGGCTTCATCATCGGGCCGGCGGTGGGCGGCCTCCTCGGGCAGTATGGCACGCGTCTGCCGTTCTGGGGCGCCGCCGCTCTGACGCTCGCAAACGCCCTGTATGGCCTGGTGGTCCTTCCTGAGTCGCTGCCGCGTTCGGCGCGGCGCCCGTTGGACTGGGCCCGGGCGAACCCGCTCGGCTCGCTGTGGAACCTGCGCCGCTACGCCGTGGTCTTTGGCCTGCTCGGCACCTTCATCTGCCTCGGCCTCGCCAACCAGGTGCTCCCGAGCGTCTGGGTGCTGTACACGGAGAAGCGGTTCGGGTGGGGCGAGAGCGAGGTAGGATGGTCGCTGGCGTTCGTGGGGCTCACCGTCGCGGCGGTGCAAGGTGTCCTTACCCGCGCCGTGATTCCGCGCCTGGGCGACCGCGGGGCGATCATCACCGGCTTCCTGATCTCCGCCGTGGGCATGTGCCTGTTTGGCCTCGCGACGCAGGGCTGGCACATGTACGCCGTCATGGCGGTGTTCGCGCTCGGGGGTATCGGCGGGCCGGCGCTCCAGGGGCTGATCTCCAAACCGGTAGCGAGCAGCGAGCAGGGGGAGTTGCAGGGCGCGCTCACCAGCCTCCAGAGCCTCACCGCCATTGTCGGGCCGCTGATCGCCACCGGTCTCTTCGCCGCCTTCACCGGGCCGACCGCCCCGGCCTACGTGCCCGGTGCGCCGCTCTTCTTTGGCGGCGCCCTTATCCTTCTGGGGCTGATCCTGGGCCTGCCCCAACTGGCAGCATCGCACCGGGCCGCGGCGGATGCCCGGTAAGGGATTCCGGGAGCGGGGATCGAACCAGCGTCCCGCGCTCGGCGTGCGGGCGCGCTCAGTAAGCGCGCCCGCGCCGTCATTCTACTCCGGCCTCAGGACGACCCGGCGGAGCAGGGTGGCGTTCATCTTGTCGTGCTTGCCGTCGTAGGCGAGGAAGAGGTAGGGGCGCATGGCCTGCACCTCGGCCGTGGCCTGCGGGCCGAAGACGCGAGCCGCGAACGCCTTGCGCCGCGCCCGCTCGTTGTCCCCGAACGCTCCTGCCGTCTCCGCATCGAACGCCGCCAGGAACGCCCGCGCCGCCTCGCGCAGGGCGTTCGCCCGCGCCCGCCGCTCCTGATAGGTCGTGAAGTGGCCGCGCGCCGTGACCGTGGTCTCGTAGTCCCAGCCGGCCTGCATCAGCGCCGCGACCAGTCCGTCCTCGTCGGTCACGCCGCCGTCGATGGCGAACCGGACGATGCTCTCATAGGTCATATGCCAGCGAAGCGCGTGTTGCGCAAAGTACCAGGCGGACTTAATCTTGAGCAGCGTCTGCCCGTCCGACGAGCGCACGACCACGCCCTCGGCCTTGTCCCACCCCTGGACCATGCCGAGGACCGCGGCGATGCCCCCCTCCGCCGCCGACCACCCGTAGGTCTCCACCACGCGCAGCCCGAGCGAGGCGGCCAGCGGGCCGAGTTCGGCGTAGGCAAGGTAGCGCACCTCGGCAGCCGTGCCGCCGTGCTGTGCCGCGCCGAGCAGGATCAGGTCGTCGTCGCCCTCGTAGCGGACGACGATCTGGTTGCCCCCGCCGACGTACTCGAACAGCAGCGAGCCCTCCGGGTACACCGTCGGGTCCAGCAGCGCCGGGTACTTCGCCCGCGCCACCGCCTCGGCCAGCGGGGCGAACTTGCCGCCGTCGAACGTGTCGCGCGTCCGGAAGACCACCCGCCCGCCCGGCAGGACCGAGCGGATGATGAGCGAACCGTCGTGCTTATGCGTGATGACGGCGCGGCTTGCGGCCAGCTCCTCGCCGATCACGCCGTCGTGGTCCGGCCACTCGCCCTGGTTGAAGAACTTGGGCCAGCCGACGGAGACGACCGCGCCTCGGTGGTCCAGCACGACCGACCGGTAGCCCAGCTCCTCGGGCTCCCAGTCGAACTTGCCCCGGGAGGGGTGGACGAGCCGGAACCCGCCCTCCTGCTCCTTGACCATGAACCCGCGGTTCCGCAACGACGATTCGGTTAACATTGCTTTCTCCTGATGGGAAGGCCCCCCGCGGGTATGGCCCCCCTCCCCGGTCCTCGTTCCTCGGACCACCCCTCCCCCCATTAATGGGGGGAGGGGCTGGGGGAGGGGGGACGCTCCCGCGAGGGGGGCCAGGAGAGGTGCTAATCTCGCTCATCTCCCGCCCTCCAGCATCTGAATCAGGCGCGTCGTGGAGCGGCCGGGCGTCAGGGGCAGGATGACCACTTCGCCGCCGAGCGAGCGCACAAGCGGCGTTTCCGGCAGCGCGTCCGGGCCGGCATAGTCGCCGCCTTTGGCGTGGATATGCGGGCGCACGGCCTCAATCAGCGCGTGCGGCGTGTCCTCCTCGAAGATACAGGCGGCGTCCACACAGGCGAGCGCGGCCAGCACCTCGGCCCGCTCCTCCTCGGAGTTGACCGGGCGCGTCGGGCCCTTCAGCCGCTTTACGGAGGCGTCGCTGTTCACCCCCACCAGCAGAGCGTCGCCGAGCGCCCGGGCGTCCTGCAGGTAGCGCACGTGCCCGACGTGCAGCAGGTCAAAGACTCCGTTGGTGAAGACGACGCGGCGGCCGTCTGCGCGCAGGCGCTCGGCGAGGGCGGCGAAGGAGGGGCGATCAAGGACGGGCATCATGGGCCTCCGAGGGGGAGCCCTCACCCCCGGGTACCCTCCGGGTGCCTCTCCCGCCGCGGTAGAGGGGGGC
>CALEKU010000043.1 GCA_937902745.1 uncultured Armatimonadota bacterium
GAGCTTCGCTCGCGGAGGCGGGCTTGAATCACAGAAGCCGGGACTTCAGTCCACGACGGCCAAGGGACTGCGGGGGGGGCTCGGCCCTCTACAGCCCCAGGTTCTCCGCGTTCTCCTGGAGGTCGGCGAGGACGAGGGCGATCAGCGTGTCTACGTCTAGGCCGAGTTCGGCGGCGCCCTGCACGATGTCGTCGCGGTTGACGCCGCGGGCGAACGTCTTGTCCTTGAGCTTCTTCTTTACCGAGGACACCTCCACGTCCGCGATCTTCTTCGAGGGGCGTACGTAGGCCACGGCGGTCAGGAAGCCACAGAGTTCGTCCACTGCGAACAGGGTCTTTGCCATCAGGGTGTCGCGGGGGACGCCGGTCTCGTTGGCGTGTCCCAGAATGGCCTGGATTACCGGCTCCGGATAGCCCTCCGCGCGCAGCACCTCCGCGCCCTTCACGGGGTGATCCGGCACGGTCTGGTGGCGCTCGTAGTCGAAGTCGTGCAGAAGGCCTGCCAGGCCCCACAACTCCTCGTCCTCGCCTGCGCGGCGGGCGGCGGCGCGCATGGCGGTTTCCACGGTCAGCATATGGCGGCGCAGCGGCTCGGAGGGAGTCCACTCCGTCATCAATCGAAAAGCGTCTTCGCGCGTCCTATCACTCATGCCCTTTAAGATACCGCGTCGCAGCGGGGAGGTCGCCTGCTATAGAGCCCCATGCGTTCGCCGCGTTGGGGCGCGTCCTATCCGGCACGAAGCCGAAGTTCAGGTAGAGCCGGAGGGCCGGCAGACGCCCGGTGGACGTGACCAGGAACGCGTTGTGGTGCCCGAGGTCCACGAGGCGGCGCAGAGCGTACGCCAGCATCGCCTTGCCGAGGCCCCGCCCCTGGTAGGCCGGGCGGACAGCCACCCAGTGGATGCGCCCCCAACCCGCGCGGTCGTCGTGCCGCTCCTCACCGTACCAGGCGGCGATGGTCGCCACATCCGCGCCGGTCGCCTCATCGCGAATAAACACGATGCGCTCCCGGGCGCCCTCAGGGTCCTGGCCGAACTGGCCGGCGTACAGGTCGTCGCGGACGATGAAGAACTGCTCGCTCTGGCGGATGATCTCGGTCCAGACGCCTTCGTCCCCGGGCGCGAACGGTCGGAAGGCGAAGCCCGGCAGCAACGGCGCTTCGGGCAGGTCGGAAAGATCGCGTCGCACCATCTCCACCGTCAGGTTCTCGCGGGCTGTCATAGGGTTTCAGGCTCCCGGCACGCGGGGGCGGGGGCCGCCGCTCATGCGGCCACCTGGCGGATGACGCTCTCCAGCTTCTTCTCGCGCTGGGCCAGGAAGGTGGCGTTCTTCCGCTCGATCGGAGTCAGGTCGGTCTCGCGGAAGTCGGGATTGGGCGTGTACCAGGGGAGGCTCTCGAAGTAGGAGCGGAGCCAGCGGTCCTTGAAGACGTAGCCGCGCCGCGCGTAGATCTCGTTGCGCAGCTTGCGGACATCCTCCGCGTACAGCCCGGCGATGTAGGACTCGTCGATCGTCTCCTTCGACAGCGACTCGTGCAGAGCCTGCTCCCGCTTCAGGATGACGGCGACGTTGCGCTCCTCGGCGGGGGACAGGCGCACCTTCGTGTTGTCGCCGTCCGGGCGCTGGCGGTACCAGGGCTGGTCGTAGAAGTAGGACTGCAGCCACCACGCCTGGAAGCTATAGCCGTGGCGGGCATAGACCTCGTTGCGCAGCAGACGCAGTTCGGAAAGGCTCAGGCCGGTCAGCATCTCGGGCTTGAGCGGCTGGTCCCGGAACTGGCCCATGTCGCCCGGGGAGACCGACAGACCGCGCTGCTTCTTCCACGCCCGGCGCATCGTCTCCAGGTTCGCCCGCTCGGCGGCGGAGAGGCGCTTCGCGGTGTATGTCGGGTCGGGCTTGTACCAGTAGCGCTGGTCGTAGAACGCCTGGATGAACGGCTGGTCGGGGAAGGTCTTACCGTGGATCGCCTCGACCTCGGCCATCATGATGACCCACTCGACGCCGGTATGCTTGCCTAGCTGCGCCTCAGAGAAGGTTTTGTTGCGGTAGAACTTCAGGTCGCCCGGCTCGATGTACTGGTGAAGCGCGTGTTCGGCGGCCTTGATGCGGTCCATGTTCTCCCGCTCGACCGCGTTCAGCACCTCCACCCGGTACTTCGGGTCGGGCTTGTACCAGGGCCGCTGCTCCAGGTAGTCCTGGATGAACCGTTCGTCGAAGACGCGCCCGTGCTTGCCGAAGAGGATGCCCCGCAGCCACTTGAGCTTGCCGGGAGTGAGCTTCTTCAACTCCGCCGGGTCCACACGCCGCTTGTCGAAGGGAAAGGCGTCCCACTTCGCCGCGAATGCGGGGTCCACGGTCTGCTGAGCGCCGGCCGACCGTCCGCCCACGGCAAAGAGCAGCAGGACGAGAGCCGGCAGCAGCAGGGCGGACAGCACGCGGGGAGCGGTGGACGTGAGCGGGTGTCGCATGTCGGGTACCGGGCAGAGCATTCACCGGGCTTCGGAGAATCTCCTGCCGTGGGCAACAAAGGGACGAAGGCGGCCTGACCAACGCAACCGGCCCCGGCAGTCATCTGACTGCCAGGGCCGCTTCCTTACCGAGCGATGGATATGCTACTTCCCCTTCAGTGACTTCTCCGGAGGAGCGTTTCCGTACTCGTCGTCGGACCACGTTATCTCCTCCGGAGGTACGATCACGACTTTCCCATTGCGCCAGACCGCGATAGGGTTGCCCGCGAGTTTGTGGTCGCGCAGGGCTTCGCGCACGGCTACGCGAAACCGGCGCGTCAATTCCGCCGGGTCGGTGAAGACCGAGTACTGCTCGCGGTTATCCTTGTTGCTCATGGTTGCTCATGGGGCTGATGTTTTCATTATAGCCCACACGTCCGGGTCGTAGACGATCGGTTCACGACCCGAGCCGCCGTTTGCCACCAGGCGAGGCCCTTCCTCCCGAGCATTCTGAAAGATGAGCCACTCATCTGCCATTGGCAAGTAGAGCGCCCAGAGGTTGTTCAAGCCCGCGACATACCGTCTTCGGATCGTCGCTTCGGGGATGTGATGCCCGCCGCGCCGTACACGCGCGGCGACGCGCTCTACGGACACGTCGGCCGTGGGCACCCAGACGAAGACCAAGCGGAACGACCAACCGGTGGTACGGAGACTCCGGATTCGAGCGGCGAGGGATCGGCTGGAGAGAGTGGTTTCGAGGGCAAAACTGCTTCCGGACGACGAAAGCTCATCGATCTTACTCAGGAGCATGCGCCCCGCCTCGATGTCACGGTTACCCGCGAAATCCTCCGGCAAGGCCCGGGCGATGTCGTCGGCGTTCACAAAGGCCATGCCCTCAGGCAAAGCGAGGCGGGCAAGGGTTGACTTGCCCGCCCCGTTGGGACCCCCGATTATGACAACTTCCGGCATAGCCGCGTTTGACGCTGGTCTGCCTACGCCGCGAGGCGTTCCGGCTTGTCGGCCGTTTCGGCGTCCGCGTCCCCGCCGGCCGGGAGCGCTTCGGAGTAGCCGCACTCCTTGTTGGCGCACTTGATGCCAGTGACTTTGCCGCGGTACGCCTTCTCATGCAGCAGGCCGCCGCACTGCGGGCACGGCCGGTCCGTGATGGGCCGGCCCGGCAGCGAGAACTTGCACTCCGGGTAGCGGTTGCAGGGGTAGAAGACGCCCATGCGCGAGCGCCGCTCTACCAGCTCGCCCTTCTTGCACTCGGGGCAGGGGACACCGATCGACTTCGGGGCCTCCTTGTGGATATACTTGCACTCCGGGTAGCCGGGGCAGGCCAGGAACTTGCCGAACCGGCCCATCTTCTCCACCAGGTTGCGGCCGCAGTTCGGGCAGGTGAGCTCGGAGACGACCTGCGCCGGGGTCTCGCCCCCCTCGCCGCCTTCTCCGGCCTTCGCCCCGTCCTGCTTGCTCGGGTCCAGGATATACTTGCACTCCGGGTAGCGCGGGCAGCCGTAGAACTTGCCGAAGCGCCCGAAGCGCTCCACCAGGTTTGCCTCCCCGCACTGCGGGCACAGAATGTCGGTCTCCTTGACCACCTTCTCCATGGACGTCTCCGCTTTGGAGAGCGTCTGCTCGAAGGGGCCGTAGAAGTCGCGCATCAGCGCCACCCAGTCCTGCTTGCCCTCCTCCACGGCGTCCAGGCGGTCTTCCATGCCTGCCGTGAAGCGGACATCCAGGATATCCGGGAAGTGCTTCACCAGCAGGTCCGTGACCGCAAAGCCGAGGTCTGTGGGCACAAACTTCTTGTCCTGAAGTTCGACATAGCCCCGGTCCTGGATGGTCGAGATGATCGACGCATACGTGGACGGGCGCCCGATGCCCTCCTCCTCCAGACCCTTGACGAGCGTCGCCTCCGTGAAGCGGGGCGGCGGCTCCGTGAAGTGCTGCTTGGGTGTCAGCCGAATCAGGTCGAGCGCCTGGCCGTCCGTCAGGGGCGGCAGCGGCGGCTTCTCGTCGTCGTCCACCTGGTTCGGGTTATCCTTGCCCTCAGTGTAGACGCGCAGGAAGCCGTCAAATCGGATCGTCGAACCGGTTGCGCGGAACAGGCAGTTCGCCGCGGCGATGTCCGCTGTGACCACATCCATGACCGCCGGGGTCATCTGCGAGGCGAGGAAGCGCAGCCAGATCAGCCGGTACAGTCGGTACTGGTCGCTGGTCAGGCGCCCCTTGATGCTCTCCGGGTCGCGGAACACGGACGTCGGGCGGATCGCCTCGTGGGCATCCTGCGCTGCGTTCTTGGTCTTGTAGACGTTGAACCGCTCCGGGGCGTACTCCTTGCCATAGGTGTTCAGGATGTACTGCCGCGCCTCGGCCTGCGCCTCTCCGGCGACGCGCGTCGAGTCGGTGCGCATGTAGGTGATAAGACCGACCGTGCCGCCGTCCTTGCCCAGGTCGATGCCTTCGTACAACTGCTGCGCCACGGTCATGGCACGCTTGGACGAGAAGCCGAGCTTCCGGGATGCCTCCTGCTGGAGCGTGGACGTGATGAACGGCGCGGTGGGGCGGCGCTGGCGCTCGCTCTTCTTAACCTTGGCGACGCGCCACTCGGCGCCCTCCAGCCCCTGTAGCACAGCGTCGGTCTGCTCACGGGTCTTCAGGTCCGCCTTCTTGCCGTCCACCTGGTTCAGCGAGGCGTCGAAGGGGAGCTGGCGGCTCGTGCGCGGCGTCAGCGTAGCCGTCAGGCTCCAGTACTCTTCGGGGACGAACGCCTGGATGGCGCGCTCCCGGTCGCAGATCAGGCGCACCGCAACGGACTGCACACGTCCGGCGGAGGTGCCCTTCTTGACCTTCTTCCAGAGCAGGGGACTGATCTTGTAGCCGACCAGCCGGTCCAGAGCACGCCGCGCCTGCTGGGCGTCCACGCGGTTCTGGTCGATGTCGCGCGGGTTCCGCAACGCGTCATCCACCGCGCTCTTCGTAATCTCGTTGAACTGGATGCGCTTAAAGCGGTCGGCGCGCAGCTTCAGCGCCTGGGCGATGTGCCAGGCGATAGCCTCTCCCTCGCGGTCCGGGTCGGAGGCAAGGTAGACCGTGTCCGCTCCTTTGGCCGCCTCGGCCAGGCGCTTGAGGACATCTTTGCGGTCTGTCAGGGGGACGTAGGTCAGGGCGAAGTCATGGTCCACGTCCACGCCAATCTTGGATGTGGGGAGATCGCGGACGTGCCCCATGGACGCCTCGACGATATAGTCACGGCCCAGAAAGCCCTTCAGGGTTTTGGTCTTGGCGGGTGACTCCACGATTATCAGGGACTTGGCCATTGCTTCCTCTAACTCTGCTACGGGGCCGCGGGCTCACGGCCATGAAGAGCGGCAGCGCGCCGCAGCGAAGGACAGACTTCAAAACGTGAGCGCGGGGCTCCCGGGTTCCCATACCCAGGAGGAATCGTATTTATCCCGACAGGACACCGGCCGGATAAGTTCCGCGGGCGACGCCGGGGATTGTACCGCAAAGGGTCTGGGGGCGCAAAGACGCCGCCTCTGCGCGGGGCTCTGGCGCTCCCGCATGCGCCCGCCCCGCGCGCGTCTCTGGGGGATCGTATGTAGAGTGATATGTGTCACATTAATTCACTCGCTTCGGTGCCCGTTCTTTAGAGGGCGGATTACCTGTTTTTCTGGAATGTTGAGCAAGAAGCCATAGAGAACCTGAACGACCCGGTATACTGTTGTAATAATCAAGACGAGACCTTACGCCGCTCAGGACGTGACCGGGTGAATGCCTGGTGTCTTGCGCGGTTTTTTTTCTCTCATGTCGGCTCCCGAACCCGCGCCGTCCTACCTCCTGTGGCACGCCACGCCGCTGCACTACGTTCCGCACCTTCTGGCGACCGGGGCGCTTCTGAGTCAGGCGCGGCTGGCGGCAGAGCATCTGCCCGTGCGGCCCCGGCCCACCGCCGCGGCGCGCGTCCGCCGGCTCGGCCTCGCGGGCTACGTCCACCTCTCACTTTCGCCGCGGACGCCGCTTCTGGCCGACAAGCGCGGGCGCGGCTGGCCCCACGTCCTCCTGCAGTTTCCGGCGAACCTGCTGGAATTTCCCGGGGTGTCTCTCCTTAAATACAATACGAAAGCCTGGCGTCATCGGGACGACTTTGTTCCGGTCACCGACCCGGAGGGCAGGGCCGCTCTTCTGGAGGAGCACCGGGCCGGGCGCTACCCCTCGCTGGAGGTTCTGATCCCCGACCGCCTGCCGCTGTCCGCGGCCCGCGCGCTGCATGCCCCGGGGCCAGCCGAGGTGGAACTGGTCCACTCCCTGGGGGAGCCTCCGCTGGCGCTCCCGCTTCCGGAAACGTGCGTCTCGCCCGACCTGTTCCCACCGGGCGCGGAGGCGGACCTGGACGCCACGGCGGCATACTTCCGGGCGTGCGCGGCGGCCGGCCGTGTCCTCCCGCCACCCGACCTGCCCTTCGACTGAGGGGGCGGGCGCTTGACGCCCGCCCGCCGGGTTGTTACAATCGCCGTATGGCCCCGCCCGCTCCCCGCTCCGCCCCTGGTTTCCCGCACCCCGGCTGCGGCTCACTCGTCGTTATCACCGGCTCGATGTTCTCCGGCAAGACCGAGGAGCTGATTCGTCGCGTCCGCCGCGCGCTCTACGCCCGGCGCACCGTGCAGGTCTTCAAGCCTTCGCTGGACACCCGTACCGATGACACCGTAATCCGGTCCCACAACGGCGTCCCGCACGCGGCCGTGGCCGTGGCTGACAGCAGCGAACTGTACGCGGCGGTCTGCCCGGATACGGATGTGATCGCGGTCGAGGAGGTGCAGTTCTTCGACGAGGGTGTGGTAGCAGTCTGTCAGGTGCTGGCGAACCGGGGGTACGAGGTGGTCGTGGCGGGCCTCGATATGGACTTCCGCGGCTATCCCTTCGGTCCCATGCCCGCCCTGATGGCGGTGGCGGATGAGGTGGTGAAACTGCGCGCCATCTGTACCGTCTGCGGTGCGGAGGCGTACTGCTCGCAGCGGCTCATTGACGGGAGGCCGGCCCCGGCGAGCGCCCCCACGATTCTGGTCGGTGCGCAGGAGGACTACGAGGCCCGCTGCCGCCGCCATCACGAGGTCCCGGAAGAGTAAGAGGGGAGCCAGACCGCTATGCGGGCAGCCGAAGCGGGCGTCATTACCACGGTGGTCGGGACGGGCGAGAAGGGGCATGACGGCGACGGCGGCCCCGCCGCCCGGGCGCGTATCGACAGCCCGTTCACGGTCGCGTTTGACCGGAACGGTCACCTCCTGTTTACTGAGGCCGGCACGAACTGCGTCCGCCGCGTCGACGGGACCGGGCGCATCTCCACGGTCTACGGGCCGACCACGGCGCCGCCCGAGGACGTGGTGGCGATCGCCGCCGGCTTCTCGGACGGGCCGCCGGACGCGTTCTGCATCGCCGAGCGGCTGAGCAAGCGGGTGCGGCTCCTTCCGGAGGGACGTGAGGTGAATGCGGCGGTACCCTTCCGCGAACCGCACGACGTGTGCAGCGGGGGACCGATGACCGTCTACGTCGCGGATGTCGCGGCGAGCAAGGTCTACGAGTTCAGTGTCGATACCGGCCGGGTACGGCGCACCCTGGGCACAGGCCGGAAGGCGTTCGCGGGCGACGGCGGCCCGGCGGCGGAGGCGAGCTACCAGGGCGCGCGTGCCGTCGCGGCCGGGCCGGGCGGCGTGCTTTACATTATCGAACGCGAAGGGCACCGCGTCCGCAGGGTGGCAGCGAACGGTGTGGTGACCACCATCGCCGGGACCGGCACACCCGGCTACGAGGGGGACGGCGGCCCCGCCCTGCGCGCCTCGTTCCGCGGGCCGAAGGGGGGCTGCGTGGACCCGAAGACCGGCGACCTCTTCGTGGTGGACACGGAGAACCACGCCATCCGGAAGATCGACGGCAAGACCGGCGTGATCACGACGTTCGCCGGCGGGCGCAAGGGTGGGGGCGGCGACGGCGGCCCCGCCGAGCGCGCCGGGCTGGGGCGCCCGCACGGGGTGGCCGTGGGCCCGGACGGCGCACTGTACATCGCGGACACGGAAAACCACCGGGTGCGGCGCGTAGCGCTGCGCTAAGGAGAAGGCATAAGGCATGCGGGACGAGGGCGTACCGGGCGATATCGAAGCGGGGGCGGAAGCGGGGGACGAGTCGGCGGCTGCGGGGCGACCGCACCGGACACGGTTCCCGCTCTACCTGCGGGTCCTCCTGGCGGTTATCCTCGGGATCATCCTCGGGCTGGCCTTTGGGAAGGACCGCCCGTACCTCTTCGGCCTCACCAACGAGACGCTGGGGGCGCTGGGCATCCTGGTCATCAAACTCCTGCGCACCCTCGCCGTGCCGCTCGTCCTGTTCGCCATCCTCGACGCGTTCGTGAAGACCCGCATCTCCGCGAAGAGCGGGCTGCGCCTGATCGCCATCTGCCTGGTCAACGTTTCCGTGGCCATGGCGATCGGCCTGACCATCATGAACACCCTGCGCCCCGGGGACGCGTGGCGCGACCACATCGAGGAGATCCGTGCCGCCGTAAAGCCGGGGGAGATAACCGCCAAAAAGAGCGCGGACCCCGAGGCGCCGGGCGCGACCCTGGAGGTTCTGCCGAACGTCGCCTACTACATCCCGTCCAGCATCGTACGACCGTTCGTCTACAACAACATCATCTCCGTGGTACTGATCGCGGTGCTCTCCGGCGCGGCCATCCGGGCGGTGCAGGAGAAGCAGGCGCGCGAAGGGCGCAACAGTATTCGCGCGGTGGGCGACTTCATCGAGGGCACCTACGAGGTGTTCATCCAGATGCTGGAATGGGTCGTAGCGTGCGTTCCGTTCGCCGTATTGGGTATCATCGCGCAGGTGGTGGGGGGGGCAGGCATCGACGTCTTCCGCATCCTGTGGGTCTTCCTGCGGGTGGTCCTCCTCGGGATGGCGCTGCACGCGTTGATCTACTACCCGCTGATGGCGTGGCTGGTGGGGCGCAAGTCGCCGCGCGAGTTCCTGGGCAAGGGGGCGGACGCCATCCTGACGGGCCTTTCCACGAACTCCAGCCTGGCGACCGTTCCCCTGACGCTGCGCTCGCTCGACCGCATGGGTGTCCGCCCCGCCTCCGCCCGCCTCGCCGCCTGCGTGGGCACCAACCTGAACAACGACGGTATCACGCTCTACGAGGCGATGGCCGCGCTGTTCCTGTCGCAGGCCATCGGGATGGGGCTGGGCCTGAACCAGCAGTTCACCGTGGTCCTGGCGGCCATCTTCGCCGCGGCGGGCGTCGCGGGCATCCCGGAGGCGGGCCTGATCGTCCTGCCCCTCGTCCTCGGCGCGGCGGGCCTGCCCGAAACCCTCGTGGCCGTCGCTCTGCCGCTCCTGCTCCCGGTGGACGTCATCATCGCCCGCGTCCGCTCCGGCGTAAACGTCATGGCGGACATGCTCGTCGCCATCCTCCTCGACCGCTTCGACGGCCCGCCAACTACACACGCCGCCGCGAACGAGGATCACAGTTAGCCCAATCGATACACTTTTTGCGGCCGTTGATAGCGATTTGGTCTATGCGGACACGAGAGATGTGGAATCTCCGTCTACGGAACTATTCTTGCCTATCCTGTTTGGGGGTGCTGCGTTGCTGGCGGGGACGCTCAGTCCGCTTCGGCTGAGCGGTCTTAATAGAGTCTATTTGCTCCTGTGCCTTGTTAAGGTTGGTGAGGAACTCCATGACTGGTAGTATTTTGTCAACTCCGTCAGGATTTTGTAACATTTGATTCAGGAACCACATTCCCTGCTCCTGAGTTTGCGCTTCCTTGTACGCCTCAATCCTCTTCTGTTCGGCTTGCTGGATATCTAACGTGATATTTCCAACCGTTATTAATAGTTCCTTTGTCTCCTGGGTTTCTCGCAAGATTTGATTACAGGCTTCGAGCACCTCAAGCAAATTCTGGCTTGCCTGTGGCAGTTGCGATGTCGCTTCGGTAGTGTGGAACTGCCCGAACAAAGCAGTATCCGCCGCTGGAACTTGACCTGTGAGTGCTTTTTGTAGCTGGGCTTTTAGTTCTAACTGAGCGCGCTTAGCCCCGTCCAAATCCAAGACATAGAAAATTGTCCTGAAGTCCGATAAGTCAAAAGGTAGAGTCTGACCATGCTCTGCCATAAGGATATAAGGGCGCATTAGTGCTTGCCTAATGCCAACCTCATACATGACATTAGCGTTCGTGCCAGTGAGATCCGCAATAACAACGTCTGCTGAGCCAAGTTCGCGCAAAATTTGCGTTGTTATGCGCCCGGGCTCACCGATCTTGTCGGCTCGAATAACTACCTCTTCTGGTTCTACATCGAGGACACTACCGACCGCAGGAGAAATAACGTGTGCCAATAGTTGATCCGAGCGTTGACGTTCGGGACTTTTGTCGGCACCAATTGGACAAGCGATAAAGACCTTTTTCCCCATAACATAACCTCCTTACAACGTGCTGAACATCTTGGCAGGCTTGCTGCTTGTCAAATGCAGTAATGCCGGAGAATACCCCAACTATATAGTAAAGAGCAAGCCTGCCAAGAATAGCTATTACTGATGTAGCTTCGAGTATTCCACCACCTGCTACGTCATGGTTGGCAGAGTCATTCTGTTGGAAATTAACCGATACGGAATACAGGTGCCCAATCGAGCGCTTCTGTCGCTTTGCGGCTGGAGATAGTACCATCTTCTTCCGCAATGTTATACACA
>CALEKU010000044.1 GCA_937902745.1 uncultured Armatimonadota bacterium
GGACGCTTCCCATCGGCAGGGGCGGGGGCTCCATCTGCCGGCGCAGCGAGGCGAGCGCCTGGCGCAGACTGGCGCGGGCGGCTTCGACGTCGGAGTCGGGCCAGAAGCGGTCGGCCAGCTCCTCGCGCGGGTGGGAGCGTTCGGGGAACAGGGCGAGGTAGGCGAGCAGTCCTCCGAACTTCTGGGAGCGGAACCGCTCCACCACCACGGCGCCCTGCTCCGCCCGAAGCCCCCCCAACAGATAAATACGCCACGGCTCCGTCATGCTTCTGCTCGCCTTCCCGGTGCCATACGTTCCAAATATACCATTCGCCCCCGTATGCGGCGTGAGCGCGGACGTACCGCGATCGGAGGTACAATGAGGGCACGAAGCGACAGCGCAACGGAGCGTGAAGCGCCCTTGGAAGTCATCGACAGCGCCCTCGACCCTGATTCGCCCGCCTTCCGCGAGAACGCGGCCCACCACCGCGCCCTCGCGGAAGAGTTGCGGGCGCGCCTCGCCCGCGTGCGCGAGGGCGGTGGCGCGGACGCCGTAGCCAAGCACCGGGCGCGCGGCAAGAAGCTCCCCCGCGAGCGTATCGACGCCCTGCTGGACCCGGGCGCCCCCTTTCTGGAGCTCTCCCCGCTCGCCGCAAACGGCATCTACGACGACGCGGCGCCCGGCGCGGGAATCGTCACCGGCATCGGCGCGATCCATGGCCGCCCCTGTGTTTTGGTCGCCAATGACGCCACAGTCAAAGGCGGCACCTACTTCCCCCTCACGGTCAAGAAGCACCTGCGGGCGCAGGAGATCGCGGGCGAAAACCGCCTGCCCTGCCTCTACCTGGTGGACAGCGGCGGGGCGTTCCTGCCGCTCCAGGCCGAGGTCTTCCCCGACCGTGACCACTTCGGGCGCATCTTCTACAACCAGGCGCGCCTGTCCGCCGCGGGCATCCCCCAGATCGCGGGTGTCCTCGGCTCCTGCACCGCGGGCGGGGCGTACGTCCCCGCCATGTCCGACCAGACCGTGATCGTGAAGGAAAACGGCACCATCTTCCTGGGCGGCCCTCCGCTCGTGAAGGCGGCGACCGGTGAGGAGGTAACGGCCGAAGCGCTCGGCGGGGGCGATGTCCACGCGCGCACCTCCGGCGTCGCCGACTACCTGGCGGACGACGAGGAGCACGCTCTGCGTCTCCTGCGCGAGATCGTGGGCGCGCTGCCGCAGCCGGATATCGCCCCGCCGTTCGACGTGCTGCCGCCGGAGGAGCCGCGCTACGACCCCGCGGAGTTGTACGGCGTGCTCCCGCGCGACCTGCGGCAGGCGTTCGATGTCCGCGAGGTGATCGCCCGGCTGGTGGACGGCAGCCGGTTCCATGAGTTCAAGCCGCTCTATGGGCCGACGCTGGTCTGCGGCTTCGCCCGCTGGATGGGCTACCCCGTGGGCATCCTCGCCAACAACGGCGTCCTCTTCTCCGAGAGCGCGCTGAAGGGGGCGCACTTCATCGAACTGTGCTGCCAGCGGCGCGTCCCCTTGGTGTTCCTGCAGAACATCACGGGCTTCATGGTCGGCTCACGCTACGAGCACGAGGGCATCGCCAAGCACGGCGCGAAGCTCGTGACCGCGGTGAGCTGCGCCGAGGTGCCCAAGTTCACCGTTATCATCGGCGGGTCGTTCGGGGCGGGTAACTACGGGATGTGCGGGCGCGCATTCGGCCCACGCCAGTTGTGGATGTGGCCGAACGCCCGCATCAGCGTCATGGGCGGGGAGCAGGCGGCGCGGGTGCTGCTGCAGGTGCGCCTGGACCGCGGCGAGGAGATGACAGAGGAGGAGCAGGAGGCGTTCCTGGCCCCGACGCGCGCCACCTATGAGCGGGAGGGCTCCCCCTACTACAGCACCGCGCGCCTGTGGGACGACGGCATCCTCGACCCACCGGACACCCGCCGCGCGATCGGTCTGGGAATCGCCGCCGCTCTGAACGCCCCGATACCGGAGACCCGGTTCGGCGTCTTCCGGATGTGAGATCGACGGCACAATCGGGCATCTGGCGGATTACGGGAGGACGTGCGCGGACGTAGACTTGAGACATGGGGCACGACTCTTCAGGCCCCGCGCGAGCGAGAGGACACGAAGACGCATGACTGTACAGGAGTTTCAGGCCGAACGCATCGAGAGCATGGCGCGCCTGGTGGCGCACTTCCTGGAGAACACGCAGGAAGACCGGCGCGAGTGGGTACCCCAGGTCGAGGGTGCGGCGGGCCTGCGGTGCGCGCTCGACCAGGTCAGCGAATGTATCCACGTCAACCGCATGTTCGCAGGCATCCTGCGCGGCCAGGAGCCGCCCGCCGTTGGGCCGCTGACCGCGCCCCGACCATTCGAGAACCCGTGCGATGCGGCCCCCCTCCTCATCGAGAGCGCCGTAGATCTCGCCGCCGCTGTGCGTGACCTGCGCGACGAGGACCTGCACCACGCGTTCATGACCCGCCGCGGCCCCATGCCCGGCCATATGGTCATCGAGATACCCTACCGCAACATGGCTTACCACGGCGGTCAGATCAACATGCTCCAGCTTCTCTACGGGGACACCGAGTTCCGCTACCCGTCGTCACCGTCCCCGAAGCAGGAATAGAACCAGAAGTTAGGAAGGGGCGCGCGGCAGTAATGAGCGTATTTACGCGGGCGGAGGCGATCAAGGGACTGGGCCGGCAGCTAACAGGGAGCCTGTCCCGACAGCAGACCGTTCCTGGCCACCGGGACACGGGCGGGGTCATCCGCGCCGACTGGGGCACGGACGACCCCGGCGGCGCGGCGGGTCTCGCGGCGCTGGCGCTCTGGCTCCACCTGATGCGCCGCCGCTTCCCGGACCTCGCCCCTTCGGAGCCCGCAGACGCCGCGCTCCTGCCCCGGGTCCTGCTGGCGCTGGACTACCTGGAGCGGGTGCAGCGCCCCAGCGGCCTGACCGACCTGCGCGACTGTAACTACGACTCCAGCCCGGATGCCGGGTTCATCCTCCAGGCGATCTGCCCGCCGCTGCTGCTCGCGGCGGCGGGCGACCCGCTCCCCGCGCCCGAATGGGCGGAGCCCTTTACCCGCCTGTCCGCCTTTGCGCGGCGCATGGCGGAGGGGGCGCGCAAAGGCGGCTTCCATACCCCCAACCACCGCTGGGTTATCAGTGGGGCGCTGGCGCTGGCGAGCCGTCTGTTCCCGGACCTCGACGCCGCACCGACCATCGATGCCTACCTTGCCGAAGGCATCGATCTGGACGAAGACGGCTTCTATATTGAGCGCAGCGCCGGGATGTATGACGCCGTCTGCGCCCGCTCGCTGCTCCTCCTGGCCGAAGACGACCGCTTCACTCCCCTGCGCGAGGCGGTAGCGCGCAACCTGCGCGCCGACCTGTACCTGCTGAACGCCGATGGCACGATCGAGACGGGCCTGTCCCGGCGGCAGGACAGCGGCACGGTCCCGCTTGCCACATCGCTCGCGGCGCCCTATCTCTGGGCGTCGTTCCTGCCACCCCGAAACGATTCGGAAGCCTCCTCCCTCTTCCGCGCTGCCGCGGAAGCGCTCTGGGAGGCGACCCCGCCCGAGCGGCGGGACTACTACAGCCTTTCCCAGGTTCTGGTCCGCTTCGGCGAGCCGGAGGGAACGGCCGACCCGGGCCTGCTCCCCTCTTCTTTCGCCCGCCACTTCCCTGCGAACGGTCTGTGGCGGGTGCGGCGCGGGCCGCTCTCCGCGTCGTTCTTCCGGGACGTCCCCCGCCTCTTCAACTTCCGGTTTGGGCAGGCGTACCTGGCGGGAGTCAGCATCCACCAGAGCTACTTCGGGGTGGGTCAGTTCCTCGCGGACGACCTGGAGGTTACGGGGGAGGGCGTGCGCCTCGTGTCACACGGGGAGCGCTCCCCCTACCGGCCCGGCTACGAGCAGCCGCTGGGCCGCCCCGTGCCGCCGCGGGAGTACTCCGAAGCCCGGGTAGAGCGCGCTCTGCGGCGCGTCCCGCCCGCGGCCAGCGAGATCACGGCACACGAGATCGAGGACGGCTTCCAACTGCACCTTCGGACGCGAGACGGCCTCGACCGCGCGACCGTTCAGATCGCCTTCGACTTCCCGCCGGGTGGGGTGTGGGAGACGGGCGATACCTGCCTGCGCCCGGAGCCCGGGCAGGTGCTCTTTCTCAAAGGCGGCAGCGGCACCATGTGGTACGGCAACGATGCCGTGCGCATTGGGCCAGGCGCACACGCCCACCGGATGTGGCGCATGCGCGACGCCGAGCCGCCGGGCGCGCCCGAACTGGTGCGCGTCCTGATGACGTTCGAGACGCCGGTGGACCACGCGTTCACCGTGACAGGAGGGAGATGGCCATGGCCGAATCCATAACCGTCGCAATCGAGGGGCCGGTGGCGCGGGTGACGCTGAACCGCCCCGAGGTACACAACGCCTTCGACGAGGCGACCGTCCGGGAGCTGACCTCCGCGTTCACGCACCTGGGCGAAGACCCGGATGTGCGCGTGATCGTGCTCGCGGGCGCGGGCAAGTCGTTCAGTGCGGGCGCAGACCTGAACTGGATGCAGAAGGTCTCCCGCTACACTCTGGAGGAGAACCGGGAGGACGCGCGCCACCTGGAGCAGATGCTCGCCGCAATGGCGAAGTGCCCCAAGGTGACCATCGCGCGGGTGCAGGGAATCGCCTGCGGCGGCGGCGCGGGGTTGGTCGCCGCGTGCGACATCGCCATCGCGTCAGAGGACACCCAGTTTGCCTTCACCGAGGTCAGGCTTGGCCTGGTTCCGGCCATAATCGCGCCCTACGTCCTGGAGAAGGTCGGCCCCGGCGCGGCCCGGGCCCTATTCGTCTCCGGCGCGCGCTTCCCCGCCACCGAGGCGCACCGACTCGGCCTGATACAGCAGGTCGTCCCCGAGAGCGAACTTGACGCCGCCGTAGAGCGGGTGGTCGCAGACACCCTGACCGTCGCACCCCAGGCCGTCGCCATGATCAAGCGCCTCCTGAAGCGCATCGAGGACAAGACGCCCGCCGAGGTAGCGGAGGACACGGTCACCACGATCGCGGCGGCGCGCGTCTCGCCCGAGGGTCAGGAGGGCATCCGCGCCTTCCTGGAGAAGCGCAAGCCCGCCTGGGCGGCGTAACCGGCCGCGGCGCACCTCGGCCACGGCCGGGGTGCGTCGCGGTGTTCGTGTGGTTGCCGTGTCATCCGTTTGGTCGCCGTGGGTTTTGTGCCGTGGACTGAAGTCCCGGCTTCTGGGATTCAAGCCCGCCTACGCGGGCTCCGGTAGACGATGCTGTTACGGATTGCCCGTAGCCGCCCCGCGCCCGACGCAGCCCGCGGAGGCGGGCTTGAATCCCAGAAGCCGGGACTTCAGTCCACGGCAACCAGGGGGCCACGGCGGAAACGGGGCGCCAACACGCTCCCTTCGGCCCCGCGCAAAACTCTGCGTTCGGCGGGTATACCTGACACATGAGCAGCGAAACACGCAGACTGGGCAACAACGGCCCGGAAATCACCACGGTCGGATTCGGCGCCTGGGCGGCCGGCGGGCCGTGGGCTGTGGGCTGGGGCCCGCAGAACGACGACGACTCCATCGCCGCTATTCGGCGCGCCATCGAACTCGGCATCAACTGGATCGACACCGCCGCGATCTACGGCCTCGGGCACTCCGAAGAGGTTGTGGGCCGCGCCCTGCAGGGAATATCCCCCGACCGCGTGATGGTCTTCACCAAATGCGGGCGGGTCATGCGCGAAGGGGCCGAGCGCCCCTCCGGCGACCTGCGGCCCGCAACCATCCGGCGCGAGTGCGAGGACAGCCTCCGGCGGCTGAATCGGGACGTCATCGACCTGTACCAGATCCACTGGCCGGACAAGGAGAACGAGACGCCCCTGGAAGACTCCTGGGCGACCATGGCCGCACTCCAGGATGAGGGCAAGGTACGCCACATCGGGGTCAGCAACTTCACCGTGGAGCACCTGGAGACGTGCGAAGCCATCCGGCACGTGGACTCGCTCCAGCCGCCCTACTCGCTGCTGCGGCGCGAGATTGAGGATGAGTTGCTGCCCTGGTGCGCCCGCCACGGCGTCGGCGTGATCGTCTACAGCCCCATGCAGGCGGGTCTGCTCTCCGGTTCGTTCGACATCAAGCGGGTCGCCGAGGACGACTGGCGGCGCAATCACCCCTACTTCCAGGAGCCCGCGCTCTCGCAGCACCTGGAGTTCGTGGAACGCCTGCGCCCCATCGCCACGCGGCACCACAAGACCGTGGGACAACTCGCCGTCGCGTGGACCCTGCGGGACAAAGTGGTGACCGGCGCTATCGTCGGCGCACGGCGCCCCGATCAGGTCGAGGAGAACGTCGGCGCGATGGGCTGGCATCTCACCGCGGGCGAGGTGAGCGAGATTGAGGAGGCCTTCCGCGCCGTCTATGGCGACCACTACGGCGAGGCGCCGTAGGCCCCCCACATGCAGCGCCTTCTGGTGGCGAACCGGGGGGAGATTGCGGCGCGCGTCCTGCGCGCCTGCCGCGAACATGGCATCTCTCCCCTCGCGGTCTACTCTGAGGCCGACCGGGACGCTCCGCACGTCGCCCTGGCGGACGCCGCCGCCTGCCTCGGCCCCGGCCCGGCGTCCGAAAGCTACCTGCGGATTGACCGGGTGCTGGAGGCTGCGCGGCACCTCAGCGCGGACGCCGTTCACCCCGGCTATGGCTTCCTGTCCGAGAACGCGGCGTTCGCGGACGCCTGCGCCGACGCGGGGCTGACGTTCGTCGGCCCGCCCGGCGCCGTCATCCGCACCCTCGGCGACAAGAGCGCGGCCAAGCGGCTGATGGCGGACGCCGGGGTGCCCGTCGTCCCCGGGTATCAGGGCGATGACCAGTCGGACGAGCGGCTGCGCGCCGAGGCCGCGCAGATCGGGACGCCGCTGCTCATCAAGGCGGCGGCGGGCGGCGGGGGCCGGGGTATGCGGCGCGTGGACGACCTAACGGCGTTCGACGCGAAGCGCGATGAGGCCCGGCGCGAGGCTGAGGCAGCGTTCGGCGACGGCCGCCTGCTGCTGGAGCGCTACGTCGAGCGCCCGCGGCACGTCGAATTCCAGATCTTCGGCGACACGCACGGGAACGTCGTCCACCTCTTCGAGCGCGAGTGCAGCATCCAGCGGCGCCACCAGAAGATCGTGGAGGAGAGTCCCTCCCCCGCACTGACGCCGGACCTGCGCGCCCGCATGGCCGCAGCAGCGGTCGCGGCGGGACGGGCCGCGGGCTACGTCGGCGCGGGCACCGTGGAGTTCCTGGTCGAAGGCGACGCCTTCTACTTCCTGGAGGTGAACACGCGCCTGCAGGTGGAGCACCCGGTCACCGAGATGGTCACCGGCCTGGACCTCGTGCGCTGGCAGCTTCTCGTAGCCGACGGTCACCCCCTGCCGCTCACGCAGGAGGAGATCACCTCGCGCGGCCATGCCATCGAGGTGCGGGTCTACGCCGAGGACCCCGCCACCGGCTTCCTGCCCTCCGTGGGCGCCATCGCCCACTGGAGCGCCCCCGCCGGGCCGGGCGTCCGCGTGGACTCCGGGTACGGCGCGGGCGACACCGTGCCGCCCTTCTACGACCCGATGCTCGCCAAGCTGATCGTCCACGCCGCCGACCGCGAAAGCGCCCGCGCCCGCCTCCTCCGCGCCCTGCGGGAGTTCACGGTCCTCGGCGTCCGCACCAACCTGTCCTACCTGGGCGCCGTGGCCGAACATCCGGCGTTCGCGGCGGGCGAGACGCACACGGGGTTCCTGGCGGAGCACTTCGCGGACTGGCGTCCGCCCGGCGACGTCCCACTCGAAATCCTACTCGCCCTCGCCGCCGACGCCCTGCTCCCGCGCGTGGCCGCCGGGGCGGCCGGCTCGCCGTCCCGCCGCCCCGCCTCCCCCTGGGGAGCGGGCGACGGATGGCGGAACGCGAAGGCGGGCATATCCGGTGCCGCCGTCGAATAACCGCCGTCGCCGCGGCCGGATTCGTGCCGTCGGATGGTTGCCGCCGCGGCCCCGTGCCGCCGTGGACTGAAGTCCCGGCTTCTGTGATTCAAGCCCGCCTACGCGGGCTCCAG
>CALEKU010000045.1 GCA_937902745.1 uncultured Armatimonadota bacterium
GCCGCGAAAGCGGGACTGCGCAAGGGCGACCGCATCGTCAAGGTGGAGGATGCGCCCGACCTTCGCCTCGTCTCGCCGATCCCAATCAACGGGTACTCTCTTCCCGGATGGTCGCCCACGGTTGAGCGCACCTGGAAGCTGGACGTCGTCCGGGGCAAGGAGTCGATCACGCTGACGTTCCAGCCCGAATCGCTATGAGGCGATCTGAGAGGTGCCATGCCACGACAAGAACGCTCACGCGTACTCGTTCTTCCTTTCGTCGTTGCCCGGAACCCGTCCGACCCGGTGCTGCGGAGCGCCGCGCGTCAGGCGCAGGATGCGCTGGAAATGGCGTTCCGGAAGAACCGGCGCTACCTCCTCTTGCCGGACCGCTTGACGATGCCTCCAGACTGGCAGCTCGAATTCAATTCCGATCGGTTGCCGACCGAACGGGTGATGTCGAACGCCATCACGTTGACAAAGACCGCCAGTTAATACGGCGCGGATTACGTTCTCCTGGTAAAGGTTCCATCGCCCGAGAGGCTGAACCATGGTCGGACCGTTCGCGTTCGTCTCGACGTGCTCTTCTTTGAGGTTCTTAGTTCCGAAGTAATGGAGGCGTTCGGCTCGGTCAGCGAGGCCCCGCTTACCGGGAAGATAACGTCCGACGAGGCGATTGCGGAGGCGTTCGCGCGTTCGATCAAGAAGGCAGTGGGCCAGGTCGAAACCATGCGCCCGGTTCGCGCCCGCATCCGTGTTCTGGTTCGCGACGGCATAGAGGGTTTCTGGGCCACGATGGACTGTGGGGACTGCCGAAAAGCCGGCTTTGCGAACGGGACCGACGCCATTGTTGTATCGGGCACAGACCGGATAAACCGGGTCCGGATTCACCGCGCGGAGGGCGAGCGGCTTTACCGGATCGCCCCGCACGGAAGGCGCGTCCGCGCGGGTTGCGAACTGTTGGCCTGCCTGCCGGAGATGTCCCGCCTGCCGGAAATATAGAAGCAAACGCGTGCAGGCCGCGCGGGGCGGTTCCGGCGCCCGGCCCTCCAATTCTCCATCGTGAAGGTCGGCACGATATAATTCCAGGGAGTACATCCCGCCGAGGAACTACTTGCCCCCCATCAAAGCCTGGGACGGCGATGATTCCTCATCGGCTACAACTGCGGCAGTTAACCGCCGCGCCCCGCTTACTGGGAAGAATCTTCCCACGATTCGCCACATTATAGAGTGTCGCAACGTCGCGACGCCTTCGCCCGCAAGAACCACGGGGTTCCGGGAAACGGAGTTGGCGCGCATCCGGGCGCGTCCCTGACGACCTTGCACACGAAGATTGGACGACGGCATGACGACAGCGGACATCCGAGAGGAACTGAAGAAGCGCATCCTGATCATCGACGGGTCGATGGGGGTGCTGCTCCAGAAACAGGTCAACACCGAGGAGCAGTACCGGGGGGACCGGTTCAAGGACCACCCGATCGACCTGAAGAACAACACCGAGGCGCTCCTGCTCCACTCGCCCGAGATCGTCGAAGGGGTCCATGACGCCTACCTGGAGGCGGGCGCGGACATCGTAGAGACCTGTACGTTCACCGCGAACTCCATCGCTCAGGCCGACTTCGGGCTTCAGGACCTCGCCTACGAGATGAACGTGATCGCGGCGCAGATCGCCAAGCGCGCCTGCGCGCGGGCGATGGAAGCGGACCCGTCGAAGCCGCGCTGGGCCGCGGGCGCCATCGGCCCCTGCAACCGCTCGGCGGGCACGGTGGTCAATGCCGACGACCCCGGATTCCGCAACATCACCTTCGATGAGCTGCGCGCGGCGTACTACGAGCAGGCGAAGGGCCTCCTCGACGGCGGCGTGGACCTGCTGCTGTGCGAAACGGTGATGGACACGCTGAACCTCAAGGCAGCGCTCTTCGCTATCCAGCAGCTCTTCGAGGACGACGGCTACGCACCGGTGCCCGTGATGGCGTCGTTCTTCCTGGATGTCGCCGGGAGCAACCTGACCGGCCAGACCCTGGAGGCGATGTGGTACAGCGTGGCACACGCTCCCCTCGGCGCCGTCGGCCTCAACTGCTCGCTCGGGCCGCGCGAGATGCGCCCCTACATCGAGGAGATCGCCAACCTCGCGCCGATCCCGATCATCACCTACCCGAACGCCGGACTGCCCGATCCGCTCTCCGAAACCGGCTTTCCGGAGACACCGGACTCGATGGCCCCGCAACTCAAAGAGTGGGCGGAGGCGGGCTGGCTCAACATCGTCGGCGGCTGCTGCGGCACGACCCCCGCCCACATCCGCGCCATCGCGGAGGCGGTGAAGGGCATCGCGCCCCGCGTCATCCCCACCATTGAGCCGCAGATGCGCCTGTCGGGGACGCAGCCTTTCGTCCTCCGCCCCGAAACGAACTTCGTGAACGTCGGCGAGCGCACCAACGTCGCCGGCTCCCCCAAGTTCGCCAAGCTCATCAAAGAGGGCAAACTGGAAGAGGGGCTCTCCGTCGCGCGGCAGCAGGTGGAGAACGGCGCCCAGATCATCGACATCTGCTTCGACGAAGGCATGCTGGATGGCGTCGCCTGCATGAAGCAGTTCCTGAACCTCGTGCACGCCGAGCCCGACATCTCGCGCGTCCCGATCATGATCGACTCGTCCAAGTGGGAGATCATCGAGGAGGGGCTGAAGCACACCGTCGGCAAGGGCATCGTCAACTCCATCTCGCTCAAAGAGGGCGAGGCGAAGTTCATCGAGCAGGCGCGCCTCGTCAAGCGCTACGGCGCCGCGGCCGTGGTCATGGCGTTCGACGAACAGGGACAGGCGGACACACTCGCCCGCCGCATTGAGGTCTGCGAGCGTGCCTACCGCATCCTGGTCGACCGGGTCGGCTTCACGCCCGAGGATATCATCTTCGACCCGAACGTGCTGACCGTCGCCACGGGCATGGAGGAGCATAACAACTACGCCGTGGACTTCATTGAGGCGACCCGCTGGATCAAGCAGAACCTCCCGGGCGCCAAGGTCAGTGGCGGCATCTCCAACATCTCGTTCTCGTTCCGCGGCAACAACGTGGTCCGTGAGGCGATGCACGCGGCGTTCCTCTACCACGCCATCCAGGCGGGCCTGGATATGGGCATCGTGAACGCCGGCATGCTGGCGGTCTACGAGGATATTCCGAAAGACCTGCTGGAGCACGTCGAGGACGTCCTGCTGAACCGCCGGCCGGACGCCACGGAGCGACTGCTGGCGTTCGCCGAGACCGTCAAGAGCGACGGCAAGAAGGAGCAGAAGGCCGACGAGGCGTGGCGGCAGCAGAGCGTAGAGGAGCGGCTGAAGCACGCCCTGCTCGCGGGCGTCACCGATTACGTCGAGGCGGACACGCTGGAGGCCCTGGAGAAGTACGGCCGTCCCTTGAAAGTCATCGAGGGGCCGCTGATGGACGGCATGAACGTGGTCGGCGACCTGTTCGGCGCCGGAAAGATGTTCCTGCCTCAGGTGGTCAAGTCCGCCCGCGTGATGAAGAAGTCGGTCGCGGTGCTGACGCCCTACATGGAGGCGGAAAAGGCAGCGCTCGGCGACGCGGCGAAGTCCCAGGGCAAGGTCCTGCTTGCCACCGTAAAGGGTGATGTCCACGACATCGGCAAGAACATCGTCGGCGTCGTCCTGACGTGCAACAACTTCGAGGTCATCGACATGGGCGTCATGGTCCCCTGCGAGAAGATCCTCGAAACGGCACGCAAGGAGAACGTAGACGTGATCGGCCTCTCCGGCCTCATCACGCCGTCTCTGGACGAGATGATCCACGTTGCCCGCGAGATGACGCGCGAGGGCTTCACGCTCCCGCTGCTCATCGGCGGCGCGACCACCTCCCGCGTCCATACCGCGGTCAAGATCGCCCAGAACTACAAGCCGGGCGTCATCCACGTCCTCGACGCCTCCCGCGCGGTCGGGGTCGTGCAGAACCTGGTCAGCGAGGAGAAGGACGCGTACCTGGCCCAGGTGGCGCAGGAGCAGGAGGAGGCGCGCATCCAGCACGCCGGCAAGCGCCGCGAAAAGACGATGCTTACGATCGAGGCCGCGCGCGAAAACCGGCTCAAGCTGGACTGGGAGAACTACGAGATCCCAACGCCCGCGTTCACCGGCCCGAAGGTGCTGAACGACTTCCCGCTGGAAGAGTTGGTGCCCTACATCGACTGGTCGCCGTTCTTCATGACCTGGGAGCTGCGCGGCAAGTACCCCGCCATCTTCGATGACCCCGTGGTAGGCAAACAGGCGAAGACGCTCTTCGACGACGCCCAGAAGCTGCTTCAGGAGATCATTCGGGACGGCTCCCTGCGGGCGCGGGGCGTCTATGGCTTCTTCCCCGCCAACAGCGTCGGCGACGATATTGAACTCTATGCGGACGCCGACCGGTCGCGCACCCTTGCCACGTTCCGGATGCTGCGCCAGCAGTCCCAGAAGTCCCCGGGCGAGTCCAACAAGTGTCTGGCCGACTTCATCGCCCCCCGGGCGTCCGGACGTGTGGACTACCTGGGCGGCTTCGCCGTTACCACCGGCATCGGCGCGGAGGAGCTTATCACCTCCTTCAAGGCGAAGCATGACGACTACAGCGCCATCCTGGTCGCTGCCCTGGCCGACCGTCTGGCTGAGGCGTTCGCCGAGCGCCTGCACAAGGAAGCGCGTGACGACTGGGGCTTCGGGCGGAGCGAGAACCTGACCGTGGAAGACCTGATTCGCGAGCGCTACCGCGGCATCCGGCCGGCCGCAGGCTACCCCGCCTGCCCGGACCACACGGAGAAGCCGCTCCTGTGGGACCTGCTGAACGTCGAGAAGAACACCGGCATCGTCCTGACCGAAAGCCTGGCGATGTACCCCGCGAGCAGCGTCTGCGGCCTGTACTTCGGCCACCCACAGGCCGACTACTTCGCTGTGGGCAAGGTCGAGAAGGACCAGGTGCTCGACTACCAGAAGCGCAAGGGCATGCCGCTGGACGAGTTGGAGCGCTGGCTCTCCCCGGCTCTCAACTACGACCCCGAACCGGCCGCATAGGTCGATTCATCGCAATGATCGACGCCGCGGCCTTCGCGGGCTATAATAAGGGCAGTAACGACGCGCGGTCCCGAATCTGTTTGGGGCCGCGCGGCCCTTTCGGCTCAACGAGGAGCGCGATGGACGAGAACTTTACTGCGGAGACGGCCCCGAAGATTCGGCACGCCCGCTCCCTCCCGGGAAGGCCCCTGGAGGAGCGCCTGGTACCCTGGACCAGCGTCGGCGCGCTGCTGCGCGAACGGGCGCGGCAGACCCCCGACGCGAACTACCTGACCTTCTACGAAGAGGACGGTGCCCCCGTCCCCTCTGCCGCCCTCTCCTACGGACGGCTCTACGACGACGCCCGCCGGGTCGCCGCCAGGCTGACCCGCGACCTCGGTCTCTCCCCCGGCGACCGCATCGCAACGCTCACAGGCAACGACCCGCGCACGGTCCTGCTCTACTTCGGCGCCTGGCTCGCGGGCCTCACCGTGGTCCCGCTGAATGTCGGCGAGGACGACGAGCGCCTCGCCTTCGTCCTCGAAAACGCCCGCGTCCGCGTCGCCTTCGCCCCCACCGCTCAGGCATCCCGGCTCGCGGCCTGCCCGGTCGTCAACGTGGACGTCGAAGATATCCTCGCCGACGCCCCGCTCGACCCGCTGCCCGACGTGCCCGTGGACACCGAAGCGCTCATCGTCTACACGTCCGGCACCACCGGCGCGCCGAAAGGCGTGGTGCTGGAGCACTACAACCTGCTGGTAGACGCCCACGCCATCGCGGCGTGGCACCGGTTCACTCCGGACGACCGTGCCCAGTTGGTCCTCCCCTTGCACCACGTCAACGGGACGGTGGTCACGCTGATGACCCCGCTCTACTCCGGCGGGAGCGTGGTCCTGAACCGCAGGTTCAGCGCGCGGCACTTCTGGCGCGTCCTCGCCGCCGAGCGCTGCACCTGGACCAGCGTGGTCCCGACCATCCTCGCCCTGCTCTGCGAGCACGGCGCGGACGCCCTCCGCCCACACGATCTGTCGCGCTTCCGCCACTTCGTCTGCGGCGCCGGCCCGCTCACCACCGAGCTGGCCGCTCGCTTCGACGAGACGTTCGGTCTGCGCGTAGTCCACGGCTACGGGCTCTCCGAGACCACCTGCTACTCCTGCTTCCTGCCCATCGACCTGGACCCGGCCGCCTACCGGCACTGGATGACGGAGTGCGGGTTCCCGTCCATCGGCATCCCACTCCCCGAGAACGAGATGGCGATCCACGACGAGAACGGCTGCCCGCTCCCGCCGGACACCCGCGGCGAGATCGTGATTCGCGGCCACACGGTCATGCGCGCCTACTACCGCCGGCCCGATGCGAACGAAACGACCTTCGCGCACGGCTGGTTCCGCTCCGGCGACGAGGGGTTCTACCGCCTCGGCCCGGACAACCACCCCCACTTCTTCATCACGGGGCGCCTGAAGGAGCTTATTATCCGCGGCGGCGTGAACTACTCGCCGTTCGATATCGACGAGGTGCTCTGCGCCGTGCCCGGGGTGCGCGCCGCTATGGCCGTGGGCTTCGAGCACAATGTCTACGGGGAGGAGATCGGCGCCTACGTCCAGCCCGACCCCGACGCCTCCCTCACCGAAGACGCTGTCCTCTCCTTCTGCGCTGAACGCCTCCCCTGGGCCAAGTGCCCGAAGGTGGTCCTCTTCGGCGACGATTTCCCGGTGACGTCCACCGGCAAGTACCAGCGCAACAAGCTCCGCGACCGCTTCGCCGCCTGGAAAAACACCGACTTCCGTCGGAGGCCCTCGTCATGAGCAAGGCAAAGGGTTTCTCCCCCCCCGCCCCCTCCGGGGGTGCCGCCTGCGCGGCGGGCGGCAACG
>CALEKU010000046.1 GCA_937902745.1 uncultured Armatimonadota bacterium
CAGTCGCGGCTGCGCCGCTGGGGGGAGGGGTCGGCGAAGCCGGGGGAGGGGGGCCCTCTCCCGCCTCATACCACCCCGCGCGCTCCCCTTCCAGAGTGCCCCGGAAGCGCCAGCGGGCCAGGTCGATCAGGTAGCAGGTGCCGGGGAGCGTGACGGTGACCGGGCCGTAGATGCCCTTCTTCTCCTGCTCCTGCCCCTTACCGATGTTCCAGTCGCCCTTCACCAGTCCCAGGTTGTCGGCGAGGACGCAGAGGGTATTGGTTCCCGCAACCACGGGAATCTCGAACTCCGCGGTCCAGTCCGTGCGGCGGTCCTCCGGCGGCGGCTCCGAAGAGCCTATCTTTTCGCCGTTCACCCACACCGTCAGGCGGTCGGAGCAGGCGGCGAAGTGCAGGGACGCCGTGCCCGCGTCCGGCGACTCAAACGTCGTCCGGTACCAGCCGTAGGGGTTGTTGCCGTTACCGAGTGCCAGCATGGACGTCGGCTCGTCCATCTCGGTCCAGTCGCTGTCGTCGAACCCGGGGCCAGTGCAGTCCGGCTCCGCAACGGTCTCCCAGGCCGAAAGGACCGGCGGGGCGGGCAGGGCGGGCGCGACCAGATTGACCGAGGTCAGCGTCCCCTCCGCGTCCAGCGCCCAGAGCGTGTGCGTCTGCCCCGGGGCCACCTCGACGGTCGCCTCCTCCGCTCCGTGGTCGCGCACATCATCCGGCCCGAAGAGCACCGGCGTGTTCTGCCCGTCCGCGTCGGCAAACCAGGTGCGGGCCGCCATCTCGGAGGACAGCGCCACGACCTGGCTCAGTCCTGCCGGGTAGACCCGGGGCTCCTCCGCAAAGGTGACAGCGACGCCCTGACCCCGCGCTCCGCCCTCGAAGAGAACCACCTCGCGCGTCTCGCCCGGTTCGCCGTAGACATACACGCGGACGCCCTCGAAGGGGTCAGGCCGTACGTGTGCCGCCAGCACACGTGCATCCGACTTCACGAGGCCCGCGTACGCCCCCAGATAGCGCCCATCCGGCGAGTAGCCGAGCGGCACGTCGTGCACCCAGGGGAAGAGTTCGCGCGGCCCGAGCGTCACCTCCGGCAGGAACGGCGGCACCGCGCCCGTGGCGGGCTTCTCCTTGTCCGGATTGTCCAGAAAGACGATGCCGCCCCGCTCCTTCGTCCGTAACTCTGTGGCGCGCACCCCGGGGTCACCAAAGACCTTCACATCGCGCTTGTGCTCGCCGTGGAGCAGGATGTGCTTGAAGGTCTGCGCGAACAGGGCGACACGGCGGCAGGCGCGCCACTTGTCCGTCAGGCGGCCCGTTTCCGAGATATGGGCGTCGTAGTCATAGCTCGTGGTCTGCCCGCACATCGGCGTGTACCCGAAGTTCGTCCCGCCGTGGTAGACGTAGTAGTTGTAGCCGCAGGCGCCCTCGGCCCAGCAGCGCCACGAGGCGTACTCGGTGTCCGCCGCCGAACGGGTGTGGTGCGGCCCGCCCCACAGGTCGTACCAGCCGGTCCAGAACTCGGTGGAGAACAGCGGGGCGTCCGGAAACTTCGCGCGGAAGTCGGGCATCAGGTCGGCCGGGTTGTGGGAGTTGACGCACTCGACGGTCCCGGAGCAGTGGCCCGCGCAGGAGATCAGCGGGACGCCCACCATGCCGCGCGCGAGCAGGGCGTCGCGGACGTAGTGCTGGTACTCGTCGTCCACTACCATGTCCGCCCCGCGCGTCCACGTCAGGTTCGCGTACTCGTTCTCCACCTGCACCAGAACCACCGGCCCGCCGTTCGGCCACAGGTGCTTCTCAATAATCGGGCAGACGGCGTCGAAGTAGCGGTCCACACAGTCCAGGTACGGCCGGTTCATGGTGCGGGTCCGGATACCGGGAACGTTCACCAGCCACGCGGGGAAGCCGCCAAAATCCCACTCCGCGCAGATGTAGGGGCCGGGCCGCACGATGGCGTACATCCCCTGCCGCCCGCACTCCGCCAGAAACTCGCCCAGATCCCGGTCGCCTGAGAAGTCGAAGACGCCCGGCTCCGGCTCATGGAAGTTCCACGCGACGTACGTCTCGATGGTATTCATGCCGCCGCGCTTGGCCTTCGCGATGCGGTCGGCCCACAGTTCGCGCGGCACGCGGAAGTAGTGGATGCAGGCGGAAAGAAAGATCTCGCGCTCACCGTTCACCGTGAACGCGCGGGCGTCGTAGGCGACGGTGCGGGCGGTGTCCGACATGTCTTGCCTCCTAGGCGACCCGCTTGCCCGTCTCGCTGCCTTCGTCCAGAATCGCCCGGTCGGCTGCCGTGACCTCGCCCTTGCGATGGCGGATGATCTCTACCAGCATGGGGATGATGGAAATCACGACGATGGCGATCACCACGACCTCGAAGTTCTTCTGCACCCAGGGGTGGCTCCCGAAGAAGTAGCCCGCGCCCGTGCAGATGCCCACCCAGAGCGCCCCGCCGACGACGTTGTAGAGCAGGAACGGCCCATAAGACATGGCTCCCATGCCGGCCACGAACGGCGCGAACGTCCGCACAATCGGCGCGAACCGCGCGAGGATAATCGCCTTACCGCCGTGCTTCTCGAAGAAGGCGTGGGTCTTGTCCAGGTGCTCCTTCTTCAGGATCTTCGAGTTCGGGTTGGCCGCGATCCGCGCGCCGAACGTCTTCCCGAGGGCGTAGTTCACTGTGTCGCCCAGCACCGCCGCCACGAACAGGAGCAGGCCCATCAGTAGCGGGTTCAGGCCGCTGTTCGGGTTCCCAGAGATGGTACCCGCCGCGAACAGGAGCGAGTCGCCCGGCAGGAACGGTGTCACCACCAGTCCTGTCTCGCAGAAGATAATCAGGAAGAGGATCAGGTAGGTCAGCACCCCATACTGCTGGGTGATCGCGAGTAGCTTGTCGTCTACGTGAAGAATGAAGTCGAGGGCGTCTTTGAACGTCATGATCTGGCGGGTGTCCTCAGGGGCGGCGAAGGTTTTCGTCCGACGACGGCGGGCTCGTCCGGCCCATTATACCGTCCCCTATTACCGTACCTTCGGCATATCGAGGTTATAATGTCAGGGCGGGGCCTTCCCGCACGCGGGTAACGGGATGCCTTCCACCACACGCCGCCGAGCGTTCCTGCCCCTTCTTCTGCTGCTTCTCCTGGCGACGCTGGCGGGCATCGCCCCCCTTCCGCGCGCCGCCCGCGCCCAATACCCGCCCGCGCTCCCACAGACCCTCTCCGACGCCGAGCGAGAGCGGTTGACGAAGGCGTACCGCGCCGCCCCGCCCGGGGAGGCGGGCCGTAGCGTGCGCCACAAACTGCTGCGCTCCGCCGTACAGCGCCGGGACTTTGCCCTATTCGACCTGCTCACGGGGGCAAAGGCGGGCGCGCCCGGTCAGGACCCGGACGCCGGCAAGACCGCCCTCATGTACGCCGCCGAGGCGAACGACTTCGAGGCCCTGCGCTGTCTGCTCCCGCTGAAGAAGACAGACCGGGGCGACTACGCCTTCGAGTGCCTGTACCCGGGCGCTTCCGGCTACATCGACCGGTGTGACCAGGACGGCTACACCGCGCTTATGTACGCGGCATCGGCCGGGAGCGTCGAGGCAGCCAACTACCTCATAAACGCCGGCGCGGCGCTGGAAACGCAGTGCTACGTTGCCCGCTTCACGCCGCTCCAGCTCGCGCAGATGGGCGACAAGCCGGAACACGCAAGAATCGCCGAGGTGATCGAGAAGCAGATCGCGGCGCGGGCCGGGAAAAAGAACTTGATGCAGCTGCTCTTCTTCAATGAGAATGTCTTCGCCAGCATCGGCTACACCCTCATGACCGGCTTCCTGCTCGGAATAGGGTGGTTCCTCGGCTACCATCTCCTCCCGCTAGTGCGCCGGATAGACGCCTGGGCAAAGGCAGTGCGAGAGGCCCCCCTGGCGAGCAACGCAAAGGACGGCGGCGCGTGACTACGCCCGCGGACCCTAAAAAGACCGCGAACGTCGGGGCGCCGCGGCCGACGTCGCGCCTCGCGCGGTACGTAGCCGGCCTGTGGCTGCACATGCGCGGGGATAAGGTGCTGGCGGACGGCACCGCACCGCCAGCGGCAGCAGGGGCGGCGGTGCAACAGCCTCCTCTTCTGCCGGCGCGCTGCTTCTTCGGCGATCCGCTGCCTGAGGTGCCGGGCGAATACCTGGAGGCGAAAGGGGCGCGCCGGGAGGGTGTGGTAAAGCTCATCGCCGCGATGGAGGACCCAACGGTCTCGATCGTCGGCCTGACAGGGCATACCGGTATCGGGAAAACCGCCTTGGTGACGCACTTGCTGGAGACACGGGAGCGGTTCGGCAAGCCCTTTGTCCTCTGGTTCGACGCCCACCCCGACGCTGACCCGCTGCGCAACGACGCGCTGTACCTGAGCGGGGAGATGCTGGAAGCACGGCCCGACCTCGCGGAAAAGGCGAAGGCGGTACCCGGCGGCAGGCTGCTCGACCTGTCGGACCTGCTGGAGCAGGACTGCCTCCTCGTGATCGACAATCTGGAAAGCCGCCTCCAGGACGACCGCTTCGCGCAGGACGGCGAGGGCGGGCGCGATGCCTTCCTGGTCCGCCTGTTGACCCAGCGGGCCCGGAGCCGCGGCAGCATGAAGATACTGCTCGTGTCCTGGCGGATGCCCCGCCTCCCGCTCACCCCCCGTGTGCGGGAGGTACGCCTCGACAGCGGCCTGACCGAGGCGCAGTCGCGCCGCCTGCTCCTCCAGTATGCCGCCGGGCGCGAAGCCGAGGACGCCCTGACGGACCCCGCGCAGCAGGCCGATGTCAACCAACTCCTGGCCCTGTGCGACGGCATCCCCTCCGCCCTGGTGACCGCGGTGGCATTCCTGAACCTACCCGGGAAGCGCACCGTAGCCCGCCTCCTCCAGTCTCCGTGGTTCATGGACCCGGCGCTGGACCTGGACGCGCGCCTGCGCCGCTGCATGCAGAGCGTGGCGCGCGAGGCGAAGGAGGACCCGTGCCAGCGCACCCTGCTGACCGCCCTCGCCCTCCTGAGCGCACCGTTCTCCGCCGAGTCCGAGGAGGACGGGCTTGCGAAGTTCGTATACCAGATCGCTGAGGCGGAGGGGAACGCACCGCCCTCCCTGGAAGACATCCACGTCGCGCTGCACCGCCTGACGCCAGGCTTCGCCCACTCCTGGGCGGAGCCCGACGAAGACGGTGGCCAGACCGTCTTCTACGTGCTGAACCCGCTGTTCTCGTGGGCCATCCTGGAGAATCTGGAGAACTTGGAGGCGGGGGAGCGGTCCGAACTCTTTACCCGCGCCGCGACGTTCTACGGCGACCTCATGGAAGAGTATCCCGCGCGGCAGGGGGGCAACGGCAGCGACCTGCGCGACTTCTACCGGTTCGAGGACACGCGCTACCAGGAGTACCTGGCGGCCTACCTGCGGGTCCTGCTGCTGAACCCGCAGCGCGATACCCGCCGAACGCGTATCAGCATTGCCGACGTCGCGCTGAAAATCCACTGGTGGTGGTCCATTTTCACCCCACTGGAGGCGCTGGACCGTATCCTGGGCCGCATCGAACTGGCCCTGAACGAGGCGCAGCGGGTGCGCCCTGACGAAGACTTCAGCGAGGAGAAGGCCCTGCTGGAGCGCCTGCGCCAGTTGGACCGGACGTACCCGCGCGAGGAGCGGTGGGCGTACCAGCCATCGGTCGAGGCGTGTGCCGACGTGCTGGAGAATCTGGGGGCCATACGCCGGGCACTCGGCTGTGACTTCGAGTACCTGGACGAGGAGGACGACCGGGCGCGCCTTTACCCGGGCGACGACGGCGACCTCGACCTGCTGGACGTGGCCGCGATTACGGATATGTACCGCGGCAACCTCTACCTGCACCAGGCGAACGCCCTGGGGCCGGGCGACCCACAACACTCCGAACTGCTGGCGTCGGCGCGGGCGGCCCAGGTCAGCGCGCGGGAGCGCTTCTCCCGGAACATGACCTGGTCCGTGATCTATACCATCGGCGCGCAGAGCGCCATAGAGTTCACGGCGGGCAACGCGGAAGCGGCGCGCGCCTTCGCCGTGGAAGCGCTCCGGCTGTGCCGCGCCTCCGACGCGCTCGACCTCGCCCGTTGGCAGGAGGAAGAGACGGAGGGGGAAACGGAGGAGCGAGACGGCAAGGCCGAAGCATACCGCATCCTGGCCGACGGCCTGATGGTCGACGATCCGGTCTCCGCGCTGGAGGCGTACCGCCTGGCGCACTGGGAGGCATTCGCCTACCTCTGGGACCCGGAAAAGGCTCCGCCGAACGATTCTTACACCATCGGTTTCTACCGCGTGATGTGTGAGCGGTTCGCCCACGCCCTGCGTCAGGCCGCCCACAGCGCCCCGAGGGCGGCAGAAAAGGCGGCACGCACAACGGCCGACTTCTGGACGGGTTGGGGGCCGGAGCCGGCGATGTCGCCGCCCCCCGCCCTGCGCAACCGGCTCCCCGCCCTGCTTACCGGCTGGACTAAGCAGGAGCGCTTTCTCCTGGACGCGAAAGACCCCGCACTGCGCCAAACCTACACCCAACTGACCCGCGCCCTGTTCCCCGCCGTACCCGCCGAAACGGACCGGGCCTATGCAAAGGCCGCGAAGGTGTTGACGCAAAAACGCTGCGCCGCGATGTGGTCACTGCGGGACACCCTGCTGACCCGACTGGAGACGAAGACCGCGCCATGAATAACACCACAGACACGCCCCTCGCGGGGACCGACCTGACCCTGCACGAGTTGACCGACCTATATGACCCGGCCCTGCCGCGCTTTACGGACCTGCTACAGACCCTGTTCCCACCGGACGAGCAGGTACTGGTGTCGGAGGTGCTCACCCTACTCCAGCAGCGGGGCGAGGCGGCGGAAGGCGGCGCGGACGATGAGGACGATGGTGAGGAGGGGGGAAGCAACCACCTCCTGACCGCGCATGACCCGGAGGGAGAGGTCGCGGCGATGCTCTGGTACCAGCGGCTCCCCGCCAGCCCGGAGGCGGGGCTCGCGGCGCCGCTGGCGATACTCTGGTACATCGGCGTCGCCGCGGAGCGCCAGTCGCGCGGCTACGGCGGCCACCTCTACCGCGAAGTCTGCCGTCGCGTCTTTGAAGAAGGCGATGCCCTGCTGGTGATGGAGGTAGAGCGGGTAGACAAAGCCGCGAAGCACTCGCCGGAGCGCGCGCGGGACGCCGAGCGGCGGCTGCGCTTCTACCAGGAGAAGCAGGGAGCGCTCCTGCTGGAGGGAATCGAGTACGTGCAGTCCACCGGATGGCAGCCGGACCTGCCGATGCACCTGCTCGTTCAGCCGAACCCGAACCTGCCCCGCCCCCTCGATGCCCACGAGACCTTCGACCTCCTGAAAGCGGTCTTCGGAGACAGTCTCAGCCGCATCGCCGGTGCGCCGCTGGCGCTGGCCGCCCCCGCCCCCGAACGGTAGCCACGGCTTGCGCCGCGTTGACACCCCCCTCTGGCTGGCGTACAATCCGGGGGGTATGCGAGACGACACCCTGTACGACGTTATCGTGGTGGGCGCGGGGCCGGGCGGGGCCACCTGCGCGTGGAAGTGCGCCGCGGCGGGTCTGAAGGTCCTCCTGCTTGACCGCGCCGCCTCCCTGCCACGCTATAAGCCCTGCGGCGGCGGCATCCCTGCCTCGCTCGCGCGGCACGTGCCGGGTATCGCCGAGCACGCGGAGGCGTTCGCCGACCTCACCATCACCCACCTGCGCCACTCCTGGCGGGGCCGGGACGCAGTCCTGTGCGCGATGGAGACCGCCTCCGGCGAGCCGGCGACGGTCTGGATGGTGCAGCGCCCCCGCTTTGACCACTGGCTTGTCCGGCAGGCTGAGGAGCACGGTGCCACCCTGCGCACCGGCGTCAAAGTCGCCGACATCGCGCGGGACGCCGACAGCGTCACGGTGCGTTCGTCCGAGGGCGATGAATGGCGCGCCCGCCACGTCGTCGGCGCGGACGGCGCCAAGGGCATCGTCGGTCCGCGCGCCGGGCTGCGCCTCCAGAAGCGCTGGGGCATCGCCCGCGAGATCGAGATCCCCTTTGAGGGCGGCGCCGAGGAGAACCGCTGGCACCCCGCGCTGGAGCCGCGCGCCGCCTACCTCGACTACGGCTCCGTGCCCAACGGCTATGCCTGGATCTTCCCCAAGCGCGGCTGTTTGTCCGTGGGCGCGGGTATGCTTCTGCCGCAGCAGCCCTCCGAGAAGGGCGAGGAGAATGTCGGGCGCACCCTGCGCGCCGCCATCGACCTGCTGCTCGAATCCGTCGGGCTGCGCTACCCGGAGGGCGCGGACGCCCCCAGGCTCTGGGCACACCCCATCCCCTACTGGACTGGTATGGAGCCGCTCGCGACCGACGACGGCCGCGTGCTGCTCGTGGGCGACGCCGCCGGAGTCGTACAGCCCATGTTCGGCGAGGGCATCCAGTACGCCGTCCGCACCGGGGCCCTCGCCGCCGAGTGTCTCGCCTCCGGCACCGTTGCCGACTCCTACACCTCGCGTGTCCGCGCCGCACTCGCCGACGAGTTCGACGCTGCTGCCCGCATCGGACGCTTCTTCTACCGAGCGCCGTACCTCTCGTACCGCCTCGGGGTTAAGAACCCGGCGGGCACGCGCCTTGTGGGGCGCCTCCTGGCGGGGGAAGCCTCCCTGGCGCAGCTCGAACAGCGCATCTACGACCGGCTCCGCAACCCACTGAAGCGGTAGCGGCCCGCTCCCCTTACGGGGAATTATTCTGCGGGCTGAGCGGTTTCCCTGGGTACACTGGCCCGGAGGAAAAGGACGACATGCCCACCATACTTCCCACGACGGACTTCTACGCCCAGCACAGCCCCTTCGGGGCGTTCGCCTCATTCACTCTCGGGAGGCACGGCAAGAAGGGGGGATTCGGGCTCGAACTCTCCGGCCCCGCACGGCAGGATGTCTACATTGCCCACGTGCGTTCCGGCTCGGATGGCGGCGTCCAAGCGTTCCCGTTCTATGCGGGAGCGCAGAGCAGCGGCGCCGAGGCCTACACCGGCGAGGGCGAGGGCGGCACGTTCGTCTCCGAGCAGCCGTCGCCCGGGTGGACCGTGTACGGCGCAGACCAGATCACCCGGAGCATGGGCTGGGCATCCGACCGCTGGACCGCCGGCGACCTGTCGTTCACGCTCTACACCCCGTTCGGCGATGTCCCCGACCCGCTCACGGTGGACGATGACATGTTGCGGCGCCACCTGTGCCCGGCCATCGTCGCCGAGATCACGGTGGACAACACACAGGGGGAGACCGACGCCTTCGCCTTCTTCGGCATAGGCGACGCCGACCCGCTGCGCGCCCTCTCGGACGCCACCGGCGGCGCGCTGCGCGGTATCGCCCGCGAAACGCACTGGGGCTTCGCCGTGGTCCCCAAGCCGGAGCACTCCCCGGGCGATGTGCGTGAGGTACTCTCCTGGGACATCCAGGGGGCGGTCGCCGCACAGACGGGGGGCGAGGGCCCATCGCCCACCCTGAACCGGCTCGCCAGCCGTGGGGGCATCCTCCTGCGCGCCGCGCCCGGCGCGCTGCGCACCTACACCCTCGTGCTCGGCTTCTGGCGCGGGGGCGTCGCCACCTCCGGAATCGCCGCCTCCTACCTCTACACCCGCCTGTTCCTGAGTCTGGAGGATGTCCTCGCCTTCGCCGCGCGCAGCGCCGACGGGATGAAGGCGCAGGCGCAGGAGCGCGATGAGGAGTTGGACAGCTCTCCCCTGAGCGACGAGCGTAAGTTCCTGCTGGCGCACGCCACCCACTCTTACCACGGGGCCACGATGCTCCTGCACGACGAAAAGGGGGATGAGCTTCTCCTCTCGCCGCGAGACAGCCGCCACCGCCCGCTCTGGTGCGTCAACGAGGGCGAGTACCGGATGCTCAACACCTTCGACCTGACCGTGGACCACGCGTTCTGGGAGATTCGCTATCACCCCTGGACCCTGCGCAACACGCTCGACCTCTTCACCAAGCGCTACTGCTATCACGATGAGGTGCAGGACGCGACCGACCCGAAGCGCCCGCGCCACAAGGGCGGTATCTCGTTCACGCACGATATGGGGGTCGCCAACCAGTTCTCGCCTCCCGGCTACTCGTCCTACGAGCGCCCCAACCTGAGCGAGTGCTTCTCCTACATGACCGCCGAGCAGCTTGCCAACTGGTGCCTGTGCGCCGCTCTCTACGCGCTGGGCGGGGAGCGTGAGGATATCTACTGGCTCGCGCTGCGCCGGGAAACGCTGATCGCCTGCCTCCACAGCCTGCTTCACCGCGATGCCCCGGACGATCAACTGCGCAGCGGCATCCTGTCGCTGGACTCCAGCCGCTGCGGGATAGGGCAGGAGATCACTACCTACGACTCGCTGGACGCCTCGCTCGGGCAGGCGCGCGCGAACGTCTACCTGGCGGTGAAGATGTGGGCGGCCTACCTGGCGCTCTCCCGCTGCTTCGACAAGCTGGGCTGCGAAAACGAGGCGGTGACCGCCGAGGTGCAGGCCGCCCGCGCCGCCGGGTCCATCATCGCCCGGTTCGATGCGGACGCGGGGTTTCTGCCCGCAGTCATGGAGGCGGGGTCCCCCGGGGCGGAGTCGCGCATCCTCCCTGCCGTGGAGGGGCTGGTCTTCCCCTACTATCTGGGCGACACTGACGCCGTGAGCGACGACGGCCCCTATGGGGAGATGGTCTCGCTCCTGCGCCGGCACCTGGAGACGGTCCTGACCCCCGGCGTCTGCCTGGACGCCGCCAGCGGGGGCTTCAAGATCTCGTCCACCAGTCAGAACACCTGGATGAGCAAGATCTTCCTGTCGCAGTTCGTGGCGGAAACGGTGCTGGGGCTGCCACCGGTCCCGGAGGCGGACGCCACGCACGCGCGGTGGCAGCGCGAGGGGGACTGCCGGGACTACGCGTTCACGGACCAGGTGCGCTCCACCGACGGCAAGGACCTCGGCTCACGCTTCTACCCGCGCGGCGTGACGGCCATTCTCTGGCTGTAAGCCCCGGCGCGAAAAAACGGCCCGCCCCCGGAAAGGGGCGGGCCGTTTTTCTGCCGCCAGGGCGGCACGACGAGAACTCAGACGCCGTAGTACAGCGCGAACTCGTAGGGGTGCGGGCGCAGCCGGATCGCGTCCACCTCCGCACGCTTGTAGGCGATGTAGGTGTCGATCAGGTCGCGGGTGAAGACGCCGCCCTCCAGCAGGAATTCGTGGTCCTGCTCCAGCGCGGTGATCGCCTCGTCCAGGCTGCCCGGGGCCTGCTTGATGCCCTTCTCCTCCAGTTCGATGGGCGACGCCTCGTAGATGTCGAAGTCCACCGGGTCCGGCGGGACGATCTTGTTCTTGATGCCGTCCAGACCCGCCATCAGGATGGCGGAGAACGCCAGATACGGGTTCGCCGAGGGGTCCGGCGCGCGGAACTCAACGCGGGTGGCCTTGGGCGAGGAGGAGTAGGCCGGGATGCGGCAGCAGGCGGAGCGGTTGCGGTTCGAGTACGCCAGGTAGATCGGCGCCTCGTAACCCGGCACCAGGCGCCGGTAGGAGTTGGTGGTCGGCGCGGCGAACGCCAGGATCGCCGGGGCATGCTTCAGGATGCCGCCGATGTAATGGACCGACAGCTCGGAGAGGTTCGCGTAGGCCCCCTCCTTGTACATCAGCGTCTTGCCGTCCTTCCAGAAGGAGACGTGGGTATGCATGCCGGAGCCGTTATCCTGGAACAGGGGCTTGGGCATAAACGTGACGCTGTAGCCGTTCTGGAAGGCGACGTTCTTGACGATGTACTTGTAGAGCATCATCCAGTCGGCCGACTGCAGCAGCGGCTTGAACTTGACGTCGATCTCCGACTGGCCGGCGGTCCCGACCTCGTGGTGCTGCACCTCGACGTCGATGCCCGCCTCGATCAGGGTGAGCATCATCTCGGTGCGCAGATCCTGGAACCGGTCGGACGGGGACACCGGGAAGTAGCCGCCCTTGAACGGAATCTTGTAGCCGAGGTTACCGCCCTCCTCCTCCTTGCTCGCGTTCCAGATACCCTCCTCCGAGTCGACCAGGTGGAACGAGGAGTTGGCCTCATACCCGTAGCGGACGTTGTTGAAGATGTAGAACTCGGCTTCGGGGCCGAAGTACGCCGTGTCCGCGATGCCCGAATCCCTGAGATACTGCTCCGCCTTTTTGGCGGTGTAGCGGGGGTCGCGGGAGTACGGCTCACCGGTTACCGGGTCCTTGATATCGCAGACGATGGAGAGGGTGGGGCGCTCGGTGAACGGGTCCATCACCGCCGTCGCCGGGTCGGGCATCAGCAGCATGTCCGACTCGTTGATCTTCTGGAAGCCACGGATGGACGAGCCGTCGAAGCCCAGCCCTTCCGTGAACACATCCTCGGTGAGCGTCGCGAACGGCATGGAGAAGTGCTGCCATGCGCCAAAGAGGTCGCAGAACTTGACATCGATGATGACAGCTTCATTCTGCTTGCCGAGTTCGATTACATCCTTCGGGGTCATCGCGCTTTTCGGGTCCTTCGTATGGTTTCAGGCCTCGCCTGACGCGGGGAAGCGCAGGCGCATAGTTTTGATCGTAGACACACCGGCATCGCGGGGGAATGAGCGGCGGGCTACAGGCGCGGCAGACCCATCGGCGGCGATGGACCGGGTTTGGGAGCCTGCTGCTGCTGCTGCGCTCGAGCGTCGGGGCGACGTCGCGCGCGGGGGCCGGGGATGACATAACGCGCAGCGTTCATTGTGCGGCGTCAATGGCGGAAGTATAACAAATACACCGTACGCCTGTCAAGAAACGCCAGCCGACCGCCGCAGTTTTTTAACACCACTGTGAAAGATTTGCAGAAAGAGGCCGTGCGGACGCCCGTGCCCGGTAAAAAGAACCGCGCCACCGGCTGCAGTGCAGCCGGTGGCGCGATTTCGGGATGCCGACGAAATGCACCGTCTGCCTACCGATACTCGGGAATGTTGCGGCAGATGTTCTGCCAGTCACGCAGGATGTTCGGGTCCACGAACCCAGTCGGGTTCTTGGGCGGCGACGCCGCGTACCACTCCCACAGGAAGTCGTCCGTTGGGGTGTCCCCGAGGTTCCAGTTGAGCTTGCCGAAGGTGGAGCACGGATTCAGCGCCTTCACGTGCCCGTCGAAGAACAGGTAGTTGCTCTTGCCGTGGTGGGAGGTAAAGGCGCCCTTGCCCGGCCCGATCCAGTTCGCATCCCACGCCACCGTCCAGGTGCCCATGTCCGGGTACTCATACCGGCTCTCCAGCACCATGATGATGCCCGCCGGGCGCGGCACCGCCGCGATCTTCAGGCCGTCGGCGAAGTCCGGGTGCGCCCAGGTGAGCGTCCCGGCGTACGAGCGGACGACCCCCGCCCGGGAGTCCATGCTGTTCGTGCCGCAGGGAGACCACAGCGGTTCGTTCGGACGCTCGTAGGACGGACAGAGGGTGATGCCCGCATTTTTGATGTACGGCTGCACGGCGTAGCGCCAGCTATAGCACGAGGCCGCCCCGTCCGGGGCGGTGATGTTCCTCCAGCCCGAGATCGGCATCGTCTCGTCGTAGTCCTGTACGTACTGAAGGATGCCCAGCCCGATCTGCTTCTCGTTCGAGAGGCAGGTGGTCTGCCGCGCCTTCTCGCGCGCCTGGGCGAAGACCGGGAACAAAATGGCAGCAAGAATCGCTATGATGGCGATCACAACGAGCAGTTCGATGAGCGTAAAGGCAGCATTCGCCTTCAGGATGGGATGGGGAGAACCGGATCGACCGCGCGCGCGGGCGCGCGCGATCTCCGCATTAACTCTGCTGTGAGTCATGAAAATGCCTCCTGATGCCTGTTGCTGTGCGAGGACGAGTATAGGATGACACACGAATCGTTCTATTAGCGGGCCATGCCGGAGGAGCCGGCCGGATAGCCCCCGGAAGAGCCGGGGTAGCTGCCCTGGTAGCTGCCGGAAACGCCCGGCGGACGCCCTCCATACGAACTTCCCGGATAGCTGCCGGAGACGCCCGGCGGGCGTCCGCCGGAGAAGCTTCCGGAGGTACCGGGCACGTTGGGCTGCCCGGAGGAGCTGATGCTCCCGGAGGAGCCGCCGGGGCGGTAGTAACCGCTCGTGACGGCCTGGTCATACACCTTCTTCTCCTCGGGGGTCATCTTTCTGACGTCACCGCCGGTGCGGGCGATGACCTTGCTCAACTGCATGCCCATGTCACTCGGAGCGGAGGACTTGTCCCCCACGATCCCCTTGTACACCAGGAAGCCGAGTAAGAGGACAGCGGCAGCGATCGCCCCGAAGATGACTCCGGGCGGGACTTCTTGCTTCATCGCATAAAACTCCTGTGACGAGTGTGACCCTCTGCGGTCAGGTGCCGACGCTGCGGCGGGAGGAAAGGGCGGGTCGACACGGGACGGATGGAAGACATGCCGCGCCCGCTAGTACCGTCCGCCGCCTTGCCTCCGAGTGTCCGGGGATAGGTGTGGCCTCGAACGACGAACGCGCCTCGCAGGCGCGTCGCTCCGAACCCCGGTAGCTAACTGCGTGCGACCTCTCCTGGCACTCCATTGACACCCGGGCACTCCGTTGACACCCTTCCCGCCGCCCGGTCGCCTTGCGCGGGGGGGCAGGCGTGCGGCTTCACCCACTCCGTCACCCGGCGGGGCCACCTTTGACCGTACCGAACGCCGCTCCCTTGCGTGCGCAGGCCCCACCGTGCCGTACTGCTGCCTGCCGAACGAAATCTTCGCCCGCGCCATCGGCCCCTACCATGGGGCAGCCGGAGGCGGCAGCACGTTAAACGTTAACGCAGAATAGCACAGACTTGTCTTCCCTGTCAACACTTTCCTTCCGCTGTGCAAACGGCCCAACAGGCATCCGAATCACCCCGGCATCAGGTTGTAGCCGGTCTGTGTGAGATAGCCGAGCACCATCCACACCACCGCGTTCAGCACATCCCCCAGAACCAGCCCCAGGAAGAAGGGCAAGAAGAGCGTATACCCCTTCATCCCTCCGTAGCGCAGGAGAATGACCTTGAACAGCCAGCCCAGGAAGATCGAGAACCAGAGCATGTGGACGGCATGCACCGATGAGCCCAGGAAGCCGATGGGGTGCAGCCCCCACCCAATCTGCGAGCGGAGCACGAGCAGACCGAGGACGCCCACGAACCCGCCGAGGATATGCAGCCCATTCGTCCACGTTCCGGCCTGTGGGACCGACGCCACCCCGCCGAAGAAGCGCAGCGGCATCTGCGTCGCCACATCGTAGGACCACCTGTTCGGCAGTGACAGCGCTCCCCCGTTGTGGTAGGGCAGCCACAGCGACGCCACAGCCGAGACGACCAGACCAACTGCCACGGACAGCGCCATCGCCGCCATCAGCGGGCCGGGCCGGAAGCGAGCCGCGTCGGCGGTCTTGGCGCCGTTCAGAATCGAGGGGATCAGCATCTCCCGGGTGTCGTAGACGAACGATCCCTCGAACCGGTAGACCGTGTAGAGCGGGGCAATCGGGAAGGGCGCGGTGCCCACAGTGGGGGCGAGCACGTCAATCGAGCTGTAGGGGGTCTGCATAAACAGCATCCCTCCCTGACACACGACCCACGAGATCACCACCAGGCTGAGCGTCATAATCAGGAGCGACAGGGCTATCAGGAGCACCGAAACCTTGGCCGCAATCAGCCACGCCGCGATGCCGCCATAGGAGAGAGCGAGGCCAATCACGGCAGCCCGATAAGAGAGCATCTCCCCGGAGTCGTCGATCGAGGCCGCCCGCGGCCCGCCCGTCGCCTTCTCCCATACATCCCGCAGGTGCCGGCGCGCCGTCCACAGCGTCCAGCTAAAGAGCCCCACCGCGCCGCCGAACGCCTGGAGGGAGTGGAACTGCTTCTGACTGTAGCCCCCCACTGCCCCCGGCATGTCCCAGTTGTACACGGCGCACAGGAAGATCTCGAGCTTATAGAACAGGAAGAAGAACCAGAACGAGAAGGCGACCTCGGCGGGAAGCAGGAAGGTCATCCCGATGACCAGGGGGTAGAGGTGGGCGCTGAACCAGCCGAGCTGGTTCCACGGGGCGACCCTCATAAACTCCATCACGTCCCAGAACGTGCGAATGTCCGGGATGGAGGGGTAGAGCAGGTGGAGTCCCTTGACCGTGTGCAGCACCGTGGTCAGGGCAACGCCGACCCACAGGAGCGGATTCCGCAGGAGCGTGTTCATACGCCGGCCCGGCTCCGGCTCCTCAGCCAGAAGAACGGGCAGGGCGACCAGGGGAAACGCGAACTTCTCGTTCTCGATCCACTGCCGGCGCAGCAGGGATGCCACGCAGAACGAGGCCGTCACAAACAGCACCACGAGAAGGCTCCAGAAGAACAGCGGCTGCGCCCATGCCTCCCAGGGGATATGCTCCTCGCCACGCCGGTAGCCGGTAAAGAACGCTTCGGCCGCCGCCCGGTCGCGAATCTTGAGCCAGTCCGGCGCGTCCGCCCAGATCTTGGCCTCCCAGCCGTTCGCATCGTTCGAGAAGTGGTGCGGCGCGACGATGTGCGGGATGAAATAGCGCATCATCCCCGAGGTCGGTAACCCGGAGGCGACCAGGATCATCACCCAGACCGTCAGCAACTCCCCCTGTGAGAACGTTTTGCGCGGGGCCACCCCGCGCAAAACGACGTTCACGACGCCGACCAGCACGAAAAGGACAAACAGCGCGCTGATGGGAAACTGCGTGCCGGCAAGGTAGGTCGCCGCCACCGCAAAGTCGTTGTAGGGCGTGAAGGCACTGAAGAACGCGGAGCAGATCAGGCCGATCAGCACCGCCCGGAAGGTGACCCCGCGGACGACAGGGCGGGGGCGCGGTCGGTGGTCAGCCCCGATGGCAGACGGGGGGGCGGTGGCAGGCAGTTCTTCCGGAGTGGCGCGGGAGATCGGGGGACTTTCCATTCGGTTCGGTGCGAGCGCGGTTCCTTTTGTAGCGTTCACGGGCGTTCGGAGGGGCAGCAGGGAGCGGGGTGGTCGGATGGTCTAACGGTCAGAGCGCGGGGCAGCCGGAGCGCCACCGCTCTGTGCGCTCCTGTACGACGTCTGCCGCGCTTTGGTGTGCGCGTTGGCGAACACGGGGAACAGGTTCGCTGCCAGGATCGCGATAACCGCGATGACAACGAGAAGCTCAACCAGCGTAAATCCGCTGGATGCACCGGGAGTCGATGCAAAGCGTCTGCCGGCGCGCACCGCTGCACGCTGAGACATGGTACCTACCTCCTCGTAGATTTCCGGTACCGTCCGACCACGTTAAACGTTAACGTTCCCCCTCAACATAACATAGGCCGCCGCGATTTGTCAACGACCCGGCGCCTACCCTCCGGACGCCTCCTGCGCCCTCCGCTGCGCGCCGCAGGAGGCGCGCACGATCAAACGCGCCGGGAGCACGATGCGCGTATCCGGCGGCACCCGCCCGGCTAGCAGGTCGAGCGCGAGCCGGGCCGTCGCCTCGCCCATCTCGGCCGTGGGCTGCGCCATCACCGTCAGCGGGACCGCCAGGTGCCGTGCGTGGTCCACGTCCGTAAAGCCGACCAGCGCCACATCCTCCGGAATGCGCAGGCCCCGCTCGCTCACCACGTCCATCACGCCGAAGGCCACCGGGTCGTGCGCGGCGAATACCGCCTCCACCTCAACACCCGCCTCCAGCAGATCCCGCATGCCCTGGCGCCCTGCCTCCTCGCCAAAGCCGCACTCCACGACCCTTTCCGGCAGCCCGGCGGCTCGCATCGCGTCCTCGTAGCCCCGGCGCCGATCGCGGGCAACCGACAGGTTCGCCGGGCCGGCCAGGTGGACGACGCGCCGGTAGCCCAGCCCGATCAGGTGCTCGGTCGCCCGACGGGCGCCGTCGCGGTCGTCGCAGAAGACCCCGGGCGCGTTCAGTCCCTCGGCGTACCGGTCAAAGAGCACCAGCGGGCGGTCTGAGCCGTGCACCTGCCGCAGCACGTCGATGTTGCCCTCCGGGTCCGACGACGCGACCAGCAGCGCGTCCACCTGCCGCGCCAGGAGCGTGTGGATCTCCTCGCGCTCCACCTCGGCACGGTCCCCGGCATGGGCGAAGAGCACCGTGTAGCCATTCGCCTTTGCCACCTGCTCAATGCTGCGGACAATGTCAGCCCAGAACGTCTGGCCCAGAGACGGGAAGATCACCCCCAGGACCTGCGCCCGGCGCCGCACCAGGGTGCGAGCCGCGAGGTTGGGCCGGTAGTGGACGTGCCGCGCGTGCTCCAGTACGCGCCGCCGGGTCTCCTCGCTGACCCCCTTCTGCCCGTGGAGCGCGCGCGACACGCTCATCAGCGAAAGGTTCAGGTCCCGGGCGATCTGCTTGAGCGTCTGGTTGCCGGCCGCCTGTCGGTGTTCCAATTCCCCATCCCCTACACTCGACGCTCGACGGCGGGTCGCGCCGCGGAGCGTTATACGTTAACGGAAGGGTAACACGCAGGGATTTCCCTGTCAATGTGTGGCACCACGCCGCCCCGGCGGGGTATCCTTACCTCCCCGGCTACGAGCGCTCCGCCAGCAGGGTGAATGTCTGCGGCAGACGGCGAAGCGTGTCCGGGGGAATGTTGGGAAACTGGTCCCAGTAGGCATCCGGATGCTCGCCGAGGCGCGCAACACGCAGGCCCGCTCCGCTCACCGCGTTCACGATGTCCGCGAGCGTCCACTGCCGCTCGTACTTCTTCGCCTGCTGCTCGGTCGGAATGCCGATGTCGCCGATGTACTGCTCCGGCCACCCCTGGTCCGCCACCACCTCGCGAGAGAAGTAGTCGCCGTAGACCGGGTCCAGCGCGAAGTGGTCCGCCTCCATATCCCAGACCCAGGCGAGGGGATGGCCGTCGTAAACAAAGAGCTGCCCGCCGCCGGGCTTCAGCAGACGCGCCGCCACCGCCGCCCAGGCATCGATATCCTGCACCCAACAGAGCGCGCCGCGCCCCGTGTACACCAGGTCGGCCGTGCCATCCAGTTCGTGGGGTGTACCGAGGATGTCGGAGCGGAACCAGAGCGCCGGGGCGTTCAGCGCCTCCGACTTCTGGCGGGCGCACGCGATCATCCGGTCGGAGATATCCACTCCCACCACCTCCTTGGCGCCCAGGTTCCACAGCGAGAGCGTGTCGCGCCCGCCCGCGCACTGCAGGTGGATGGCGCGCCCGCACCAGTCGCGCAGGTCCTTCAGGTAGGGCATCTCCGGGGCGTCGAGGTTGATCCCCCCGCCCCGCAGGAACGTGATGTCCTCCTCCACCTCCTGCGCATACCGCAGCGCCCCCTCGTTCCAGGCGGCGCGGTTACTCTCGTGCATCTCGCGTACCGTCACGACTGCCCCCTCCCAAAAAACAAAGGGCGCGGGAAAGCTCCCGCGCCCCGTCCTGCCCTTCCGACTCGCGCCTAAAGAATCGTCTTCTCGGTGTCCTTGTCGAAGACATGCGCCGCGTCGGCGTCGATCACCACGTCCAGCGGCGCCCCCTCGCGGGCACGGGTGTCTGCCGGGACCTCCGCCACCAGCGTCTGCCGCCCCGAGTTCAGGAACAGGGTCGCGTCCGAGCCCAGCGGCTCGATCACGTCCACCGTCATGCGCACCTCGGCGCCATGCTCCACATTGTTCGGGACCATCGACTTGTCGTGGATATCGGTGGGGCGGATGCCGAAGACCACCTGCTTGCCCACGTAGTCCGACAGCACAGCGGCCTTCGCCGCCGGCAACGGAATCTGGAACTCCCCCGCGTCGATGTACGGCCCGGAGCCGTTCTTCGCCACCACCGCGTCGTGGATGAAGTTCATCGGCGGCGAGCCGAGGAAGCCCGCCACAAACATGTTCACCGGCTCGTTAAACAGCTTCAGCGGCGTGTCGCACTGCTGCAGCACGCCGTCCTTCATGACCGCGATGCGCTGCCCCATCGTCATCGCCTCGATCTGGTCGTGGGTAACGTAGATCGTGGTCACCCCCAGGCGCCGGTGCAGCTTAATCAGCTCGGCGCGGGTCTGCACGCGCAGCTTGGCGTCCAGGTTCGACAGCGGCTCGTCCATCAGGAAGACCTGCGGCTCGCGCACGATGGCGCGCCCCAGAGCCACGCGCTGGCGCTGCCCACCAGAGAGTTGCTTGGGCTTACGGTCCAGCAGGTGCGGGATCGCCATCGTCTCCGCGGCTTCGCGGACGCGCTGGTCGATCTCCTCCTTGATCTTCTTGGCCTCGGCCGGGTGGGAGAGCTGCCACATCAGGTTCGGCAGCATGCGCAGCTTCAGGCCAAACGCCATGTTCTCGTACACGCTCATGTGGGGATAGAGGGCGTAGTTCTGGAAGACCATGGCGATATTGCGGTCACGCGGCGGGACGTCGTTGACCACGCGGTCACCAATCAGGATCTCGCCGCTGGTAACCTCTTCCAGGCCCGCGACCATGCGCAGCGCCGTCGTCTTACCACAGCCGGAGGGACCGACCAGGACGAGGAACTCGCCGTCCTGGATCTCCAGGTTGAGGTTGTTGACCGCGACGACATCCTTCTTCGTCTGCTGGTCGGTGAAGGTCTTGCAAAGGTTTCGGAGGGTAACGCGGGCCATGGGTGGGTTTTGAAACTTTCTCTGCCGCTGCTCTTGCTTCGGCTCCGAAGGGGATGAACGGCAAATAATTATACGGCCCGCCGCCGCGGGGTGTCAAGAATGCCCCCTGCCACCCTATGGCGCAGCCACGCCCGCGCCTCCTCCACATCGGCAAAATAGCCAACGTCCCCCGTGCCCTCCTGCTCCTGAAGCAGGCGCATCTTGTACGCGTCGTGGTGGACGAACGCGACCGCCGCGATGCGCCCGTCCTCTCCGGCGTCGGCGACCGCCTCGCGGTAGGCCCGGTGGGCGGCGAGGCTGGCGGGGGCGTAGCCGCGCGTGTCCACCAGCAGCGCGAACCGCCCGTCCCGCGGCAGCGCCTCCAGGCAGGCGGCCAGTCCCTCGCGCCACGCCGCCACGTCCGCCTCCCCGACCTCCCCGGTAAGCGTTGCGGTCACCGTGCCGCTCGCGGGGTCGAAGACGGCGGCGGTGGGGCTCACGCCTCCCGCTCCCACAGCCCCGAGTAGCGCGCCACGAACCCCGCCGGAGTCACGAGCAGCGTCGCCGCGTACCCCGCGTCCGGCGAGCGGTACGCATACTCCTCGTCGGAGAGGCGCCGATACCACTGGGCCAGGCGCTTCCACTCCAGCGCCGGGAAGTCGATCCACGCGGCGGGCGCCTCCGCCTCCTCCCCCACCCACAGGTTCAGGCGCCGCAGCGCGATCAGGTTCGTGGCAGGCGTGAACCCGAGGTCCAGGTCCGTGCAGTCCGCAACGGCGGCGCACTCGACGCCGTTCACCTCCCACCGCGCCCCCGGCAGGGCGACGACGGCCATCTCCACACTTTCGTCGCCGATCCAGCCCTCCACCCGCCCCGCGCGGGTGCGCCACGCCGCATCGCACTCCACCTCGTACCGCAGGTGACACGGCTTCCCGTCCGGGGCGAACACCGCCGTCCCCGCCAGCCGGTGCCCCGAATCCGACGTGCTCAACCGGCACGCGTCGCGCCCCGGCGGGTCCAGCCCGCGCCACAGGATAGCCAGTTCCATCCGATGCCCCTCAGTCTTCGGTATGCGTTCCTGGCGGAGCGTCCCCATATCCTTGCTGCAATCCGGCCTCGTAACTCGCGACAAATCGGCGTATGAGTTCCACCTGAGCCTCTGGTTCTGCCGCCGCCATCTGTTTCAAAACGGACTTCAAGGCAGTGTTCGGATTCTCTGACATGCCTGGCTCCGTGGGGATGCTCATTGCGACGGTCGCGAAGAAGGCACCCGGGTCCCGGGCGAAATTGTCCACGGCCAGATCTGCAGTAACGAAGATACTTTCCTGGCCGTCTCTCCCCATCTGGAACCCGGTGGCGTAGGCCACCTTTTCCACGGGCCGGCTGCCCGTGTTTTCAGACACGCCGTACGCCGCGAGCAGTACCAGAACGACGCTGACAGCGGCCACGGCAAGCACTCGGGCGCTACGTTTCATACGGAATCGTACCCGGATGCCCGCGGAATCGAATGACGTTCGTCTGCTCCGCTTGCCGCGCTACCGTACTACGGTTGTGACGCTTTGTGCTGGGGAGAGTCGATGTCAAGCCAGACCAGTTTGGGCGGACCGCTTTCGGCCCGGTACAGCCCTATCCACAGCCGCCCGGTGCGCGTGTCCAGATAGTACAGGCCGCCTTCTCCCGAAGCGATCTGATAGCGGCCGTCAGAGGGAAACGCGGTTGCCTGGGCTGTTGCGGGTGCTGACGTAGCCTGAGCGTGAGCGGCGGAAGGCGTCGTGAACGGGCGCACGAGCCATCCCGTCATCACCAGCGCGCTGCCCGCCACGAAGGACAAGACTTTACTCTTCATAGGTAGATCCTCCTGTCACCGGAACGCTGGGGAGCTAACGAGAGCGCGACCGTTTCCGTGACACGGGTGGCTGCGGGCTTGTTACAACTGTCTGCTACGGCGGTAAACGCCGGGGGGAACGCCGACCTGCTGCTTGAACTGGCGGGCGAAGAAGTAAACGTTCTCGTAGCCCAGGCGCTCGGCCACGGCGGCGAGCGGCAGGTCGGTCTCGGCCAGCAGGGCGCGGGCGCGGGACAGGCGGGCCTGCAGGACGTAGCCGTGCAAGGAAAGACCGGTGGCGGCACGGAAGCGGCGGCGCAGGGTGGAAAGGCCCATGCCCGCCGCGCGGGCGAGACCGGCGTAGTCCGGGGCGAAGGCGTCCGCCGACTCCAGGCGCTCCAGGACCGGCGCGAGCCAGGCGTCTTCGGCGTCCGCGGCGGGGGCGGAGGCGCGGGCATCGGCGAGCGCGAGGAGCAGCCCTTCCAGCAGGTTCACAGCGCGCAGGCGCCCCCAGCGGTCCGGGCGCTGGCTCAGGGCGCACATCTCCTCGAAGTACGCCCCCCACTCCGCGGCGCCCCGACCGGGCGGGGCGGGCTGCGCGCAATCAGGCCAGAGGCCGGATGCCTGCCAGCGCTGGACGCGCGGCCCCTGGAACGCGATGTGCCGGTGGAACCAGTGGTCGTAGCCCGGCGCGGCGTGGAAGCGCAGACGCGGGCCGGGGTACGCAGGCCAGAACCACCCCGTTTCCCCGCACTCCATGCGCGTCCACTCCTCGTCGTAGGCCAGATCGACCCCGCCGCGCTCCATGTACTGGATCGTGTAGTAGCCGACCACGTGCTTGTCGAGCCGCTGGCGGCTCTCGGGGTTTCGCGACGAAACGAGGAACGTGAGGTCTTCGGCGCCGTCCTCCATGAGCGCATTGTATAAAACCCGGGGTGCATAGTCAATTGCCGCGCGAAACTCCTCAGGGCACAATGGCCGCAAAGTGCAAACCCACTCATGGGAGGAGTAACGACGATGGCGACGACCCTGGCGAGTGACGCGCAGCAGGCACAGGCGCTGACCGACGCGCAGTGGGCGCAGTACGAGCGGGACGGCTACCTGCGCCTCGGCAAGGTGCTGAGTGATGCCGATCTGGCCGCGCTGCAGCAGCGCATCGACGACATCATGCTGGGCACGGCAGACGTGCCCTACGAGAAGCTGCTGATGCAGCTCGACAGCACCACCGGCAGGTACGAGGACGCCGGGGTGCAGAGCAAGGGGCACAAGGGCGCGACCCTGGCCTACCGCAAGATTCAGGACCTGGAGTACGACCCGCTGTTCCTGGAGTACACCGAGCGCCCGCTGTTCAAAGACATCTGCGCCCGCACCTACGGTCCGGACACGCCGGTGAGTTCGTTCCGCGCGATGTTCATGAACAAGCCGGCGAACCAGGGCACGTGGCTGCCGTGGCACCAGGACCGCTGGACGGCGCTGGACCGGGACCCGCAGATCACGATCTGGACCGCCCTGGACCCGGCGACGGTGGACAACGGCTGCGTCCAGGTGATTACAGGCAGCCACAAGTACGGCCTCATCAACCCGTCGCACGGCTCGGGCTTCCTCACCGAGGAGCAGGCGGCGGAGTTCGCCCCCGCGGAGAAGGTGGAGTTCCTGGAGTTGGAGCCGGGCGAGGCGGTGCTGCTCCACAACTACCTGCTGCACGCCTCGGACGTCAACCGCACCAATGTGTCGCGCCGCGCCTTCAGCGTCTGCTACATGGATGGCAACACCGTGGACAAGCACGGCGGGAAGTACTACCGCCTGTGGGAGCAGCCGTAGGCTCTTTTTCGCTTGACGGGGAGCCCGTCCGGGTAACCACAGGGCAACGAACAAATGGGTGGCGCGGCCTCGCCGCGCCGTCCGTTTGCCTGAGGACGGGCTTCCCGAGATGAGCATTCAGAACATGGCGCGCAACGCGGGCGGCGCGCTGAAACAACAGGCCGGCGGCGCGGTGCGCGAGGCCGGCCCCCTGGTCGAACGGCTCGCGCGACTCGGCTACGCCGCCAAGGGCGTGGTCTACTTCCTGGTCGGCATGCTCGCGCTCCAGGCGGCGGTCGGACTCGGCGGCAAGACCACTGACACCCGCGGCGCGCTCCACACCATCGCCGGCGATGAGGCCGGGCGCTTCGTGCTGGCGCTGCTCGCCATCGGCCTCGCGGGCTACGCTCTGTGGCGGCTGGTGCAGGCGCTCTTTGACCCGGAGCGCAAAGCAGCGGGCGAGGGCATCAAGGGCGTCCTGATGCGCGTCGGCCTTGTCATCAGCGGGCTCGCTTACACTTCCCTGTCCCTGACCGCGTTTCGCCTGGTAACGGGGATGCGCGGCGGTGGGGATGGCGGCGGAGGCACGGAAACGGCCACCCGAACCGCCCTGTCGCAGCCCTTCGGGCAGTTCCTGGTGATTGCGGCGGGCATCGTGGTAATCGGCCTCGCGGGCTACCAGGCGTACAAGGGCATCAAGGAGAAGTTCAAGCAGGAACTCGATCTCGCCGCCATGCCCCCGGCGGAGGAGAAGGCGGCCACCGTCACCGGCAAGGTCGGCCTGATCGCCCGCGGTGTTGTCTTAGCCCTCGTCGGATGGTTCCTGCTGCGCGCCGGCTTCGCCAGTGATGCTGCCCAGGCGCGCGGTCTGGACGGGGCGCTGCTCTCGCTGGCACAGCAGCCCTACGGGCAGGTCCTGCTCGGCATCGTCGCCCTCGGTCTCATCGCCTATGGCGCCTACTGTCTGATTCAGGCCCGCTGGCGCCACGTTCCCCAGCCCTCGGTTTGAGTTCCGCGCGCCGCGCCGCCCCCCACCGCAGGCGGCGCGGCGCGGCGCGCGGGATACAATGGGGCATGGAAGCGGGCGAGGGCATCTGGTACATCGAGATGTTCGGAGGGCTGCGCGCCGCCCGTGGGGAGGCAGGGCCGGTAATCGAGCGGTTTCAGACCCGCAAGACGGAGGCGCTCCTGGCCTGCCTCGCCCTCCCCGCCGGGCAGCCGCGCGATCGGGAGGCGCTGGCCGACCTGCTCTGGCCGGACGCGCCGCCGGACGCCGGGCGAAACCGGCTCACTCAGGCCGTCGTCTGGCTGCGCCCGCAGTTGGAGCCGCCGGGCACTGCGCGGGGGAGCGTTCTCGTTGCGGACCGGCAGAGCGTCGCCCTCGGCGCGGATGCTGTCCACACCGATGTGGCCGCGTTCGAGGACGCACTCAAGCGCGCGGCGGGCGAGACGGCCCCGGAAGAGCGCGCCACCTGGCTCCGCACCGCCGTAGACCTGTACCGCGGCCCCCTCCTGCCACGCCTTGACGACGAATGGGTCCTGGGCCTGCGTCAGCGCCTTCTTGACCAGTTCCTCGGGGCGCTGCGCGCTCTGATCGCCCATGAGGAGGCGGCCGGGCGTCTGGAGACGGCGCTCGCCTACGCACGCCGGGCGCACGTCGCCGACCCCTTGGCGGAGGACGCCTACCTTGACGTCATCCGGCTCCTGGCGGCCAGCGGGCAGGTCTCGGCGGCGCGGCGGCAGTACCGGGAGATGGAGCGTGTGCTGGCGGACACCCTCGGCGAAGAGCCATCGCCCGCTGCCCGCGCCCTGCTCGACGCCCTGCGGCGCGGCGATGCCGTGGCTGGCCCCACGAGCGGCGTGCCTACCGCTCCCGCCATCGCAGCAGCGACTGTGCCCGCCCCGGCAGCCCCGACGGCACCGCCGCTCCCTGCCCCCCTGACCCGCTTCTTCGGGCGGGCCGACGAAATCGCCCACCTCCACACTCTCCTGGCAGCGTCCGATGTGCGCCTGGTGACTCTGGTAGGCATCGGGGGCTCGGGGAAGACACGGCTCGCCCTGGAAACTATGCGCGCCTGGCGCGGCGGCGGGGTCTGGTTCCTCCCGCTCGCCGACCTCGAAGACGCCCGGCAGGTCCCGGACGCGCTCGCCGACCTGATGCGCCTGCCCCGCGGCACGGACGCAGCCCTTACCACGCTCGACCGCGTGGCCGATACGCTCGCCCGCGAGGAGCGCCCCCCGGTGCTGGTGCTGGACAACGCAGAGCACCTGCTGAGCGGTGTCGCCCCGCTGGTGCGGGCGCTGCTGGAGCGCGCCCCCCGGCTTACCGTGCTGGTCACAAGCCGGCAGAGGCTCGGCCTGGAAGGCGAGTCCGAATGGCCGGTGCGGCCGCTGTCTGTGCCGGCTGCGGCAGCGGAGCCGGACGCCCCCTTCGCCGACAACGACTCCGTGCGGCTGTTCGTCGACCGGGCACGGGCCGTGCGCCCCGGGTTCGCGCTGACCGAGCAGAACGCCGCCACGGTCGCCCGCCTGTGCGCGCGTCTGGAGGGGCTTCCGCTCGCCATCGAACTCTGCGCTGCCTGGGCGCAGACGCTCACCCCCGCCCAGATGCTCGCGCAGCTCAACCACCGCTTCGATCTGCTGGTGAGCCGCCGCGCCGATATACCGGAGCGGCACCGATCGCTCCGGGCGGTCGTGGAAAACAGCTTCCTCCTGCTGCCCGAGGACGCACAGCGGTTCTTTGTCCGCCTTTCCGTGTTCCGCGGCGGGTGGACTCTGGGGGCGTCTGCCGCCGTCTGCCTCGACGCCGACGGCACGGCCGGGGCCGAGGCAGACGGCGGCGGACCGGCAACTCTGACGGCGCTGCGCCTCATCACGGAGCTGCGTGAGCGCTCCCTTGTGGCAGCCGACGAGGGGACCGGCGACGCGATGGGCGATGCCGGCGCCCCGGACGCACAGCCAGCGATGCGCTACCGGATGCTGGAAACACTCCGCGAGTTCGCCGCGCAGCAGCGGACAATCGCGGTAGACGAGGAGACCCGCCGGCGGCACGCCCGCTACTTCCTCGGCGTCGCGGAGGCGGCGGAGCGGGCGATAAACGGCCCATCCCAGGCGCTCGCTCTCGCGACGCTGAACGCCGAAGTCGACAACCTGCGCGCCGCGCTCGCGTGGTGCGCCGAGATCGGCGGCGACGCGGTGGTGCCGGGCCTGCGCATGGCAGCTGCCCTGGTTCTCTTCTGGGATGTCCGCGGCTACGCCGGGGAGGGCCGGGAGTGGCTGGAGCGGCTGCTGCGTGCCCTCGGCCCGGAAGACGCGCTGCCCGCCGGCGGCGACCTGCCCCGGGTGCTGGCGCGGGCGATGCAGGCCCTGGCGCGGCTGGCGCGCTCACAGGGCAGCTTTGACGCCGCGCAGGCTGCTGCCGGCGAGGCGCTGCGGCGGTGGACCGCGCTCGGCGACCGGTCGGGCAGAGGGCAGGCGCTCCTCCTTCTTGCCTCGATCGCCTACACCCAGGAGGACTACGCAGGCGCACGGCGCATGCAGGAGGAGGCTCTGGCGCTGGCCCGCGAGGCCGGTGATTCCCTGCTGGAGACCAGCGCGCTACTCGGCCTCGGCAACGTCGCTATGGAGCAGGAGGAGTGGGAGCGCGCCTGGACGCTCTTCGGCGAGTGCCTGGAGTTGTACCGTGCCGCCGACAACCGCGTTCTAATCGCCGCCACGCTGAACAATATGGGGCTGATTGCCCGCTACCGGGGCGACTACGACGCCGCGAAGCGGCTGCTCGAAGAGGATCTGGAGATCTGCCGCGCGCTCGGGAGCCGCTCCCACACCGCCGTGTCCCTCCTCAATCTGGGGACCGTGCAGCGCCTCCGCGGCGACCTCGCCGCGGCCGGAGATGCCCTCCGGCAGGCGACCGAACTGGCACGCGCCGTGGACGATCGCCGCGCCCTCGCCTGGTGCCTTAAAGAGAGCGGCCACCTCGCTGCCGCCCGAGGCGACTACCCCGCCGCCGTGCGCCTTCTGGCGGCGTCCGAAAACCAGCGCCGCGCGCTGGGAATGACCTTTAAGCCCGCCGACCCGGAGGCGCTGGAGACCGACCGGGACCGTGCCCGGGCCGCCCTCGGTAGGGCCGCCTTTGAGGCGCTCTGGACGGAGGGGGAGACGCTGCCACTGCCCGCCGCCTGCGCCGAAGCGCTGACCTCGGCGAAAGCCCCAAAAAGCTGATAGAATTTGTTTGGTTTTGGCGAGGAGAGTGCCCCTTTTGGGAGTTTTCTGGGAGTGGCATTATACAATCGGCCTCAACGCAACGTCGCGTACCAACCGGTCCGCGCCGGAGCCTTGATACCGAAAAATAGCCGCGCCGCATGCAATGCTGCCGCAGCGCCCTCCCGTGAACGAAGGATGCGTATCAGGAAGGGGAAAAGTGCCATGTCTCTAACTCGCTCTTACAGCCGCCGCCGTCATACCCGCGCTTCCCGCCCCGGGGCCGGGTTCACGCTCATTGAACTGCTCGTGGTTATCGCCATTATCGCGATCCTGGCTGCGATCCTGTTCCCGGTCTTCGCACAGGCTCGGGAGAAGGCACGGCAGACCTCCTGCCTCTCCAACCTCAAGCAGATGGGGCTCGCCGTGCTCCAGTATGTGCAGGACTACGACGAGACGTACCCGCCCAATGGCTACAATGTGCCCTCAGGCGAGAGCTTCCCGCACCAGCTTTACTGGTTCTTCGGCCTGATGCAGCAGGGCGGCAACGCCGCGAAGCTGATGCCGGAGCACGGCCTGGTGCAGCCCTACGTCCGCAACGGCAAGGTCCAGAGCTGCCTTTCGACCGGCGACATGACCCCCAGCACCGGAGGCGCGCCCTTTACGATCGACTCCTCTGACGCCCCGCTCGGCTACGACAAGAACTACCTGCTGGTCTACGGCTACACCCTGAGCGACGGCGTGACGCCGTACGGCCCCTTCACCTCTCTGGCGGACTGGCCCGAGCCTGCCGCCAGCGTCCTGATGGCCGACGCGGGCGGGACCTCCTCCACGTTCAACGGCATCCACACGCCGCGCCGCGCGAACGGCACCGCGCTCACCTCCCCGCAGAGCTCCGGCCGCCACCCCGACACCTTCGGCAACGTCCTGTTCCAGGACGGGCACGCCAAGGCCATGAAGATGAACCAGAACGGGCTTGCCGCGTCCGCCATTTCGGCGAAGCTGGGCAACCTGCTCGGCCCCGGCGTCACGGACCCGACCGCGGTCGGCGCGAACCACTACTACGTACCCGTGAAGAACGCGTCCAACCCGATGTATTGAGATAGTGTAAGAAGGCAAACCTGATGATGACACGCAACGCTTCCGCCGCCGTCGCGAGCGCCGCCGCCGCTGTGGCCGCGCTCGCGACCGTGGCCACGGTCGCGACTACCAACGTCCCGGCGGCGGCTGCCAACGCTGCCGGGGCGCAGGCGGCGACGGCCACCCCGCCTCTGCCGCCCTCGCCGCTCCCGGCCAAGAAGTCGATCCAGGCGAAGGCGACCTTCACCGTGTTCAACGCCCAGACCAAGCAGTACTCCCCGCTGTTCGACATCACGGTCACGGCGGACGGGGCGGACGGCAAAGACCGCGCCCGCTACCGGGTCGATGCGGTCAGCCTGAGCCCCAACATGAAGGGCAAGCCCACCTCGTTCTACTTCACGGACGGCAAGAAGCAGTACGAGTACAACGCCCTGATCGGCAAGTACAAGATCGCCGGGCCGCGCGCGAAGGGCGACCGCCCCCTGTCGCAACTCGCCCTGATGGCGGGCCTCGACCTGATCGCCACCCCCGGCGCGCCCGCGCGGCCGGGCAACGAGCGCACCGTCGCCGAAGGTACGTTCGACGACGGCCGTAAGACCGTGGTCGTCACCGACTGGGAGCCCGCCCGCAAGTCCCAGGACGGCAAGAGCCTGCGCGCCTTCATCCGCACCCACCTCGACGCGGAGAGCGGCCTGCCGTTGCGCCGCGAGGAGGGCACCCGGGCCGACGACGCTGAGCACCCGAACCTGCGCCTCGACTACACCAACTGGACGTTCGACGCGCCGGTTGCCTCGCAGACCTTCGTCTGGAGCGCCCCGCCGAACGCCGAGGAGGACACCGGGCCGAAGATGCTGGCGGTCGGCACGCCCGCGCCGGACTTCACCGTGTTCGCGTCCGACGGCCGCAAGGTGAAGCTGTCCGACTACAAGGGCAAGGTCGTGGTGCTGGACTTCTGGGCAACCTGGTGCGGCCCGTGCCAGAAGTCCATGCCGCACCTGGAGAAGGTCTACCAGCAGGTCAAGGGGCAGGGGGTCGAGGTGCTTGCGGTCTGTGTCTGGGACGAGAAGGACGCCTATGACCGGTGGCGCACGGGCGGCCCGGGCAAGGCCTACACCTTCCCGACCCTCTTTGACCCCGCCGGGCGCGGCGACGACAACTTCGCGAAGGCGCTCTACAAGGTGGAGGGCATCCCAACCCAGTACGTCATCGACCGGGACGGGAAGATCGCCGGGGGCACCATCGGCTTCAACGAGAACGACGCGTTCCTCGAAAAGACGCTGGCGAAGCTCGGCATTCGAACGGGTGCAGAGGCGGCGGTGGCGGCGGCCCCGGCAACCTCCCGCTGAGGAGCGGGCCTCCCCAGGAGACACCCAATGACAATCACGTACTCGCCGGAAGAGGATACGCTGCGTATCCTCTTCCGGAACGCCCCGATCCATGAGACCGAGGTCCACCCCTCCGGGCTGATTCTCGACTTCGACCAGCACGGCGGCATCCTGGGTCTGGAACTCGCCTCGGCCTCGGAGCACATCTCCCGCCCTGAGGCGCTCGCCGCCGTGACTGCCTTCCGCCCCGAGGCCGCCCCCGCGGTTCCCCTCCCGGAGGAGTCCGGCGGCCCTGTCTAGGGCGCGACAACCGGGGCGGCAACACGCTCCCCGGAGTGGCCGAGGTAGGAGCGGACCCAGGGTACGGCGTCCGCCAGGGTCGCCGCCACATAGTCCGGCGACGTGGGGAACAGCGCGGGGTCCGCGGCGTCCGCGGCGTCCCGCAGTTTGCCCGTCAGGACCAGCACAAACGCCCCTACCCCCGCCGCGCGGGCCGCGGCGGCATCCGTCACCGTATCCCCGATGAAAACCGAGCGCGCCAGGTCGATGCCGTGCTCACGCGCCGCCTGGAGCAGCATGCCCGGGAGCGGCTTACGGCACGCGCAGTTCTCCCGCGCATGGTGGGGGCAGTAGTAAGACGCATCCAGCCGTGCGCCCGCCTCGTCCCGGAGGCGCTCCTTCAGCAGAACGTCCAGCCCCTGGAGGTCGTCGGCCGTCATCAGCCCCTTGGCGACGCCCTGCTGGTTGGAGATGAGCACCACCGGCACGTCGAGCGCGTTCAGCTCTGCCACGGCGGCGGCGACGCCCGGCAGCAGCACCAACTCCTCCCCGTTCCGCACATAGGCGCCGGGCAGGTAAACGTTCAAAACGCCGTCCCGGTCCAGAAACACCGCGGGAGTGCTGCCACTCATGCCGCCAGCCTCCCCTTCACACGATCGCGCACTGCGGAGAAGACAATGTGCCCCAGGACCATGTGCAGATCCTCGACCTGCTGCATATTCCGGCGGTCCACCACAATAGAGATATCCGCCCGCTCCGCCAGCGCCCCTCCGCCATAGCCACAGAAGCCGACGCTGGTCGCGCCGACCTCGCGGGCCACCTCGACCGCCCGCAGGACGTTCGCCGAGTTGCCCGAACCGGACAGGGCGATCAGCACGTCCCCGGCCCGCAGCCACGTGCGCGCCTGCCCTGCGAAGACGTTAGCGTAGTCGGTGTCATTGGCCCAGGCGGAGATCGCGGCCGGGGAGTCGGAGAGCGCGACCACCTCAAACGCCCGCCCCGAATCGAGCAGAACGTTCTTCGCGAAGTCACACGCCAGGTGCGAGGCGGTAGAACCCGAACCTCCGTTGCCGCACAGCACCAGGCGCCGCCCGTCCCGGAAGGCGCCGTACACCAGGTCCGCCACGCGCCCCACCGCCCGCGGGTCCACCGCGTCCAGCAGTGCCTTGAGGGTCGCGAGGTAGTCGGAAACGTACCCGGACATCCCCCCCGCCGTTTCCGGCAGTTCTTCCGCCCCTGCTGTTGCCGCCGCCGCCCCTGTCATCGTTACTTACGCTCCCACGGGCCGCGCCGGGGTACCCCGGCGCGGCCCGTTCTCCGCATCGTTTATTCGCTCTGTCTACCGCGTGTCATCAGTTCGTGCCAGAAGGAGGGGGCAGGGCGGTTGTCGTCCACCACGACGCGCTCGCCCGCGTCGCAAAACCCATAGAGCACACGTGCCAGGGGCAGGTCGAAGCCCGCCGCCTCCGCCGCTTCCAGGTAGTAGGGCAGTTCGCGGAACTTCACCCCGGCCTGCTCCGCCCGCCCCTCTTGCGCCGAACGCGCCGTCTGCCGGACCATCGCGCGCCACCCCTCGCTGTCGCCCCCGACCGCCCGGTTGATCACCTCCGGCGACGCCCCCGCGCGCACGCCGAACGCCACCGCCTCCAGGTAGGCCGCCGCGCCCAGCCCCATGGCAAGCTGGTTGACGCCCTTGACCACCTGCCCCATCCCGCTCGGACCGCAGTAGGTGAGACCTTCCGCGCCCCCCACGGTTTCCAGAATCGGGTGAACCCGCTCGAACGCCGCCGGGTCGCCACCCGCGAAGAGGCGCAAACGCCCCTGCTGCGCGCCCCCCACCCCGCCGCTGCACGGGGCGTCAATCAGGGAAGCCCCGCGCGCGGCGAAGGCGTCCGCCAGGCGCCGCGTCTCCGGCGGGGTGACCGTTCCGAAATCGACCACCACCTGTCCCGCACGCAGGTTCGGCAGCAGAACGGCCTCGGCCAACTGCACCCACGACTCCGACGACGGCAGTGAGGTACAGACGACATCGGACGCCGCCACCAGGGCCGCGGCGTCCGGTACGGCCGTCGCGCCGTCGGCGGTGACCGCGGCAACGCGCTCCGGCTGGATGTCGCAGGCGTGGACGGCATAGCCCGCGCGCAGGAGGCTGCGCACCATCGCCCCGCCCATCACCCCTAACCCGATGAAGCCTACGGTCATACCGCCCCTTCCTGCGGCGCGCATCTTACCGGCGCGCGTTGAAGATGACCTTCGTCCCGTCGCGCTCCAGGGCGAAGGGCAGCTCTTTGAGGTCCGCCAGGGCCGCGCGGACGGACGCTTGCCGGTCCGGCGGGACCGACAGAAGGAGGAAGCCACCCCCGCCCGCGCCCGCGACCTTGCCCCCCGTTGCTCCCGCCTCCAGCGCCCGCGCATAGAGTTCGTCGATCTCGGCGCTGGTGATGCCGTCCGCCAGGCCCCGCTTGTGGCGCCAGCCCGCATCCAGAATGCGCCCTACCCCGTTCCAATCTCCCGCGGTCAGCGCGGCGTACACCTCGTCTGCCTGCGCCCGCATCCGGTCCAGGGTCGTGGCACGCTCCGGAATACTCCGTTGCTGCCCCGCCAGGATGGCGTCCGCGCGCCGGGTGACGCCCGTGAAGAACAGCAGCAGGCTCTCCCCGAACCGCCGCCGCCCCTCCTCGCTCAGCGCGACCGGGGCGACCTCCACCGAGTCGTCCGGCAGGAAGGCGATGCGGCGCAGCCCGCCATAAGCCGCGATGTACTGGTCCTGCAGCCCGATAGGCTTGCCCAGTCGCTCGCGCTCAATCTGGCACGCCTGCCGCGCCAGCAGGTCGGGGGTAACCAGTTCGCCGCGGTAGGCGTACAGCGCGTGCAGCAGCCCTACCGTGACGGAAGACGAGGACCCCAGGCCCGAGCCCTCCGAAGGGATGTCGGCCATGGTGCTGATCTCGATGCCGCGCTCCACGCCGACAACGCGCATCGCCTCACGCACCAGTTCGTGCTCGATCTGGTCCACCGAATCGACCATCTCCGTACGGGAGTAGCCGATACGTATCTTCTGGTCGAAGCGCTCTTTGACGATGACGTAGATGTACTTGTCGATGGCGGATGACACGACGCCCCCGCCGATGCCCCCCGCACGCCGGTAATAATCGGGAAAGTCCGTCCCGCCGCCTGCGAATGAGATGCGCAGCGGCGTCTGCGTGATGATCATGTGCTACGCTGTTCGGCGCAGGAGAATGCCTTCCCTGCGCCGAAGGGGACGGAAGCCGCGCCCGCCGCAATCCACCGGCCGCAATACGGCCGCTGTCGTCGTTGCTGGTGTGCGCCGTGGCCTTGGTGCCGTGGACTGAAGTCCCGGCTTCCGGAATTCAAGCCCGCCTCCGCGGGCTGCTTGGGACGGATGGCGGCTACAGATAAGCCGTAGCAGCGTGCATTTACCGGAGCCCGCGGAGGCGGGCTTGAATTCCGGAAGCCGGGACTTCAGTCCACGGCGACCCGTTAACGCCCCGATCCCTCCCAGACGAGAAAAACGAGAAAACACGACCTATGAAGATATCCCTGCACCCCGCCCGCCTGAACGCAGGCGCCCTCTCCCTCGCCGAGTTCGCCGACCTCGCCGCCCGGAACGACTTCGCCGCCTTCGAGTTCAGCATCGGCGGCGCGCGCAAGCTCATCGAAGAGAAGGGCGGCCCGGAGGCGGTGAAGACGTTCCTCGCCGAGAAGAACGTCGAACTCGGCTCGTTCGGGCTTTCTGTCGAATGGCGCGGGGACGAAGAAACGTTCCAGAAGGGCCTTGCCGCGCTGGAAGACGAGGCGGCCGTCGCCGCCTCCCTGGGCGCGGACCGCTGCACCACCTGGATGCCCCCCGCGGTCAACGATGACGCCGAGGCGTGGATCGCCCGCACCGCCGACCGCTTCCGCGAAATCGCCCGCATCTTCGGCCGGCACGGTGTCCGACTTGGGCTGGAGTGGGTCGGGCCGCACCACCTGCGCGCCGGTGCGCCGAACGCCATGGGCGCGAACGCCGCGATCTACACGCTCCCGGGCACGCTGGACCTGATCGCCCGCATCGGGGAGCCGAACGTCGGCCTGCTCGTGGACTCGTACCACTGCTACACGACCGGCGTCACCGGCGACGACCTGGCGAAGCTGACCGACGCGCAGATCGTGCACGTCCACATCAACGACGCGCCGAAGGGCTCGGGGCCGGAGGGCGCGCGGGACGGCGAGCGGGTGCTGCCCGGCGAGGGCGAGATCGACCTGAAGGACTTCCTGGACGGCCTGCGGCGGGCGGGGTACCGGGGCTACATCGCGCCGGAGATCCTGAACCCGAACAACATCGCCGACGACCCGGAGACCGCCGCCGCGAAGGTGCGTATGTCCCTGCGGACCGTCGGGCTGTAGGTCCTGCTACTTCCCGGGGTAGGCCGCCGGGCGGCCTACCCCGCGGTGCTGCCGTCCGCTTCGGCGAAGGTGACAGCGACGCCGGGGAGGTCGGCGGTGAGGCGGCGGGCGAGTTCGCGGGCGCCCGGAGTTTCGGTGGCGGCGTGGCCCGCATCGAGGAGCAGGAATCCGCGCGCGGCGGCGTCCACGAACTCATGGTGGCGCACGTCCGAGGTGACCAGGGCGTCCGCGCCCGCCGCGAGGGCGTCGGGCAGGAGGAAGGCTCCCGCGCCGCCGCACACGGCTACGGTGCGGACCTGCCGGTCCGCCGGGCCGACCATGCGCACGGCGTCGAAGGCGAGCGCCCCCTGCGCGCGGGCGAGCAGGGCGGCCGGGGTGAGCGGTTCGGAGAGCGTACCGATACGCCCGATGCCGAACTCCGCGGCGGCGTTCTTCAGCGGGTATACGTCGTAGGCGACCTCCTCGTAGGGGTGCGCCGCGACCATCGCCGCCACGACCGCGCGCCACTTCCCCTCCGGCATGATCATCTCCAGACGGTCCTCCGCCACCGTCTCCGGCGCGCCCACCGTGCCGATATGCGGGTTCGCACCAGGCAGCGGGCGGAACGTGCCCGTGCCGGGCGCCCAGAACCCGCAGCGGTCGTAGTCCCCGATGGCACCCGCCCCCGCGCCCGCCATCGCTTCCAGAACCGCCTCCCGGTTCTCGGTCGGCACAAACACGGCAATCTTGACCAGCGGCTCCCTATAGGTAATCTGAAGCGGGCGGACATCCGTGAGGCCAAGAAGCTCCGCCAGCACATCGTTGACGCCGCCGGGCGCGACATCCCAGTTGGTGTGCGCGCACGCCACGGCGATCCCGGCGCGGGCGCAGGTGAGCACGACGCCGCCCGGGTGGGGCTCATCCGCGCGGACAGTACGGAGCGGGTGGTAGATGAGCGGGTGGTGCGCGACGGCCATCTGCGCCCCGAGCGCGGCGGCCGTCGCGGCCACTTCAGGCGTGATGTCCAGCGCAACCACAAGGCGTGACACCTCCGCGCCGGGGTCGCCCACGAGCAGGCCCCGGGGGTCGTCGCCCAGGCACAGGTGCGGTGGCGCAATGCGGTCGAGCGCGGCGATGACGTCGGAAACGGTCATTAGGAGGGCCCCTAATACCGGATCAGCGCGGTGATATCGCGGCCCGCGAGGCGCTCACGCCCCTTCAGGAACTCCAACTCCACCAGGAAGCAGTACCCGGCCACGACCCCGCCCAGCTTCTCCACGAGGTTGGCGGCGGCCACGGCGGTGCCGCCGGTTGCCAGCAGGTCATCCACAATCACGACGCGCTGCCCCGGCTGCACGGCGTCCACATGCGCCTCCACCACGTTCGTGCCATACTCCAGCGCGTACTCCTGCGTGATGGTCTCGTAGGGCAGTTTGCCCTTCTTGCGCACCGGGGAGAAGCCCAGCCCCATCTGAACGGCCATCGGCGCGCCGAACAGAAATCCGCGCGACTCGATGCCCACGATCAGGTCCGGCTGGAGCGCCGCGGCCGCGGCGCTCAGCGCATCCACGACCTCCCTTAAGGCTTCGGCATCTGCCAGAACCGGGGTGATGTCCTTAAACAGGATGCCGGGGTTCGGGAAGTCCGGCACGTCACGGATCAGGGAAACAGCCTTCAGCAATCCGGGGCGGGGGGAATCGGTCACGGGCAATGGCTCCTTACGGCGCGGGAGAGCCGCGCGCCCATCGTTTCGCCGCGTAGCTCCCCGGTTCCTGCCCGGTTCGCCCGCGGCTCGGCGCGCCCTCAGCGCCCCGGCGACGGGGGGAGGACACCGGTGCGCGCCACGCCCTCCAGGCGGGACAGCAGCGCCCCGGCGCGGGCGAGGTGCGCGGCCGCGGCGGACTGGAAGGCGCCCGCCTGCTCCGGCGCCGCCGACGCCGCCAGGTTCAGCGTGGACAGACTGGTGCGCAGTTCGTAGTTCAGGACCCGCACCTCGTCCCGCAGCGTCTCGGGGTACAGCGCAGGGTGCGTGTTCAGCGTGACCACCACCTCCAGGGCATCTGCCTCGGTCCGCAGCGTCTCCGGGTCCACTGCGAGCGGCGCCGCGGGCAGCGAGGATGCCCCGCCGGGCACGGGGGGAACCTCCAGCGGCGCCTCACCATTGCGCACAGCGTCGGCGGAGGGCACCTCCCCGATCTCCTCCCCGCCTCCCGCCTCGTACGGTTGGGAGGTCGATGCGGGCGCAGCAGACCTCTCCAGCGGCAGTGCCAGCCGGGGCCGCGCCTGCGCCGCGGCGTCGGGCGCCGCGCTGCTGCCGCCCCCCAGACTCAGGGCAGACTCGTACGCGGCGCGCACCTCCTTTAGAAGCGCCTGCACCGCGGCCTGCTCCTCTGGACTCCCGAACACAGCGACACCTGCGGTAACGGGACGGGGCGGGGTTACAGGCGGCGCGGGCGCGGCGGGGCGCGGGAGCGCCAGCGGCCGAGGCGCGGCGGGAGAGGGGGCCGATGCCGGCGCCGCGCTGAGGACGCCGCCGGGGGAGCCGGGGTCGCGGCGGGCATCCGGGGCGCTGCTCATGCGGTTGCGGGAAGCGCCGCTGCCGCCACTGCCCGTCGAGCGGAGCGCGAACTGGAAACACAGGAAGACGAGGCCAACAATCACGATGGCGCCGACCGCGATACCCAGGCGGGTTCCGGCGGTGTCCTCGTGCTCTTCTGCTACGCTTTCGTTCTCGCCGTACGCGTCCGTCATCATAGTCTTCATACTTCCCACGCTCGCAAACCGTTTCCTTCCGCGAGCCACGCCCTTTTTACCCCGGTCTCCGGGTGAGTTTGCGGCGGCCGGACCAAGGGGCTATACTTTTTCATGGGGGTTTCCATAACCGTATGCGCCTGCGCCAGATCCTTTCCGCCAAGATACACCGGGCGACCATCACCGAGGCCGATGTCAACTATATCGGCTCCATAACGATCGACCAGGACCTTCTGGACCGTGCTGGAATGGTCCCCGGCGAGTTGGTGCACGTATGGAACGCCACCAACGGCGAGCGCCTGGAGACCTACATCATCTCCGGCGCGCGCGGCAGCGGCGTCATCTGCATGAACGGCCCCGCCGCCCTGCGCTGTCGGGTGGGCGACAAGGTGATCGTCGCGACGTTCGCCCTGACCGATTCGCCCGAGGAGGTCGTTACCCGCGGCATCCTGGTGGACGACCAGAACCGCTACGTGGGCGACATCGAAGACCCGCTGACGCAGAAGGGGGCTCCCGCGTTCCCCCCGCTCACCACCGTTTAGCGTCTGCATTTTCCGCGCCACGGCTACACCCGATGTACGAGATCACGGTAGAGAAAACCATTGCGGCGGCGCACTTCCTCCCGGACTACCCCGGCAAGTGCTCCCACCTGCACGGCCACAACTACCGCGTGCGCGCCCACCTGCGCGGCGAGCGCCTGAACGCGTCCGGCCTGCTGGCGGACTTTGGCGACGTTAAGAACGCCCTGAGCGAGGTGCTGGAGCCGTTCGACCACGCGGTACTCAACGAACTGCCCGAGTTCGCCGAAGCGGCGCCCTCCACCGAGAACCTGGCGCGCGTGGTGGCCGAAAAGCTGGCGCGCCACGACTTCGGGCCGGCGCGCCTGCATCGTGTCGAGGTGCAGGAGACGCCCAACCAGTCCGCCACCTATTACCTCCCCTGAGGCTCTGAGCCGTAGCACCAGATGTCGCGGACTATCAACAAGACGCAGTGTTTTCTGACGACCGCAGGCACTTCGCTTGACAAAGTGAAATGCCGGATGTAGCATTCCAGGGTGAAGTGACCGTCGGAGCACCTCGGAGCCGCGTTCTGAAGCCGCCGCGGACGAGACGCCTCGAACCGAATGGGAGACCGACCCAGCCTTGTATTCCGCCACGACGCCGACCCGTGCCGCTTTCGATAATAGCAGCAGCAGCGCCAGCCTCCCCCCGCCGCCACCACCCGTAACCGCGCGGGACGTGGCGCACATCCTGCGACGCCGCGCGCCGGTCGCCCTGTCGGTGTTCACGGTCACGGTTGCCGCCACCCTCCTGGTCACCTCGCAACTCAAGCCGTGGTACGAGTCCACCACGCGCATCCTGATGGACAACAGCCCGTCCACCGCGATGCCCTCCAGCCTCCGGGACCTGCTCTCCGCCGCCGGCGGACCGTCCATGGACGCGGAGATGGAGAAGATCAAGTCGCGGCCGTTCCTTTCGGAAGTCCTGATAAAGGCAGGTCTGACCAAGAAGTCCGAGCCAGAGGAGCTTCTGAACCGCATCCGCCTCAGTTCGATCGCCGGGGGGCAGATCCTGGAGGCGAAGGTGCGCGCCCGCACCCCCGAGGAGGCGGCGAAGACGGCCGAGACGCTGGCGAACGTTTACATCAGCTACGCCCGGCAGGAGGCCGACCGCAAGCTCGACCTCTCCAAGGTCCGCCTCGCCAAGCAGCGCGACAAGGCGCTGGCCGAGAAGGAGAAGGCGGACGCGGACATGTTCGCCTTCCTTAAGAAGGTGGGCGTCTCCGACCCCGCCGCGCTCTACGCCCGCCGCGCCGCGCGGACGCTGGAGGTGCGGCAGGCGGTGGAGTCCGGCCGCCTCAACATCCCGCTGCTGGAGAACCGCATCGCCCTGCTCAGAAAGCAGCTCCAGACGATCCCGCCGACGGTGGTCACTGGCTACACGATGAACAAAGACGCCCTCATCGACCAGTACCGCAACCAGATCGCCGACTTCAAGCGGGAGCGGGAGGAGAAGCTGAACGACTTCGGCCCGGAGTCGCTGGAGATTGTCAGCCTGGACAACGCCATCAAGGCGCGGGAGGAGGCGCTCGAAGAGGTCCAGAAGCAGGCCTACTCGAAGGGTGGCGTGGGCATCAGCCGCAACCCCGACTACTCCGCCGCCCAGACCAGCCTGTGGAACACCGAGAAGGAGCTACGCGAACTGCGCCGCTCTATCGAGGTGAACTCGGCAGAGCTGCAAAAGCTCCAGGCGGAGCAGCGTGTGCTCGCCCCGGAGAGCAGCCGTTTCCGCGAGCTGCTGCGCCGCGTGGAGATGACCACCGAGGCCTACAATAAGGCGCACCTGGGCCTGATTCAGATCGAGGTGAACCGCCCGACCAATGTCCCCAGCATCCGGGTGCTGGAGCGGGCGCGCGTCATTAAGACGCCGGTCAGCCCCAAGCCGATCCTGAACGCACTGATGGCCGTCTTCCTGGGTGGGTTCCTGGGAGTGGGCGCGGCGCTGCTGGTGGAGTACTTCGCAAGCGACCGCCGGGACGAGGGTGCCACCCTCCCGGCGGAGCCGGACTACACCGCCGCGCTGCCGCAGGTGGGCGGCGTCCCGCTGCTGGCGCAGGTGCCCATCGCCGCGCTGCCCGCGCCCACCGGGCCAGGCCGTGAACTGCCGGTCCCGGTCTACAACAGCGCCGCCGCCGAGGACGCCTTCCGGGAGATCGGCTACTGCCTGGCGCACCGCCACGCGGAAAACGCCGTGCCGGGACGGGCGCCCGTGGTACTTCTGGCAGGCACGCGCTCCGACGAGACGACCGCGCAGCTTGCGGCGCAGCTTGCGGCGACCCTGGTGCGCGATGGCCTCCGTGTGACCCTGGTGGACGCCGACCGGGCGCAGCCCCGGCTGAACCGCGTGTTCGGCAAGCCGGACGCGCCGGGTATAGCGGATGTGCTGGCGGGCCGCGCGAAGGCGAAGGATATCCTGCACGTGGGTGCGGGCGGCGGCCTGCGCTTCCTCTCCGCCGGGGCGCCGGATGACACTACCCCCGCGACAGAAACGGGCATGCGCTCCCTCTTTGATGAGTTAGGCAAAGAAGCGGATACCGACATTGTGGTGGTCAGCGGACCGTCCGTGTGGTCCGCGCGCCAGATTGGGCCGATGGAAAAGGCCGCGGATGGTCTGGTGCTGGTCACCCCCTCTACGGTGCCGGCCGACGAGTCCGTGGCGCGCGCCCGCCGGCTGCTCTCCAATGGCTACCAGCCGCGCATTCTAGGAGTGGTCGTGGGCCAGGACCCCGTGAGCGCCGCTGCCGCAGGCGCGGGCGAACCCGCCCTCACCACCGGCGGTGGCGCAGCGAAGGAGGCTTGAGTGATGAAACCATCCTACCTGGTTAGCGCCGTCGCCCTGACGCTGCTACTGGCGCCGCCCCCGCAGGTGGCCCGGGCGCAGGGCCTGTCTGCGCCGCTCAGCAACAACGGCGGGGCGGCGGGGCAGCAATCATCGCAGACGCCGGACGCACCGACCGGCGCCGACCGCTCGCCGCTGCCAGAAGACGCCCTGCTGCCTACCTACCGCCTGGACACGGGCGACACCGTGCAGATCACTGTCGCGCGGCACGAGGACCACAACCGGCAGGTGCCGCTCCTCGCGGACGCCACCGTGATGCTGCCGCGGATGGAAAAGCCGGTGGTGGCACGCGGTATGACCTGTCAGGAGCTGGCGACGGCGCTGGAAAAGGCGCTCTCGCACCCGCGCGGCTTCGTGCTGCGCCCCGGGCAGGTGAACGTTCAGCTCGTTTCCGCCCGCGCCCGCCGCATCTATGTCCGCGGGAACGCCGCGCGCGGCGGGGATTTCAACCTGCTGAACGGCTGGCGCGTCACCGAGCTTCTTGCGGTGATTGGGAACATTCCACAGCCGGAGCGGGTCACCGCCCGCATCACCAACCCGCAGCGTGAAGAGCCGGTCACAGTGGACCTTGTACAGGCCATCCGCGATCCCAAAGGCCCGGCAAACATTCCCCTGCGCGAAGGGGACACGCTCACGCTGGACCTGCCGGCGAAGCGCATTCTGCTCGTCAAGGGCGAACTCTCCCAGCGCGGCCAGCACGAGATCGACGAGCGGTTCACGCTGAAGCAGGCCCTGGTGCAGCTCGGCGTCACCGAGAACGGCGCGACCGGCGACCTGGTGAACTCCTATATTCACCGCCACACCGTCCCCGGCGACCCGACCTCGCCCACTACGAAGATCCCCGTGAACCTGCTGCGCATCCTCACGGACGACAGCGCGGACATGGACCTGCAGGACTACGACACCCTGGAGGTGCCGGTGTCCATGCGCTTCTACTATGTCTGGGGCGAGATCGGCGGCGCACGCAAGCGCTTCCTGCCGCTGGACCGCAAGACCTACCTGCTGGACGTCATGAGTGACTCCGGCAACACCTCCGGGCAGGCCAAGATCGGAGACATTCAGATCCTCCGCCAGAACCCGACGGACCAAAACGCCCCGCCGACCGTCGTGCGCGTGGACTACGGAAAGTTCTTCAAGTCCGGCGGTGACCCGAAGTACAATCCCGAGATATTGCCAAACGATATCATCTTTGTGGACCGTGTGAAGCGCACGGACTACATCGGCGGGGCCTTTACCTTCGTCGGGTTCTACAACATGCTGAAAGGGTTCCTCGGCGGCTTCTAAGCCGGCGCGCCTGCCTCCTATGTCCCAATCCCCCGCTCCCCAGACTCCCGCCGCCCCCCGCGACGACGTTCGCATCGCCGTGGAGGGAGTGTCCAAGCGGTTCCTGCTCGGCGGCGCGCGCGGGAGCGACCTGCGGGAGCGCTTCTCCCTGCCCCACCTGCTGGGCCGACGGAACCAGACCCCCATCGGGCCGACCCGGGAGTTCTGGGCGCTGCGCGATGTGGACTTCCGTATCTACAGCGGAGAGGCGGTGGGTGTCATCGGGCACAACGGCTCCGGCAAGTCCACCCTGCTGAAGCTGCTGACCGGCATCCTGCCCCCCACCTCGGGCCGGGTCCGCGCCCATGGGCGCATCGGAGCCCTGATCGAGGTAGGCGCGGGCTTCCACCCGGACCTTTCGGGCCGCGAGAACGTCTACCTCAACGGCTCCATCCTGGGCCTCTCCCGCAAGGAGATCGCCCGCCGCTTCGACGAGATCGTCTCCTTCGCCGATCTGGAACAGTTCATCGATACGCCGGTCAAGCGCTACTCCTCCGGCATGTATATGCGGCTTGGCTTCTCCATCGCCGCGCACCTCGACCCGGAGATTCTGCTGGTGGACGAGGTGCTGGCGGTGGGCGATGCCTACTTCCAGAACCGGTGCATACGGCGTCTGAACGAGTTCGTGGCGCAGGGCGGGACCGTGCTGCTGGTATCGCATGCCACCGGGCAGGTCCGCGACTTCTGCACGCGCTGCCTGTGGCTGGACCACGGCCAACTGATCGCCGACGGCCCCACCGACGAGGTGCTGGACCGCTACATGGCGATGGTGGCGCAGCGCGAGGCCGAAGACTACCGCGTCAGCCATCCCGTGGAGTGGGAGATGCAGCAAGCCGAGGAGGAGGCCCGCCGTAAGGAGGAGGAGCGCCAGCGGCAGGAAGAGGAGAGGCAGCGCCGGGAGGCTGAGGAGCGGGAGCGAGCGCTGGAGCTTCACGCGGAGCGTCTGCGCGCGGAGGCCGAGGCGCAGCGCCTCGCAGACCCGAGCCGCCACGCCCTCACCGCCTGCCGCGTCCTGGATGGGCGGGGCCGTGCGAACGGGCCGATCGAGGCGGGCCAGCCGCTGCGCGTGGAGATCGACTACCGGTTCGCGCATCCCGTCCCCCACCCCGTTTTCTGCCTGGAGATCTTCCGCGAAGACGGCCTCTATATGTTTGCGACGAACACCTACCTGCACGGGCTTCCAACGGACCGCCTGCCGCTTACCGGCACCGTGGCTCTGGAAACCCCCGAGCTCGCGCTGAACGCCGGGAAGTACCGCGTGCAGCTCCACCTGTTCCTGGACTGCACCGGAGATGATTTCCCTGTGCAGGTGCCGGTGGAGCATAAGGTGGAGAACGCCGCGACCTTCGAAGTGACCCCGGGCCGCCTGGGCGGTTATGGCTGCGCCTACCTCCCCATGCGCTGGGAGGCCGTCCCCCATCCCGTAACCGCTCCGCCCACTGCTGCGGCGACTGCGGCTGTCCCTCTGCCCGCGGAGGAGACTACCGCCGCATGACCGCCGCTCCCGCCGCCGACGCCCCCCCGTTCGACCCGCTGGCACACCCGATCCTGCTGCAGGAGCCGGAGCGGCTCTCCGACTTCTCGGTGTGGCGCGGGCACATCCCGTTCGCTCTGCTCCTGATCGACCGGGCGCGACCGCGCACGCTGGTAGAGCTGGGCACCCACTACGGCGACTCCTACTGCGCCTTCTGCCAGTCCGTAAAGGCGCTGGAGACGGGGACACGCTGCTGGGCGGTGGATACCTGGGCGGGCGACGAGCACGCGGGCTTCTACGAGGACGCCGTATACGACGACCTGCGGGCGCACCACGACCCGCGCTACGCCTCCTTCTCCACCCTGGTCCGGAGCCTCTTCGATGACGCCGTGGGGCAGTTCGAAGACGGCAGCATCGATATTCTCCATATCGACGGCCTGCACACCTACGAGGCGGTGCGGCACGACTTCGAGACCTGGCTGCCGAAGGTGAGCCGTCGGGGCATCGTTCTGTTCCACGACACCGCGGTTCACACCGACGACTTTGGCGTCCACCGCTTCTGGGACGAACTCAAGGACACCTACCCGTCGTTCGCATTCACGCACGCCGGCGGCCTCGGGGTGCTGGCCGTGGGACCGGAGGTCCCGGCGGGGATGCGCTTTCTATTTGGTGCTGATGCCGAGCGGCGCGACCTCCTGCGGCGTCTGTTTCAGTACCTCGGGGAGCGGTGGGCGCTGACCGGCGACCTTCCCCGTCAGGAGCGCCTCCTGGAGCAGGAGCGCGGCGCGGCGCGTGAGATGGCCGCGGAGGTGGAGCGCATCGCCGCAGACCGGGACGCCATTAACGCCCACCGCGCGGTTGTTGAGGCGGACCAGCAGCGCCTGTACGCCGAGAACGCCGCGCTGCACGCGGAGGCGACGCGTCTGCGCGATGCCGAGCGCCAGTTGCAGAAGATTCAGGGAAGCCGCATCTACCGCTTCGCGCAGCGGATGGCCCGTCTGATCGGGCGCGGCAGGAATCCGCAGCCGTGAGCGCCCTGGAGAACGGGCAGCGTCCGCGCCCCCTGCGGGTCCTCCTCCTGCTGCACGAGATGACCCTCACCGGCGCGCCGCGCGTCGCCATGGAGGCATTCACCGCCCTGCGTGCGGCCGGTAAGGTTGAGGTGCAGCCCGTGGCGCTGCACGGCGGCCCCATGGAGCAGGAGTGCTACGAGCGGTTCGGGGCGCTCTGGGTCGTGAGCGGCGAGGGGCAGCCCTCCTGGCGTCGCGCGATTCGCCTGGCCCGTCGCCCGTCGCGCCGCTCCGCCCTGTTGAACCGCTTCCGGCCCGACCTGATCTACGTCAACAGCGTCGCGTCGCTGCCGCTGGCGGACCTGCTGGGTCTCCCCGCCACCGGCATCCCCGCGCTGCTGCACGTCCACGAGCTCGAAACGCACATCAACCACTACGCCCGCATTCTCCCGAATCTGCTGACGCCGTGGCCCCGGCGCTATATCGCCGTCTCCGGCGCAGTCCGGGCGGCCCTCATCCGAGACCATGAGATCCCGGCGGAGCGCATCTCCTCGATTCCGGCCTTCACGCGAATTCCGGAGGCGCCGCCGCCCACGACGCCTGTAACGCCCGCGCCCGGCACGCCCTTTGTGGTCGGCGGGTGCGGCAAGGGGATGTGGCGCAAGGGGATGGAGTCCTGGCTGCGCATGGCGGTCGCCCTGTCGCGCCGTCTGGGCGAGGACGCCGTACGCTTTGTCTGGGTCGGCGTGACCGACGACCGGGACGGCCTGGAGTTCCGCGAAACCGCCCGCAAGCTGGGCGTGGACCACCTTATCGACTTCGTGCCCGTCACCAAAGAGCCGCTGAAGCACTTCGCCCGCTTCGACGCCTTCGCCATGACCTCCTGGGAAGAGCCGTTCGGGCTGGTCGTTCTGGAGGCCATGGCGATGGAAAAGCCCGTGGCCTGCTTCTCCGGCAGCGGCGGCCCGGCGGAAGTTGTCGGCGAAACGGGTGTGGTGATACCCGACTTCGACCCGAACCTCATGGCCGACGCCCTCGCGGCGCTGGCGGCGCAGCCGGAGAAGCGGCGCGAGATGGGTCAGGCCGCCCGCGCCCGCGTCCTCGCGCAATACTCGCTCGATGTCCTGGTGCCGAAGCTTGAGGCGGCCATGCGCGCGGCCGCGGCGGATGACGACGCCACAAAATCGTCCGAATCCGGCGCCGCGGCTCAGGTGGAAGAGAAACGTGGTATCATATCCCGTGCCTGAGGCGGGGTAGGCTCCCTTCCCGCCAGTATACAAAGTTTGGTTTGCAAGTTCCGCGCGCGGTCTCACCCCCGCACCACCGACCTGTTCTCCTTTCCTTGCGTGCTGCACAAATTATCCCTGCCGGGAGCCAGGAGACGGATATGAGAATCTACGTGGGGGGTATCTCCTACAGCACCAACACGGACGGCCTGCGCGACCTCTTCACCCAGGCGGGTGAGGTGACGGACGCGACGATCGTTGAAGATCGCTACTCAGGCCAGAGCAAGGGCTTTGGGTTCGTGGAGATGCCCAACGACGGCGAGGCGCGCGACGCGATCGCCCGGTTCAACGGCTACAACCTGGACGGGCGCTCCCTGACCGTCAATGAGGCCCGCCCGCGCGAGGACCGTGGCTTCGGCGGCGGTGGGGGCGGTGGCCGCAGTGGTGGCGGCGGTGGAGGTTACGGCGGCGGCGGCGGCCGGGGTGGTCGCGGCGGCGGCGGTGGTGGCCGCTGGTAATCCAGCGTACCCCGTAACGCATCGGCGAGGGCCGCGGGAATCTCCCGCGGCCCTCGCGCGTTTTCAGGGTAAGCCCGGGTAAGCCCGGGTAAGCCCTGCCCTCAGAAATCGGTGCGCACCGTATCCACGGTGGTGTCCCCGTGCTTGAGCACGTAGCGAACCACGACGCACTTCCCCCGTGGGGTCTTCACATGGGACGCGAGGCGGGTGCGCGAACCATCCTTACGCCAGATCACGACCTCCTCGGTCCACTGACGCCCCTGCTTGCCGTGGCCCGTCAGGCGCACCAGGTCATCGTCCGCATTACCGCGCACCATCCCCTGCACACAGCAACCGTCGCCGCCGCTTCGGTTCCAGGCGGCGCAGTCCACAAAGACATACGACTCCGGCTTCATCGACGGCACCAGATACTTGCGCCCCAGCGAGAACAGGAAGATCGCCCCTACGACACAGCTGAACAGGATCAGAAAGTCGCGGCCCGAAACCGCGCGCCCGTCGTCGTCCATCCTCTCGCGCCCTCCGAAGTAGGGGACACCTCAGGGACCGATCCGGTTGCGGAGCCCATACGCGGGCAGTGCTCAGGTCAGTTGCGGGCGAGGTAGTAGAAGGGGCGCAGCGCGGTGCGAATCTTCGCGGGACGCTGAATCGCGTCCCGCACCACACTGGTAGCCAGGACATCGTGGCGGGTGGCAAGGCCGGCGCCGGTGCGCAGTTCGGCCACCAGTTCCGCGAAAAGCGCGCCACCCGGGGCGGGCTCCGCCGCGTCCCCACCAAACAAGCGCAGGCCGCACGCCGCAGCGAGGCGCAGGCGCGAAAGCAGCACCAGCGTGGTGGCGGCGTCCAGACGCTCCGCCTGTTCGATGCGCGCCCACGCCTCGCGCGCCCCCTGGACCGCACGCCGGGCCTCGGCCGGGTCCGCGGCCACCTGGGCGCGGGCCTCGCGCTCCGCGGCAACCAGGTAGTCCGCCACCGGCTGAATGCGCCCGGCGATCTGCCGCGTGGTGGGACCGTAGGTGAAAGCGTTGGAGATCTGATACAGGTCCCCCACTGCCGCGCTGCCCTCGCCGTGTGCGCCCCGGATGCTGATGCCCAGGTGCTCCGCCGCCTTCAGCGTGTCCTCCAGCCGCCCCACGAACGCTAGAGCCGGCAGGTGCGCCAGTACGGACAGGCGCAGCCCCGTCCCCAGGTTGCTGAGCGACGTGGTCAGGCAGCCCCAGCGCTCGCTCCGGGCAAAGGTGAGGCGCTTCGCCAGGCGCACCTCAGCGTCCTCGGCCGAGAGCAGAGCGGCGTGCGCGGCGCTGCCCGCCGCCAGCGCCTGGATGCGGACATGGTCCTCCTCGTTGACGAAGATGCTCAGGGCGCCCTCGTCGTCCAGCAGGGCGTACCGCTCCGCGCCCCCCTCGGCCAGCTCCGGCGAGATGCGGCGCGCGTCGATCAGTTCGTCCCGTTCGCGTTGGGGCAGGGAGGCGATTCCCACGGCGTACAGCTCTGCCAGGCGGGCGTTGTCCGCCAGCGCCGCGCGCCGTACCTCCTGCGCCACCCGGCGCAGGTCCCGCTCTGTGGCTCGGGAGGGGAAGGGAAATCCGGCGATGTTGCGCGCCAGCCGCGCGCGGGCGGAGAGGATAACGTCCCCATCGGGCGCGCCGGCCCGATGGGTCGCCCAAACGGGCATCTTCATCAGCACGGAAAGACGCGCCGCCGCCGCGGAGGTGGAGGCGTTCGAGGGCGCGCGAGCGCTGCCGCCGTCGCGGTTCACCGGTGGCGCTCCGTGGAGGCGGGTAGACAGCGGGCGGGGGCGGTTCTGGTCATCACAGCGGGTGTGGGATTATAGCACGCTGTCCGTCTGCCCGGCAACCTCGGCGCGGGCGATCCAGAGCAGCGCGGCGTCGTCTGAAAGCCTCCCGCCCGCGTACGTGGAGACGATATTGAGCAGAGCGTCGGCAACCTCCTCCGGTGGGTGAGCCCGGCAGACCTCGTCCAGGTAGCGCTGCACCCCTTCCAGGTCCAGAAAGCGCCGCTCCCCCGCCGATCGGGCCTCGCTCAGCCCGTCTGTAAACAGCAGCAGACCATCGCCCGGCCCCAGGCGCACGCTCCCCTGGTCGTAGGCGACACCCTCCATCATGCCCAGGACCGGCCCCGTGGGCGGCAGCGTCTCGAATGTGGCGTCGGCGCGGCGCAGGATCGGCGTCTCGTGCCCCGCCGAGGCGTATCGGAAGCAGCCATCGTCGGCGCTCAGGATGCCGTAGACCACGGTCACGAATCCGCTCGTATCGCCCTCGCCCGTCACGGCATCGTTCAGCCGCTCCAGCACCCGGGCGGGTTCGTGGTGCTCCCGGGCGAGGACCCGCAGACCGTGCTTGACAAATGCCGTGCGCCGGGCGGCGTCCAGCCCCTTGCCCGAGACGTCGGCGATGACCACCCCCCAGTGTCCCTGCCGCAACGGAAAGATGTCGTAGATGTCGCCGCCCACGGGGGCCTCCCGCGACTGCGCCTCATAGCGCTTGGAGAACGCCCAGTCCCCGGAGCGCGCGGGGATATCGGGCAGCAGCCCCTCCGTCAGAGCGCGAGAAACCGCCTGCTCCCGCTCGCGCTCCTCCTTCTCCCGGCGCAGCGCCTCGCGCACCAGCACCGCCTCGCGCGCGGCGGCCAGCGCGCGGGCATTGCGCACCGCCAGTACCACGGTCCCCGCCAGGTCGTTCAGCAGGCGCCCCTCGGCGGGGCTGAACTCGCGGCCAGGGCGGCGGCGTCCCACCACCGCGTACCCCTCCCACGTGCCCACCTCCCCCGCCCAGACCAGGGGACTCACCGCCGTAATCCAGTCTTCGTCCTCGCCGCTGCCGCCACCCGCGCGCACCAGCGCCTGAAACCGCTGCCGCGCCTCCTCGTCTGGAGCGTCCGGCAGCGAGTACGCCTCCGCAATGAGCCGGCCGCTCTGCGGGTCGAATAGCACCAGGCCGCTCGCCTCCGCGTCCAGCGCCGTCAGGACCTTGCGCGAGGCTACCTCCAGGACACGGGGCAGTTCCATCTCCGAGGCGATGGCCGTATCCATGGAGTGCAGGCTCTCGATCTCGCGCTGCTGGGTATCGATGCGCTCCTCCTGCGTCTCGAAGACGCGCAGGAGGATGGGGAGGGTCGCGGCCACGACCACAGCGGAGACGAGCGGCGGTACCAGCGCAGCCCCCCGCAGAGCCGCGGGCGTGAGCAGCAGCACGATGAGCTCCACCACGCCGAACACCAGCAGGGCGATGGCGATGGCGGCGATGCGCAGTCGCCGGGAATCCGATGGCATAAGCTTGGCTCGCAGCAGCAGGGCGCGGGGGCAGGGAGGAAAACGAGCGCACGCGCCAGCTTATCGCCCCACCCGCCCATTATACCGTTGCGGCGCTGCCCTTTGCTCCCGGCGGAGCCGGCAATTCGGCGGTCAGGACCTCCAGGAAGCGGGCCAGGGCGTTGCTCTGGACGCGCCCCTTGCGCAGCAGGACGCCGGTAGGGCGCGTCAGCGACACGTCCGCCAGCGGGCGGGCCTCCAGTGTGCCGTCCCGCACCTCGCGCCGCACGGTGGGCTCCGGCACCAGGGCCACGCCCTGCCCGATCTCCACCACCCGCTTGATCGTCTCGATGTTGTCGAACTCCTGGATGACCTCCACCGTGACGCCCCGCTCGCGCAGCGCGGCGTCGGTCATGCTGCGCGTGGGGATGTCATGGTCGAAGGCGATGAAGGGCATCCCCTCCAGGTCCGAGAGCGGCACCGCAGCCAGGTCCGCCAGCGGATGCCCTGGCGGCAGAATCACCACCATCTCCTCCTCGGCCAGCGGGACCACCTCAATCTGCGCCTGCGGGCGCGGGCTCGCCACGATACCGCAGTCGATACCACCGGAGAGCAGGGCGTCGTAGATGCGGTTGGTGCGCAGGTACTCTACATGCAGGTTCACCTGCGGATAGTCTGTCAGGAAGCGGGAGATGGCGGGCGTCATCGCGTGGAGCCCGATGGAGTAGACCGTGGCGACCCGCAGCGTGCCGCTGACGTCCCCCGCCAGCTCCTCCATCTCCCGCTTCAGGGCGTCCGCCCGGGCCAGCAGGTCGCGTGCGCCCCGGAGCAGGCGCGCCCCCGCCTCGGTGAAGTGCGCCCCCGGGCGCCCCTTCCCCCGCTCCACCAGCACATAGCCGAACTCCTGCTCCAGCGCACGGATGCGCTGACTGACCGCCGACTGGCTCATGAAACTGCGCTCCGCGGTCTTGGAGAACGACCGCGTCTCCGCCAGATCCACGAACAGCCGAAGCGATTCCAGGTCCACGACACCCTCCCGATCCATGAAAAAAACGGCTTTCCACCGCCACTGTAGCTTATGACATAACGAACATAAATCAGTTCCCCTAATGTTTTAGCCCCTGCCGGGTCCGTTTATTTGTGCCACTAATTACCAATATAGTAAAAATTCGCTTTTCTGCTGGCTTTCCGATCGATACACTTCCCATACTATACGTGCGCCGCGGGGCGCGCCGCGGCGGTCTATCGCGGCGCCGGCAGCGGCGGCAAGCTACAGGGAGGGCGGAGTCACTCTTATGGCGACATCCGTGATAACCAAGGGGCAGCCCGGCAGCAAGGCGCGGTTCCGGGACTCGTACCTGCTGCACAAACTCCACTCGCTCTCGGGCATCTTCCCCATCGGGTTCTACATGATTCAGCACCTGGTGGCGAACTCATACGCCCTGGGTCCGGACGGCGAGAAGAAGTTCAATGTCGTGCTGGGCGTCTTCGCCAACCTGCCGTTCCTGCCGATCATCGAGATTACGGTGCTGGCGATCCCGATCCTGTTCCACGCCATCTACGGCCTGTTTATCGCCGCGGAGGCGCAGGGACCGGGCGGCAATCTGGCGCACTACGGCTACGGACGCAACTGGCTCTACTACCTCCAGCGCTGGTCCGGCGTGGTGGCGTTCCTGTACCTGCTGTACCACTCCTGGGATACCAGCATCAACAAGCGGATTATCGAGGCGTCGCTGGGGCACGCCGCGGGGCACGAGTCTATCTCCTACGCGGCCATGGCCTTCCGCTTCGCAGCCCCCTGGTACCTGGGGCTCTACGTCCTCGGCATCCTCGCGTGCGCGTTCCACCTGGGTAACGGCGTCTTCAACTTCAGCATCCGCTGGGGCATCGCCATTGGAAAGCAGGCGCAGCGTGTGGCGGCCGCTCTCGGCTGGCTCATCGGCGTCGGCCTGACCGTCCTGGGCATCGCCATCGCCGTCAACTTCTACGTCGCCGGGCGCAACTATCAAGGGAGCGGGCCGATCGAGACGCAGTACACGTCGGTGCGCGACATCGCCGAGAGGATGGCGGCAAAGAAAGAGGCCACCGGCCAGGCAGAGCGTGAGGACGCTGCCGGGGCGGCGGCGGGCGCGGGCAACCAGATCCCGGGGCTGTAGAACGGCGTTTTAAGAGAGGACGAGTTTCAAGACAATGGCGGCACCCACGAAAGCAAGGGTCATCGTCGTCGGCGGCGGCCTGGCGGGCCTGATGACCGCGGTGAAGATCGCGGAGGCGGGCGGGACCGTGGACCTGTTCTCGCTCGTGCCCGTGAAGCGCTCGCACTCGGTCTGCGCCCAGGGCGGCATCAACGGCGCGGTGAACACCAAGGGCGAGGGCGACAGCCCCGCCATCCACCTGGACGACACCTGCTACGGCGGCGACTTCCTGGCAAACCAGACTCTGGTCAAGACCATGTGCGACGCCGCGCCGGGCATCATCTACCTGCTCGACCGCATGGGCGTTATGTTCAACCGCACGCCCGAGGGTCTGCTGGACTTCCGCCGCTTCGGCGGCACCCTGCACCACCGCACGGCCTATGCGGGCGCGACCACGGGCCAGCAGCTCCTGTATGCCCTGGACGAGCAGGCGCGCCGCTGGGAAGTGGCGGGCAAGATCAACAAGTTCGAGTTCTGGGAGTTCCTGGGCATCGTCCGGGACGAGGGCGGCACGGGCAAGTGTCTCGGTGTGGTGGCGCAGGACCTGCGCTCCATGGAGATCCGTGGCTTCGCCGCGGACGCCGTGGTGCTCGCCACCGGCGGCCCGGGCATCGTCTTCGGCAAGTCCACCAACTCCACCATCAACACCGGTACCGCCGCGGGCGCGGTCTACCAGCAGGGCGCCTGGTACGCCAACGGCGAGTTCGTTCAGGTCCACCCGACCGCGGTGCCGGGTGAGGACAAGCTGCGCCTGATCTCCGAGTCCGTCCGCGGGGAGGGCGGGCGTGTGTGGGTTCCCAAGAAGAAGGGTGACCCCCGCCCCGGGCAGCAGATTCCCGAGAACGAGCGCTTCTACTTCCTGGAAGAGAAGTACCCCAAGTACGGCAACCTCGTTCCCCGCGACATCGCCACCCGCGAGATCTTCGCCATGTGCGTGGACGAGGGCATGGGCGTCCACGGCCAGAACCAGGTGTATCTGGACGTGACGCACATCGACCGGCGCGAGCTGGACCTCAAGCTGCGCGGCGTTCTGGAGATCTACGAGAAGTTCGTCGGGGACGACCCGCGCGATGTCCCCATGCGCATCTTCCCGGCGGTCCACTACTCCATGGGCGGCCTGTGGGTGAATAACGGTCTGGAGCCGGAGCGCACCCCCTATCACATGACCAACATCCCCGGCCTGTTCGCCGTGGGCGAGTGCGACTACCAGTACCACGGCGCGAACCGTCTGGGGGCGAACTCACTGCTCTCCTGTCTGACCAGCGGCCAGATCGCCGGCCCCGCCGTGTGCAAGTACGCCGACGGCCTGGAGAAGCACCCGGACCGCACCCACCCCGAGTTCGAGGCGCAGGTGCGTGCGCGCACCGCCCAGTACGAGGAGATCAAGGCCATGAACGGCACGGAGAACCCCTTCGCGCTCTGGCGCGAGCTGGGCGACTCCATGACCGCCAACATGACCGTGGTGCGCTACAACAACCGCCTGGAGCAGCAGCTCAGTAAGATCGCGGAGCTGAAGCAGCGCTACCGCAACATCGGCGTCTCGGACGCGGCGGGCTGGACCAACCAGGTGATTCCCTTCACTCGGCAACTCTGGAACATGCTGGTGCTGGCCGAGGTGATGACCCGGGGGGCCCTGCTGCGCAACGAGTCCCGCGGAGCGCACTACAAGCCCGACTTCCCCAACCGGGACGATGAGAACTTCCTGAAGACCACCATCGCCGAGTACACCCCGGATGGTCCGAAGATCTCCTACGAGAGCGTCGATATCTCGCAGGTGAAGCCGCGCCCGCGCAAGTACACCGACGCCGATTCGACGCCGAAGCCGCCCGCAGGAGCGGAGAAGGTGGTGGTTGGCGGCGCCGGGCCGGGCGTTGCGGGCACCAATGGTGCCGCGAACGGCACGGCGAACGGCAGCGCCAATGGCGCGGTGGCGTCCTCCATCCCCGGGGAGCAGGTCTCCACCGGCGGCACCGGCGCCAACGACCCGCTGACCACGGCGCCTTCGGCGGCGCCGCGTCCCGGCGGCACGGGCACGGAAACGGCCAAGAACTCGCCCAACCAGCCTGAGAAGCGCGAGCCCGGCAAGGGCGGCGTGAACTGACGACCCAGCAGGAACGGCTTAGAAACGGAAAGCAGGAGTAATGATCGGACTCCCGATGATCACCAGCGCCGCCGCCGGAACCGACGGCGCGGAGGCGGGCCGCGGCAAGACCTCGGCGCAACAGGGTACCGTCTACGTCACCGTGCGGCGTCAGGCAGGCCCCGAGGCCACGCCCTACGACGATACGTTCGTGCTGCCCTACAAGCCGAACATGAACGTCATCTCCGTCCTGATGGAGATCCAGCAGAACCCGGTGAACGACAAGGGCCAGAAGGTCGCGCCGCCCGTATGGGAGCAGGCGTGCCTGGAAGAGGTATGCGGCTCCTGCACCATGCGCGTTAACGGACGCGTACGGCAGGCGTGCTCCTCCCTCATCGACCGGGTGGCCCCCCTGGTGAACGGCACCAGCCGGCTTCGCCTGGAGCCGATGGCCAAGTTCCCGGTGGTGCGTGACCTGGCGGTGGACCGCACCAAGATGTTCGAGAACCTGAAGAAGATTCAGGGCTGGATTCCCATCGACGGCACCTACGACCTCGGTCCCGGCCCGCGCATGAGCCAGAAGGAGCAGCAGCTCGCCTACGACTTCTCGCGCTGCATGACGTGCGGCTGCTGCCTGGACGCCTGCCCCCAGGTGAACGAGCACAGCGGGTTCATCGGCCCGGCCGCCATTGGTCAGGTGCGCCTGTTCAACAGCCACCCCACCGGTAAGATGAACGCCGACGAGCGCCTGGAGGCGCTGACCGGCCCGGACGGCATCGCCTCGTGCGGCAACGCTCAGAACTGTGTCCAGGTCTGCCCCAAGGAGATCCCGCTCACCCGCGCCATCGCGGAGCTCCACCGGGACACCACCGTCTACCGCATCAAAAAGTGGCTCGGCAAATAGCCGCCACGCACTTCCGCCACAACGGCCCGCCGGATTCCGGCGGGCCGTCGCTGTCTGTATAATAGATTCAGTATGCCAGCAAAGGACGTTTACCACGATGCGGTCGTGCGTGCGCTCATCCGGGACGGCTGGACGATAACGCACGATCCGCTGACGATACGCTGGGGTACGCGTGACCTGTTCGTAGACCTGGGCGCGGAGCGCCTGCTGGCGGCAGAGCGCGGCGAAGAGAAGATAGCCGTGGAGATAAAGAGCTTCCTCAGTCCGTCAGAGATGTCTGACCTGAAAGAAGCCTTCGGTCAATACATCATGCACCACGACATTTTGGAGGAAACGGACCCAGAGCGCCCCTCTATCTGGCCGTGCGTGATGAGACCTGCAACACAGTTTTCGACGAGCCGTTAGGGGAGCTTCTTGTCAGGAAAAACCAGGTGCGCCTGATAGTGTTTGACGAAGTTACGGAGGCTGTGGTCCGGTGGCAGACATAGAAGAAGTTCGCCAGATTATCCGTCGGACTTTAACCGACTACGCGAATACCCGGTACGCCTACGGAGACTTTCACAATGAAACCGTGTTTGACGAGAAGTCGGACCGGTATCTGGTCGTGAGCGCAGGCTGGGACGGCCCCCGGCGCGTCCACGGCTGCCTCATCCACGTGGACATCCGCGACGGCAAGGTCTGGATAGAGCGCGACGGCACCGAAGATGGCATCGCAAACGACCTGGTCGCAGCGGGCATCCCCCGGGAGCAGATCGTCCCCGCCTTTCACCCCGCGCACGTGCGCCCCCACACGGGCTTCGCCGTAGCGTAATTCCCCGCCGAACCATGACGGCCCGCCGGATTCCGGTGGGCCGTCGTAGTTTCCTATCATGGTTGCGGCCTCAGGTGGTGAAACCGGCGGTCAGGAAGCGGGCGCAGGTTCGTGAGCCTGGCTGATACGCAGGAGCAGGAGGTCGAAATCCTCTGCGTCCATAACGCCGAAATCGTTTACAATTCCCCGGGAGGCGACCAGATGGTCAGACCGGAGCGCGTCCTCGTCTTCCAGTGACGGCAAAGGAAGGCGCGCGCCAGAAGCATGGGTGAAGGTCCGCCCGCGTGAATCTACCTCTTCCACAAACCCGAGTTCGTGAAGCGCCTGTGCCAGGTGACCGTAGGTCAACTCACTCACCGTCGCGCTCATAGCCCCTCCTACGGAACCTCGTTCTTCAGCCGGCGCATGCGCTCTATCGCCGCTTCGTCCACCTGCTGTTCTGTTGGTATACGTACGGAAGCACGTCCATCCGCCATAACGGCCGGTATTGTACCGCCCGACTTCTGCCGCACATGAACCCGGTCAAGCAGACTTCCGTCCATCGCAATGGAGGGAGCGAGCCATGCGGCGAGGGAAAACGGCGGTCGTAACGGTGGCGGTGGCGGCGGCAACGGTCCTGGTCATGATGCTGGCGGCGGCGGGCGGGGCGGCGAAGCAGCGACGGGCAGATCGCGCCGGTGCACCACCAGCCATCGCGCAGCATGCCTACCGGGCCTCCGAGGCACCGGGAGCGGTGGGCGAGATCCGGGACCTGACGCTGCGGGACGCGGCGCGCGGCAAGGACCTGCGGGTGCGCGTCCAGTACCCGAAGCAGGGCGTGGGGCCGTTCCCCGTGATCGTGTTCTCGCACGGGGCGTGGGGCAGCAAGGACAACTACACGCCGCTGACCCGCCACTGGGCGCAGCACGGCTACGTCACGATCCAGCCGACGCACCGGGACTCCCTCCAGGAGGGCACCCGCCCCCTCGACCCAAGCGCCTTCCAGCACTGGCAGGACCGCACGAAGGACATCGTCTTCCTCCTCGACTCGCTCAAGATGCTTCCGGAGAAGGCGCCGGAGCTGCGTGGGAAGCTGGACACCGCGCGCATCGGGGTCGGCGGGCACTCGTTCGGCGCGGGCACCTCGCAGCTTATTGCCGGGGCGACGGCCGCGCCGCGCGTGGGCAGTAAGCCTCAGAGTTTCGCTGACCCGCGGCCTCGGGCGTTCGTCCTGCTCTCGCCGCAGGGCGTGGGCGGCATCTTGAGCGCGGAGTCGTGGAAGCCCTGCACCCGCCCGATGCTGGTGATGAGCGGCACGGAGGACGCGACGCGCGGCGGGGAGTCCGCGGAATCGCGCCAGGCCCCGTACAAACTGAGCCCGCCCGGCGACAAGTACCTGGTGTGGGTGACGGGCCTGGACCACGGCTTCGGGGGCATCAGCGGCACGCGCCTGCACCCGAAGAACGCCACGCACCTGGAGACAACGAAGGCGGCGACCCTCGCCTTCTGGGACGCCTACGTGAAGGGCGACCCGGCAGCGAAGCGGTACCTGGTCTCGGACAGCCTGCCCCTACTTGCGGGCAACTCCCTCACCGTTTCCCGAAAGTAGCCGCTAGCGACCGTGACGCCCGCCCACTGCTCCGTACTCTAACTGGTTATATATCGCGGCCCGGCGGGAATCGAGCGTTCCCGCCGGGCCGCGGGGCTACGAGATGCGATAAGCGTCTTCGTCCTCCCCCTGGGCGGCGAGGAGCCTCTTGACGAACTGGAGGAGCTCCTGAGGGTTAAACGGCTTGGTCAGGTACATGTCGGCGCCGTGCTGGTAGCCGGTCATGACGTCCTTGTCCTGGGCCTTGGCGGTGAGCATGATCACCGGCAGGTCCGCAATCGCCGGGTCGCGCCGCACGTTGGCGAGCAACTCGAAACCGTCCATCTCCGGCATCATCACGTCCGAGACCAACAGGTCCGGCCGGTTCGCCTTGATCTTGGCGAGGGCCTGCGCGCCGTTCTCCGCCGTTTCCACCCGGTAGCCGTGTCGCTCCAGGTTCACCTGCGCCAGTCGCCGAATGTTCGGCTCGTCGTCCACTACCAGAACGTGTCCCATCGTCTTTCGTCCTTCCCTCCCGCCGCCGCTGTTCGCGGACGGCAGGGCGTTGCGAATGCGCTCCGCCAGCCTCGGGGGCGGGTCGCTGTCCGGCAGAGTTCCGATCTGCCCTTCGAGATTCCTCAGGAACCACAGGAACGCCCGGCACCCGGCGCAGGTAACGAGGTGCCGCTCCACCTGCGCCCGTGCCCAAGCCCCGTCGCCGTCGAAGCCACTGCTGAGGGCCGCCCGTACGTCGTCACACCGCATGGTCGTCGGCCCCCTCCAGAAACGATCTCAGGTGCGCCACCGCTTCGAACACCTGATACTTCACCGTACCCACCGGGACGCCTAACGCCTCCGCCGCCTCGCGGCACGTCAGTCCCTCCGCCTTCACCAGCAAGAACGCCGCCCGCTGGGCGTCGGAGAGGGTTGCCAGGGCGGCGTTAAGCGTCATTCGGGCCACCCCGCGCCGGGCGGGGTCCTGGCTCCCTGTCGGGTCGCCGCCCGCAAGCCAGCCCCCGCCGCCCTCCCCGCACGAAGTGAAGGCGAGTTCGCGCACACCCGCGGAGCGCACCTGCCGCCACCGGTAGTAAGCGATCTTATACAGATAGGTACTGACCGTGGACCGCCCCTCGAACCGGTGCAGATTCCGGTAGGCAGCCACGAAGACATCCTGGGTCAGGTCCTCGGCGTCGGCAGTCGCGCCGCCGCACAGCCGGAGGCAGAACCGGTAGACGCGGCGGCCGTACTCCGCGTACAGGTCGTCGAACGCCCCCGGCTCGCCCCGGCGGAACCGCTCCAACCGCTCCCGCTCGTCGTGGCTCATGGTTTCGGTGATGGCCTTCGTAAAGACAGTGTAGACCAGAGGCGAAACGGTTGGGTGCGGCCATGGATTTTCTTCGGGAACGATTGCGCGACGCGACGGGGTAAAGCGAAACGAGAACGGGAATACAGCCGGGCGGGGAGACGACGTGGTAAACGAGATCGCAGCGGTGGTTTACGGGATTCTCGCGGGCGGATGTTTCGCTGCCGCGCTGGCGGAGGTGCGCATGCGGCAGGCGACGCAGGCGCCCGCCTACCCGTCCCTCTGGGCACTGCTGACGGCGGCGCTTCTCCTGCTGGCCGCCCAGCGCCTCACGGGCGACATCTCCCAGATCACAGACCACTTCCGGCAGCAGGCCTACGCGGAGGGGTGGTACGCCGAGCGACGGGACCTGCAGTGGGCCATCATCATGGCTATCCCACCCATCGCCGTTGCCCTGCTGGTCGGGCTCTCCTTCTGGGCGCGCCACGCCGGCAAGCGGCTGCTCCTCCCCGTCGCCACGCTGGTCTACCTGACAGGCTTCTCCCTCGTGCTTCTGGTCTCGCTTCACCACATTGACTGGGTCATGCGCCAACAGGTTGGGCCGCTCAAGGTCCAGGGGTGGTGCTACGCCGTCGGCGCCGCGCTGACGGCGCTGAGCCTGCGGTTCGGAGTCGCCCGTCCTCCCCGCACGCGGGGCGCGGCTGCAGAGGCGCGGCGGGAGCAGGAGAGGGGCCGGCGGGGGGCGAACGTTTGAAGGCAAGATGGCCGACGATGACTTCCGCCCGGCAAAGCCCACCCCCTGGGTGCAGGGGTTCTGCCGCCTGACCCTCCCCCTCTTGATGCGGAAGTTGTACGACGTCCGGGAGGTGGACTACGACCCGGCGGACCTGGACACCCTGCGGTCGCTCGAAGGCGAGCGGGTCCTGCTCACCCCCAACCACCCCGCACACGCCGACCCGGCGGTGCTGTTCCACCTCTCCACACAGGTCCGACAGGACTTCCGCTACCTGGCCTGCATCGAGGCGTTCGAGCCGTACCGGGGCTTCCAGGGGTGGCTCATCCAGCGCGTCGGCGCTTACTCGGTGGTGCGCGGCACTGTGGACCGGGCATCGTTTCGCGCCACGCGCGAGACGTTGACCGCGCCGGGCGCGAAGCTGGTTATCTTCCCCGAGGGCGAGGTCCACTCGCAAAACGACTCGCTGATGACCTTCCAGAGCGGCACGTTCCAGCTTGCGTACTGGGCGATGGACGACCTGCGCAAGGCCGGCACGGACGCACCGCTCTACGTCCTGCCCCTCGCGCTCAAATACGTCTACCTGACGGATATGCGCCCCACAATGCGCCAGGCGCTGGACAACCTGGAAGCGTTCACCGGCACCCCACCCGACCCGAACGCCGAGTTGCACCGGCGCGTGCGACGCGTAGGTGCGGCCATGCTGCGGGCGCTGGAGCGGGAGTACCGCCTGCCCTCGCCGAAGAACGAGGCGGCGGAGCCAGAGGAGAACTTCACGCCCCGCCTGACCGCCGTGAAGGAGGCGGTGCTCGGGCGCGTGGCTACCGCGGCGGGTGTCGCCCTGCCCGCCGGCGAGACGGTGCTGGAGCGACTGCACGTGCTGCTGCACGCGGTGGATGTGGTGGCGAACGACACCCCGGCGGAGTCCGCAGCGCCCTACGACCGCCGCCTGCGGGAGTACCAGAAGGCGCGGGCGATGACCCTGGTGCGCGACCTGGACCGCCTGACGAACTTTATCGCCATCTACGACGGGTACGTGAGCGAGCACCCGACCCAGGAGCGGATGGCGGAGACGATCATCCGCCTGGAGCGCGAGTGCTACGGCCATGAGAAGCTGGCGGGGCCGCGTCGCTGCCGGGTGCAGATCGGCGCGCCACTCGACCTGCGCACCCGCTATGCCGCGTATCAAGCGGACAAGCGCGGCGAGGTCGCCGCCCTGTCTGCGCTGATTCAGGCACAGGTGCGCGACCTGCTGACCGAGGCCCAGACCGACGTCGGCCAGCCCGCCGCCGCGACCATGCTGTAGACGCCGCGCGGCCGGAATCTCCCGCGAAGCGAGCGTGGTACACTGGAGTCTGCCATGCCCCCTGGTGAGTCGCCGCAGCAGACGCCGCCCGCCCGCCGCCCGCTCCGGTCGTCGCTGCGCGTGCGCGCCCTGCGCCACCTGCGCGACGTCCTTGACGTCCCCCGCGCCGCGCGTCGCTCGCTGCAGTGGGACGTCCTCGCGGGCGCGTGCGCGGGGGCCTACACCGGCCTTGCGTTCCCCTTCTTCGTACGCATCGGACGCGGAGACCTCGGCGCAAGCGATACCGCCATCGCCCTGCTGGCCGCGGCCCCGTTCGTGGGCAACCTCTTCGCGCCGCTCTGGGCACGGCAGATGGAGGGGCGCGCCAAGCTGCCCTTCGTGCTCGTGTCCTGGATCGTAGCGCGCACGCTCCTGCTGCTGATGCCACTGGTCACCACCGCCGGGCCGTTCATCCTGCTCCTGTTCCTGCTCCAGTTCATCGGGACCATCTCGACGCCCGCGTACACGTCGATGATGCGCGACATCTACCCAGACCGCGCGCGGGGCCGCCTCATGGGTTACGTCCGGGTGGTGGCCCAGACCGCCACCTTCCTTTCCACCATGGCGGCGGGCCGTCTGCTCGACCACTACCTCAGTTACCGGACGCTGTTCCCCCTGGCGGGCGCGCTGGGCATCGCGGCGGCCGTGGCCTTTGCCCAGGTGCGCCCCCTGCCGGAGGCCGCCGCACACGCCGCGGCGGAGCAGCGGCGCCAGATGCCGGTCGGAGCGTTCGTCCGTGACACGCTGAGTATCCTGCGCGACCACACCGCCTACCGCTGGTTCGCCCTGTCCGTCTTCACCTACGGCTTCGGCAACCTGATGCTTGGGCCGCTCTACGCCCTGTACCAGATCGACGTCCTGAAGATCGCCAACACGCAGATCGCGAACCTGGCGAACGTCACCGCACTTGCCTCGATTGCGGGCTTCCTGTTCTGGGGGCGCTTCATGGACCGGCAGGGCGCGCCGCGCACCGTTCTCTACGGCATCCTGATGATGATGAGCATCACGCCGGTCTACCTGATGCACCCGGGCGTCCCGCTGCTGTTCGCGGCGGCTGTTTTTCAGGGGCTGGCAAACTCCTGCATCGAGCTGTCGTACATGCAGAGCACGCTGACCTACGCCGCCCCGGGCCGCGCCGCGCAGTACCAGGCGGTCCACTCGCTCCTGCTCGGGGTGCGCGGCGTCATCGCGCCGCTGGTCAGCGTGCCCCTTCTGCGGGTCGCTGGCTTCGACCGCATCTTCCTGCTCGGGCTCGCCATCATGGCCGCGGGCGCCGCCATGCAGTGGGCCGCCACCCGCACCGACGCTACCGCCGCTCCCGCCCGGAGCGGCGACGATCCGGGCTGACGCGGTCAGTCGTTCGGGGCCTCGCCCGCGGCGGACGCCTCCCGCCCCGCCTTCAGCGCCCGGGCCCACCAGACGAGCTGGTCGAAGAGCGCGGTCCGGCTCTGGTTGAGGTAGTCGAAGTCCCCGAGCGCCTGCTCTCCCTTCAGCACGGCCACGAACGGCTCCATGCCCACGTGAACGGCGTTCTTGATCGGGGCCATCTGCAGCTCGACGGCGATCAGGCGGAGCTGCTCCACCGCCCGCGCCCCGCCCACCCCGCCGTAGCCCACGAAGCCCACGGGCTTGTTGTTCCACTCGTAGTACGCCGAATCCAGGGCGTTCTTCAGCACGCCGGTCGGGCCGTGGTTGTACTCGGCGGCGGTCATGAGGTAGCCGTCGAACTCGCCGATCTTGTGGCGCCAGGCCTCCGCCACGGGGTGGGAGAAAGCCCCGCCCGTGAAGAGCGGCGACATCGGCTCCTCGAAGAAGGGCAGCGGGTAGTCGCGCAGGTCGAGCACGGTCAGGGAAAAATCCCGGCGCGCCGCCGCCCCGTCCGCGACCCACTGCGCCGCCCGGTCCGCGAAGCGGTTCGGGCGCGTACTGCCGAGGATGAGAGCGATCTTGATGTCCCTATGGTTCATGGCGTTACGACGTCTCCTCCGAACTTCAAAATGACAGGTGCCGTGTATGCGACACCTGTTGTATAGTAGAGCCGGGGGCGGAGAGCGTCAACCACCAGATGCGGCGGTCCGTCGCTTAAGCAACGAAAGGGAAAAGATGTCGTCTATCACCGTTCCGTCGGAAGACCAGGCCCGGGTCGACCCGCGCACCCGGCGCACCCGGCAGCTGCTGATCGACGCGTTCCTGGGACTCCTGGCCGAAAGGCGCTTCGAGGACATCACGGTTCAGGAGATCGCACGGCGGGCGACGATCAACCGCGCCACCTTCTACGCGCACTTTGCGGACAAGTACGCCCTGATCGACGAACTGATCGGGGACAGCTTCGCGCAGATGCTCCGGCAGCGCCAGGCCGCCGCGAGCGGCGCGGGCGGGGAAGACGGCGGCGCGCGGGAGCACCTGCGCGCCCTGATACTGGCGGTGTGTGACCACTGGCAGGGGCCGGGCGGGCGCGGGCGGTGCAACGGCAACCACCGGCTGTTCGAGCCGCTGGCCGAAGCGCAGATCAAGGAGCGGCTGCGCTCCAGCGTCCTCGATTGGCTGCTGCGGCGGCACGGCAGCAGCGGCAACGGCAGCAGCGGCAACGGCAGCAGCGGCAACGGCAGCAGCGGCGCGCGGCTGCGGCACCCGCGCGCGCGCCTTGAGCTGACGGCGCAGATCGTAAGCTGGGGGGTCTACGGGGCGGCGTCCGAATGGGGCCGGAGCGGCGGGACGCAGAGCGCGGAGGCGTTCGCAGACGAGGCCCTGCCTCTGCTGGCGGGAGCGCTCTCCGCGCTCGACGACTGAGCGGGGGCAGGATTTCCCCGACGCCACCGGCGCACTGCCGGAAAGCTAACGCTTTCTTAACGGTGGGTCTTCATAATGGGGCATCTATCGTCCTACAGGAGGTTCCCCATGAGACTGGCTCTGCCCGCTGCTGTTGCCGCACCGGCGGCCCTCGCGCTGACCCTCGCCGCGGGCTGCTCCTCTACGGCACAGCCCGCCCAAAGGGGAGCCGCCCTGGCGGCGGCGCCGTCACCGGCTGCGCCGCCCAGCGCCGCCGAGGTCGAACTGGTGATGCTCAAGGACCCCCTTGAGGGGGCTTTCACCCTCCAGATGCCCCGCGGGTGGGCCAACCGGGCGCATCTGGTCCGCCGCGGCTGGGCCCACCCCCGCACGGTCGCGACCACCCTCAGCCCGGACAACCAGACCCTCCTGTTCTTCGGCGACCCGGAGGTCCCGACCTACACCGAGCCGTACCGCCGGTACGACGACCCGCTTCCCACAGGCAGCGACGGGGAGGACATAAAGCCGTATCAGAAGGCCGAGGCGTTCCTTCCGGACTACGTGGAGAAAAAGTTCGGACGCCTGCCGGGCTTCCGGCTCACGGGCGCTGTGGAGCCCAACCCTGGGCTGGAGCGGCATGTAAAGGCCGCCATGAAGCGCCTGAACGTGTCCGAAGTGCCGTTCAGCACCGCCCTGGCAACGTTCGAATACACCGGCGCCGCCGGCACGCCCATCCCTGTCCTGGTGAACTGCATGACGGCAAAGTTCGCGGACACCTGGACGGTGGACATCAGTGGGGTCGCCTCCGCTGACGGCGGCGACCCGCGCCGACACAACGACCTGTTGTTCCGCATCGCGGCGTCGCACCGGCCGGACCCGAAGTGGATGAAGAAGGAGCGCCAGGCGTGGGCGGAGCGGCAGGCGGAACTCATCGGGATCCACGAGAGGCGCATTGAGGACATCACCCCCGTCGTGAGGCCCGGCCGGTCGCGCATCCAGCCGCGCCTGGCGTATCTGGAGATGCTCAGCAAAGCCGCCCGGCGCAAGGCGTACGCGCGGCAGGCGCGGGAGAACGCCTCCCACGGCCGCTTTCTCAACTGCCTCCTGGGCGAGACCACCGTGGTGCATCCGGGCACCAGGGAGGCGCTTCAGGTGGAAGCGGGACACGACCGCTACTTCCTCCATAAGGTCAACCGCACGTTCGTGGGGACGGACAAAGCCACCGACCGGGCCGGCCTGCGAAAGCGCGGCCTCAACCCCGATGACTACGAAGAGTGCATGGTACAGCAGCAGCAG
>CALEKU010000047.1 GCA_937902745.1 uncultured Armatimonadota bacterium
TTCGCCCGCGGAGGCGGGCTTGAATCACAGAAGCCGGGACTTCAGTCCACGGCGGTAACGGGGCTGTGACGCCCCCCTCCGATTACACCCGCGCGGACGCGTGTTCGACCACGGCGCGGTCCTGCTTGCCGGGCGCCCGGGCGAGCAGCTTGTTCAGGGCGTTCAGGTACGCCTTGGTCGCGGCGACGATGATGTCGGTGTGCGCGGCATAGCCCGTGAAGACCTCCTCGCCGGCCCGGATACGGATGGTGATGGACGCCTGAGCGTCCGTGCCCTCCGTGACGGACTGGAGCGCGATCTCCGTCAGGTCGTTGGGGACGCGCACAATGCGGTTGATGGCGCGGTATACGGCGTCCACCGGGCCGTTGCCCGTGTCGGCGTCCATCAGGATCGCCCGGTTCTCGTGGCGCAGCTTCACCGTCGCCGTGGGCATGCCGCTGTCGCCGCAGACCACCTGCACCTGCACCAGTTCATAGACCTGCGCGCCCTGCCGCGCCTCGTCGGTTGCCAGCGCCTCCAGATCCTCGTCGTACACGACCTTCTTCCGGTCGGCCACGGTCAGGAACCGCTGGTACACCCGCTCAAACTGCTCATCGTCCTCGAACGTGAAGCCCAACTCCCCCAGGCGGTGCTTGACCCCGTGGCGGCCCGAGCGGGGCGAGAGGATAATCTTCGACTCGTTGATGCCCACCGTCTTCGGGTCGATGATCTCGTAGGTGGTGCGCTCTTTCAGCACGCCATCCTGGTGGATACCGGACGAGTGCGCGAAGGCGTTCGCCCCCACTATCGACTTGTTCGGCTGCACCAGGATGCCCGTCAGGTTGGACACCAGGCGGCTGGTCTTATAGATCTCCGTGGTGACGATGCCCGTCTCCAGGCCAAACAGGTCCTTACGGGTTTCCAGCGCCATCACGACCTCTTCCAGCGCCGTGTTGCCCGCGCGCTCCCCGATGCCGTTGATGGTGCACTCCACCTGCCGGGCGCCGTTCTTCACCGCCGCCAGCGAGTTCGCCGTGGCCATGCCCAGGTCGTTGTGGCAGTGCGCGGAGATGATCGCTTTGTCCGCGTTCGGCACGTGCTCCAGAATGCCGCGGATCAGCGCGCCGTACTCCTCCGGGTATGTGTAGCCGGTGGTGTCAGGGACGTTGATGACGGTCGCGCCGGCTTTAATCACGGCCTCGATGACGCGGTACAGATACTCCGGGTCCGCCCGACCGGCGTCCTCGGTAAAGTACTCGATGTCCTCGCAGCCCAGCGACTTCGCATGCGCCACCGCGGCGACGCCCATCTCCAGGGCCTCGTCGGCGGTCTTGCGCAGCTTGTACTTGAGGTGGTTCTCGGAGACCCCGAGGCCGGTGTGGATGCGCGGGCGGGCTGCGCCCTTGAGCGCGTCCCAGGCCACATCAATGTCCTCTTTGCGGGCGCGGGTCAGGCCGCACACCACGGGGGTCTTCACCGCCGCCGCGATGCGCTGCACGGCCTGGAAGTCGCCGGGCGAGGAGATGGGGAACCCGGCCTCGATGATATCCACCCCCAGCCGCTCCAACTGCCGGGCAATCTCCACCTTCTCCTCGACATTGAGGCTCGCGCCCGGCGACTGCTCGCCGTCCCGCAGGGTGGTGTCGAATATGTGGATGCGATTGTTGCTCTCGCTGCTCATGCTGTTTGTTGCCTTTCACACTCCGATGCGGCGCAGGCACTCCGGCACACGGCGCGGGTCCAGCGGCAGGTCGTCCCGATACCGCTTGTCCCGCCACGGCGGCGGATCTGTGAGCGCCGATAGGCCCCAGAACTGCTTCCAGGGCACCTCGTTCGTCCGCAGCAACATCGCCGCCAGGTGTTGCAGATCGCGCTGCTCGATGTCCTGGAGCAGCTCACGCCGCTTCGAGGCCAGGTACCGGGCCACATGGCCCCAGTTCGCGCACCGGGCGGCGTCGGTTACCTCGTTGGGCATCCGGCTGAGCGCCGCCTCCTCCACCAACGCCCGGTACTCCGGGAACGATTTCGCATAGGGGCGCCACTCCGGGTAGGGCGCCTGGTGTTGCCAGCGCTTGCCGATGTCGTCCAGCGTCTGGAGGGACATCGCCACTGCCACCACCTCGATCAGTCCATTGGTGCGGCGCGGGTCCATCATCACGTGCGCCAGTTCGTGACCGAGCTGGTACGCCAGGCGCGCATAGTCCCGGCGCGTGACGCTCAGACCCACCCGAAGGGTCCGCTCGTCGCTCGCCACGCTGGTCATGGGGCCCGCGGGGCGGACGTAGCACACGATGGGCATCTTGACCGGCGCCTCCTTGCCCATCCGAAGACGCACGACCTCCAGCACATCCCGCGCGACCGCCTTCAGGTCCTCACGGGTATCCGACGGAAAGGAACTGTCGAGGTGAACGTTCATCGGGGTGTACGCTCCGCTGCCGCTTCTGCGGCCCCCGCGGCGCCGTCGCCGCGCTTTCCTGATCCCTATTCCGACCGCTCCGACTTCTCTGACTTCTCCAACCGCTGCCGCAACTCCCGCAGGCGCTCCCGGTCCGGCGCCTGCCCCTGCTGCGCGGGTATATCGCCCGGCACGGGCGGGGGGCGGAACTGCTCCGCATTGAGCCAGTAGACGATTCCCCAGATGATTACCGAGACCACGAGGATGCCCGTCCCGATAAGGCAGCCGATACAGCCCTCCTCAGGAGACAGCACCCGCTGTGGGGGGCGGGGCCCGCTCCGGGAGCGGGCGAAGTTATTCTTCGACGCCCCCGGAGCGGGTCCCGAGCCACTGCTGCTGCGACCGTTCGAACCGTGCGGATCACCTGGGGTGTCCATTACAGTTCGATTTTACGGCCTCCGTCGCCAACTGTCTGCACTTCCTTCTGCGTTTCCGTCGCCGGCACGGTCACGGTCTCGGGCTTCTTGACCCAGGACATCATGCCGCGCAGTTCGCTGCCGACCTGCTCGATCAGGTGATCCTGGTCGCGGCGGGCCAGCGCATTGAACATCGGCCGTCCAGCGCGGTTCTCCAGAATCCACTCCTTGGCGAACGCGCCGGACTGGATCTCGTCGAGGATTTCGCGCATCCGCTTCTTGGTGTCCTCGTCCACGACGCGCGGGCCGCGGGTCATATCGCCGAACTGGGCGGTGTCAGAGATGGAGTAGCGCATCCCGGCGATGCCCGCCTCGTACATCAGGTCCACGATCAGCTTCAGCTCGTGCAGGCACTCGAAGTAGGCGATCTCCGGCTGATACCCGGCGTTCACCAGGGTCTCGAAGCCCGCCTTCACCAGCGCCGTCGCGCCGCCGCAGAGAACGGCCTGCTCACCGAACAGGTCGGTCTCGGTCTCCTCCTTGAAGGTCGTCTCCAGGACGCCTGCACGGGTGCCGCCCACGCCCTTGGCCCACGCCAGCGCCCGCTCCTTCGCCTTGCCGCTGTAGTCCTGGTGGACGGCGATAAGGCAGGGGACGCCCTTGCCCTCGGTGAACACGCGGCGCACGAGGTGGCCCGGTCCCTTCGGGGCGACCATGAACACATCCACGTTCGGCGGCGGCACGATCTGGCCAAAGTGGATGTTGAAGCCGTGGCCGAACGCCAGCGCGTCGCCGGGGCCCAGGTTCGGCTCGATGTGCTCCTTGTAGAGCGCCGCCTGGAACTCGTCGTTGACCAGGATCATCACCACGTCCGCGGCCTTCGCTGCGTCGGCGACGGGGAACACCTCGAAGCCGTCCTGACGCGCCTTGTCGGCGGACTTGCCCTCACGCAGGCCGATGATGACCTTCATCCCGGAGTCGCGCAGGTTCAGCGCATGCGCGTGCCCCTGGCTTCCGTATCCGATCACGGCCAGCGTCTTGTCCTTCAATTCGTCCAGCGAGGCGTCGGCCTCGTAGTAGATCGTCACAGGCATTCGAATCGTTTCTCCCTGATGTCGCCGCCGCGGGTCGATGCCACGGCCGGCAGTGCGCGCCGTGGACTGAAGTCCCGGCTTCCGAAATTCAAGCCCGCGGAGGCGGGCTGTAGACAAAGAAGGTAGGCGTCAGGAAGCGGCAACTGCTGATGCTTACCGTAGTCGGCGCAGGCCGACGGGAATCACCGAAGCCGGGACTTCAGTCCGCGGCGTGTGGTGTCGCCCCAGAGTCCGTGCTGCTGTCCGCCGGTGACAGGAACGACCACGCTACTCCGCCTGCGATGCCGACCACCACGAACAGGGCGATCACCGCGAACAGGTTCCGCACGGTGTCCAGGCCGAGCCCGTCCGCGATGGCGTTGTAGAGGCGCCACAGGATGCCCATGAGAACGGGCGGCCCGCCCCACCCGAGGGCGGCGGGGACGGGACGCCCGCCCCGCGCCCGCGCGACGAGCCCGGCGGCAATGGCTACCACGACCCCGAGGATCAGGATCGCGGTAAACAACGTGTCCGCCTGCTGTCGCGTGACGAGTTCCAAGTGGATGGCCCCCACCCCTACCCCTCCCGCATTGATGGGGGAGGGGAATCGCTTTTACACGGTGCGAGGACCGCGCATCATGGCGATGCGGCCCGTGCGCACCAGCTCGCGCACCCCGAACTGCTCCATCTGCTTCTCGAACGCGTCGATCTTATCGGAACCGCCCGTCACCTCAATGACATAGGTACGGTCCGAAACATCGATCACGCGTCCCCGGAAGATGTCGATAAGCTGCATCAGCTCCAGCCGCTGACCCGCCTCGGCGTTCACCTTCACCAGCGCCAGTTCACGAGCGAGCAGGGGGGTGTCCAGGTAGTCGTACACCTTGAGCACATCCACCAGCTTGTGGAGCTGCTTGGTAATCTGCTCCAGCACGTCCGCGTCGCCCGCGACCACGATCGTCATGCGCGACACGAGCGGGTCCTCGGTGATGGATACGGTGAGCGACTCGATATTGTAGCCGCGTCGGGCAAACAGGCCCGACACCCGCGCCAGAACGCCGGGTTCGTTATTGACCAGGACCGTAATCGTATGCTGCTCCTGCACGCCGCGCAGCCCTCCTGCAAATGATGTAGCGCCGCCGCTTGAGGGCGCTGTCGCCGATGCCATAGTGTATTACTCCTCAGTCTACCGCCCCGCGCTTCAAAGGCGGGACGCCGAAAACCTTCCGCACGGTATCGCTGGCCGACCGGGCGACCGGCGGGAGCGGTGTGGCGTCGCCCCCGTTTCCGAAGAGCGTGCCGTATCGCTGCGGCTGCCCGATCCGCTTCAGGAATGCGTCCCAGGACGTTGCCAGAATCGGCCGGGCCTCCTGGGCGCCTCGCAGCGCCGCCACCATCGCCAGTTCGTGCGCCAGCAGAAGCTGGCGCGCCGTCCGCTCGCCGTCCTCCTGCTGTCCGGCCGTTGCCAGCAGCGCCCGGGCGGCGTTGCGGTAGTCCGCGGGCGTCTTCAGTTCGTCCGCCTGGTACAACTTCAGTACCTCCGCCGCGAGCTTCCCTGCCTCGGCGCGTGAGGTGGCCGGGTCGCCAGCCTGCGCCGCCGCCTCCGCCAGACGCTTCGCCGCCGGTCGGTCCTTCTGCGCCTCCTGCCACGTCGGGTCCATCCGCTGCTTCAGGTGGGCGGCCAGGGAGTCGAAGACCTTCATGGTCCCCATCGGCCCTTCCTTCTTCGCAACCGCGAGCGGCGCCATAAACAGGTCCGCCCGCAGCGTGTCGGTGACCGCCAGGTCGCCCTCCTCGTCCGTCGTCTGTATCTGCGAGCCGTCGGGCGTCGGTTTTGCCTCTCCCTGTGCGCCAAACCGCTGCTTGCGGCCTACGGACAGCAGGAACCGGTCCTCGGCCAGCACGGGCAGGTTGTTGAACCCACGACTCCGCGAGGTCAGCAGCGCCACGAGCGCGAGTTCGTGCGCGACCAGATAATCGTCGGGCGTCACGCCGTGCTGGAATATCAGCGCGGCGTGGTCGAAATCTTCCGGTGTAACGACCTTATCCTGCTCCAGCAGCTCGCGCACCCGCGCCAGCCGCTTCCGGTCCCGCTCCGCGATGGCCTCCAGTTCCGCCGGGCTGACTTTGCTCCAGTCCCGCTGCCGGTCCGCCTGGTCTTCGTCCCGGAGGCGCTTCAACTCGTCACTCGCCGGCCCCTTCTCGACCGGCGGCGGGGGCGTCGGGGCGGGCGCTTTCGGCGGCTCCTGCGGCGTCTGCCGCACCGCGGCAACCGGCCCGCCACCGACCGCCAGCAGTATCCCCGCGGCGAGAATCTTCGCGAATCGGCTCATGCGGCGCCCTCCTCCTCTCCGGGTTCTTCCCAGGCCCGCAACAGGTCCGCCTCGCGCGGATGACCGCGCAGCAGGCGGCGCAACTCCGCATCGTCGGCGCCCTCCGCACAGGCGCGGGCGATCTCGAAATCCAGCGCGGCGTCGTCCTCTGCCACCCCCACCGCGGCCTCCCGCAGTCGGTCCCGGCCTATGTACCGCTCCAGCAGCGCCGCCATGTCCCGCAGGAACGCCTGCCGGTGGGCGTTCCACTGCCCCGGCGGCGGCACCGCGGCCGTAACTCGCTCCCGGATGTCAGGCGGCAGCGCCGCCCGCAGCCGCTTCGGCGATACCACCACCAGCGGGTCCTCCGCCAGCGGGAGGGCGTCCCAGTGACGCTGGAACGCCTCCAGACAGTCGCTCACGTCGTCGGCGCCGCCCTTTGTCGGACGCCGCGTTTCGTCGCAGACATCGGTGCGCCACCCGCCCAGCGCGCGGTAGAACGCCAGGAACCAGCCTATGTCCCGCGTCTCCGCCTCGGGCACCAGTGGCAGGAACGCCCGGCGCAGGTACCCGACAAACAGTGAGTCGCCGAAGTAGAAGAAGCGCTCCGGCGGCGGAGCCTCTCCCACGATGACCAGGTGCACCACCTCCGGGCGGTACACCGCGGCGGCCAGGCGTCGGTACCGCCGCACCGAAGGCATCACGCCCCGGGGCTCTTCCCGTCGGCGTTCGGCTCGCTCTCCGCGTCCGCATCGCCGTTGCCGTCGCTGCTGCTGCTGCTGCCGCTGTTATGCTTCTTCTTTGCTGCCAGAAAGCCGAGCCCGACCACCGCCGCGGCCACAGCCACTCCCGCCGCCACCCTGGGAAGCGGGTCCGGCGCGGGCGGCGGCAGGTACACGATGCCGTTCTCGTCCGTGACGACGGGGTCGGTGACGTAGCGCCCCTTCAGGGGGATGATGAACGCCTCCGAAAACTCCGCCAACCGCTCCGGCAGGTCATCGCCCGAAAGCGCCTCGCCATGCCCCGGCCCCAGCACCAGGGGCTCCAGCGCCGCCAGCCGCTTCACCGACTTGCGGGCGGCGGTCCAGTCGATGGTCGTGGCGGAGGGCGGCCGGAACAGGCCCGGCTCGCGCCGCGTCCACCCGCTCACCGTGTCCACGTTGTAGGTCGTCACCGCGTCCCCGGTGAGCAGGACACGGTCCGACTCGCGGAAAAAGGCGACCTGCCCCGGTGCATGGCCCGGGGTGTGGTGCCAGTGCCACTCCGGCAGACCGGGTACCGACCCGTCCTCCGGGAGCGGCTGGTAGTGGTCCGAGAGGTCCACCGCGTACGGCTTGAAGAACCGGGACATGAACGCGAACGCACCGCCAACCGTGGGGTCTGCGGGCGGGTAGGTCGCCTGGCCCGTAATGAACGGCTTTTCGAGCGGGTGGGCGTACACCGGCACCCCCCAGTAGCTCGCCAACTCCAGCGCCGACCCGATGTGGTCCATGTGCCCATGCGTCAGCAGGATCGCCTCCGGACGGGAGTCCGCGCCGAATCGGCCAGACGCCACGTTCCGGACCTGCTCAAAGTGACCGGGCATGCTGGTGTCTACCACCACCCACGGCTCGCCCGGCTCGCCGACGAGGTAGACGTTGCCGATGTTGAACTCGATCTGCAGGACGCCCGGCGCGATAAGACGCATAGTTCTGGTTCTCCTGGTTGGTCGCCGGTGGGGGCATCTGTCGCCGGCTTCGGAGCCCTCACCCCCTGCCCCCTCTCCCGGCGCTGCGGGAGAGGGGGCGCGATGGGGCCTGGGGCGGCTACTTGGCCTCGTGGCCTCTACTACCGCGTGCTACCGCGCTACGTCTACGACCTCGCCCGGGGCGGGCAGGCGATCGTCCGCGGCCTCCTGGTTCTCGCCCTGCTGAGCGGTAACCACGACCACCTCCGACGGCTTCGCGCCCGGCGTCACATGGCACGTGTTGACCGGCTCCTCCGCCGGGTCATCCGGCCGGCGTACCACCATGTCGTCGATGGTCTGGCCGGACGGAATCATCGGGTAGACATTGGTCTCGCGGGTCACGCGGAAGTCGATCACCACCGGGCCAGGCGTCGCCATCGCCTCGCGGATCGTCGCCTCCACGTCCTCCGGACGCTCGCAGCGCAGGCCACGCACGCCGTACGCCTCCGCCAGCTTCACGAAATCCGGCGCCGCCTCCAGGTTCACGTGGCTGTAGTGCCGCTGCCAGAACATCTCCTGCCACTGGCGCACCATACCCAGGAACTGGTTGTTCAGCAGCGCGACCTTCACGGGGAGCTGGTAGATGGAGGCGACCATGAGTTCCTGGACGCACATCTGGAACGAGCCGTCGCCGGAGATGCACCAGACCGGCGTCTCACCGCCCAGGCCGAACGCCGCCCCGATGGCCGCGGGCAGGCCGAAGCCCATCGTGCCCAGGCCGCCGGAGGTGATGAACTGGCGGGGCTTGCGCATACCGAAGTGCTGCGCCGCCCACATCTGGTGCTGGCCGACGTCCGTGGTCACCACGGCGTCGTTGTTGGTCAGGCGCGCGACCTCGCGAATCACAAACTCGCTGTGCAGCAGGCCGTCCTCGGAGCCGTCCGGCGCCTCCAGCGGGAACTCCGCCTTCCACTTGCCGATCTCGTTGTTCCAGGCCGCCAGGTCGTTGCGCGGCTCTACATACTTGAGCAACTCGTTCAGGAACGAGCGCACGTCGCCCACGATCGGCACCTCGGCGCGGCGGACCTTGTTCATCTCCGCCGGGTCGATGTCCACATGGATGACCTTCGCGCCCGGGGCAAACGCCGAGACCTTGCCGGTCACGCGGTCATCGAAGCGGGCGCCCAGCGCGATAAGCAGGTCGCAGTGGTGGACCGCGTAGTTGGCGTAGGCCGTGCCGTGCATCCCGAGCATCCCCAGCGAGAGCGGGTGGTTCTCGGGGAAGGTGCCCAGGCCGTGCAGGGTGGTGGTCACCGGGATGCCGACCCGGTTCGCCAGCTCCAGCAGCTCCTCATGGGCGTGGGCGGCCTTGGCACCGCCGCCGACGTACAGCACCGGCCGCTTCGCCTCGGCGATAAACTCGGCCGCGCGCTTGACCTGGAGGGCGTTGACCTTGAAGTTCGACTTGAACGACTTCATCTCGACCTGCTGCACGGCGTCCGGGTCATACTCCACCACAGCGCGGGAGACGTCCACCGGGATGTCCACCAGCACCGGCCCGGGCCGCCCGGAGCGGGCGATATGGAACGCCTCGTGGATGATGCGGGGCAGGTCGCGTACATCCTTCACCAGCCAGTTGTGCTTGGTGATGGGCATGGTGATGCCGGTGATGTCCGCCTCCTGGAAGGCGTCCTTGCCGATGACCTCGGTGCGGACCTGGCCGGTGATGGCCACCAGCGGGATCGAGTCCATCATGGCATCGGTCAGCGGGGTGACCAGGTTGGTGGCGCCGGGGCCGGAGGTGGCCAGCACGACACCGACCTTGCCGGTGGCGTGGGCGTAGCCCTCCGCCATATGCCCGCCGCCCTGCTCGTGGCGCACCAGGACGTGCCGGATGAAGTCGCAGTGGTAGAGCTCGTCGTAGAGCGGAATGACGGCCCCGCCCGGATACCCGAAAATCGTGTCGACGCCCTCGCGTCGCAGACACTCCAGCAGGGCACGCGCCCCGGTCGTTTTGATCGTCGCCATCGCTGCTCTTGCTCCTCGGTCGTCCTCGCTCTTAAAAAGCGTGCTCACTCTATCGGGCGAGGTGCTTACAAACACAAAAACCCCTCGTCCCGATATGCCTGATTTCGTGCAGGCGCATCGGGACGAGAGGTTCGTGAAAACGCTCCCGCGGTACCACCCGAATTGCCGCCTCGCCGCCGCCTCAGCCGCTATCCCCGCAGTAGGGGACGCGCCGGACGGTGAAAAGGTCGGCCACTCGTTGCGCTGTATCGGGCGCACCCGGGGCCCCTACTGCGCGACGCGGCTGCGTCGTGGTTCAGGACACGGCTCTGAGGGGAGTTTCGATCGTATCGCGCTGTCGCCTCGCACCACCCGGCGACTCTCTGAAAATACGCGACGCGCCTACTGGCCTCGTCAACGCCATCACACTCTGCGGTTGTTGGGGAGAGGATACCACGCCCTCCCGGGAGCGTCAATGCCGCGCGGCCGAAACCGCCCGAAGTGGGCGCTTTTCAGCGGGCGGCTTTCTTCGCCAGCGCCTCGCGGACCGTCTTCTCCAGCGCCTCGCCGCGCAGGGCATTGCCGCTGGCCAGGATCGTCCCCGTGTCGCCGTCCACCAGGTACGCCGCCGGGATCGCGTCCACCGCGTACAACTGGGCGATCTCAGCCTTCCAGTACTTGCCGTCGTAGATCTGGGGCCAGGGCATGTTGCGCTCCTTCGTGAACTTGGTCAGCTTCTCCAGCGCATTCTCCTGGTCCAGGCTGATTCCCAGTACGTCGAGTCCCTTGTCCTTGTACGCCTCATACACGCGCGTCAGGTTGGGAAGCTCGGCGATGCAGGGGCCGCACCAGGTCGCCCAGAAGTCCACCAGCACCACCTTGCCCTTGTAGGACGACGGGAACTGTAGCGCCTTGCCGTCCGTGGTTGTGGCGGAGAAGGGGACGGCAGGCCGGCCCGCGGACAGGTCCGGCGGCGGCAGCACCTCGGCGACGGTCTGCGCCGATTTCGTGAACCGAAGCGCCAGGCTGCCCTCGCCCGCCGTCCCGATCTCGGGCTTCACCTCGTAGGTCGTGCCCCCGATGTTGAAGGGCTTCGCCGCGCCGTACTTCTCGCCGCGCCGGTCGAACACTCCGTTTCCGTTCACGTCGATGGCGACATCCACCGCCTCGGGCTTCGAGAAGTCGCCCGTCGCGGCCCGGTCATCCAGCATGACCCGGTAGGTCTTGCCGCCGATCTGCGCTTCACCCTCCAGGGCATAGTCCCGGTAGTACAGGATCACGTCCTTCAACTGAGGGCGCTTGTCGTCCTTCGGGTCGAAGCGGTACAGGTTGAGCGAAACGGGCACGGTGCGCCCACCCAGGGAAAGGGGCGCCATCGCTGCGCCCTGGTGCATCACCAGGGGCGAGTCCCCCGCGTAGGGTTTCTTCTGCCAGGACACGGGCGCGTCGTCGGTCAGGTCGCCGTTGCCGTTGGCATCCACATACAGGCGGGCGTCACCCGTCGCCGGCTCGTCCAGTAGGATCGTGACGGTGTTCGGGCCGAACGCGAGCGTACCGTAGCGCGGGGCGCGCAGATTCGCCGGGAGCTTCGTGACGCTGGCGGGCTGCTTATCGGTCAGCGCCAACCGCTGGGGCATGTAGCCGCCGAGGCGCCGCGACGCCCCCTGCGCCACGACCTTCAGCGGGGCGGGATCGTCCGCCGCCGCCGCCCGCGCCGCCGGGCTCGGGACGGCCGACAGGGCAGCCGTGGCGGCGACGGTGGTTGCTGTCGCCGCTGCTGCCAGGATAGAGAATTCGTGCTTGTGACGTGTCATAAACCCATCTCCTCAGACCGGCTTCTTGAGCATGTAGTAGTAGTTGGCGTTCGGGTGGCCGCGCGGGTACTCCGGCTTGAGCAGGTCCCCGATGTTGTTCCGCCGCCAGATCTCCCCCGGCTCGCCGAGGATGGTCTCATCCGGGCGGAGCGTGGGCTTGAACGCCTTGACGTGGGCGTCTATCCAGAGAACGTTCGCCAACCCATTATGCCGCCCGTGCAGCGTGGGGTAGGTGATCGAGGGCGCCCAGTTCGCCGAAAAGAGCCTGACCTCGCCGCCGCTGATGGTCGCCGTGTCCGCCATCCACACCGTTTCCGCGGGCGCATCGATATCCCCGAGAGGCGCGCTGTACGCGGCGCTCGGCAGCAGATAGCTCTGGTTGTAGCCGTAGCCGAGTCCGTCGCTGGTGGTGGACCCCGCAGGCAGTCCGTTCGCGGACAGGCACATCTGGATGTCCGTGTTCTTCATGTAAGGCTGAAGAACTCCCTGCGTCCGATCCCATGTGTTGTCCGCGATGCGTCGCTTCGCGCTCCACACCTGATAATTGTACACGGGGTCATTCGCGATGGCATACTCCCGCAGGAACAATGTCTCGTCGTAGTCCTGGGCGTACTGGAGAGTGGCCAGGCCAATCTGCCGCAGGTTGCTCATGCAGGAGGCTTGTCGCGCCTTTTCCCTTGCCTGGGCGAACACAGGAAAGAGAATCGCAGCGAGTATCGCTATTATTGCGATCACGACGAGGAGTTCGATCAGCGTGAAAGCCGCGGAAACCGCCCGCGGCGTCCGGCAGGGAAACTGCTGGAGAAACACCTTTTCGCGCATTTTATAACTCCTTCATGCTGTCGTGGTGGACAGAAAACTATCGGGTGAGGGGACAGGCGATCAGGGCGTCGTCTTAGTGAGGGCGAAGTAGTAATCCTGTCCGGGCGAACCCTTCGGATGGTCCGGGTGCAGGATCTCGCCGATGACATTGGAGTTGTAGCGCGCCTGGGTCGCCTCGCCCGTGACGGCCTGCGACGGCGTTACCTTCATGGCCTTCGCGTGCCCGTCCGCCCACATGATGTTTGCCATGCCGCTGTGCCGGCCGTGCGCCGTGGGGGAGCGGAACACCTTGTTGTAGGACGGCGGATAGAACACATCCCACCGCTCCGGCTCTCCGGTGGTGCTGTTCAGGAAGGCGGAGTCGCCCAGAACCAGGGTCTCGGCGGGGCGCTCCATCTGGGCCAGCGAGGCGTAACCAGGGCGGTTTGTCCAGCCCGCGGCCGGATAGTCCTGATAGGTCAGGTAGTAGGTGTTATAGCCGTAGGCGACGGGGTAGAGCGTCGCCGGGGCGATGCCGCCGGCGGAGGGGCAGTCCTGAACCTGCGCGTTCTTCATGTACGGATACAGGAATCCGGCGGTCAGGTCCCACCCGCCCTGGGCGGTTATATACGCACCATGCCAGTAGGTGGAGCGGCCGGCCGAGTCGATGCGGTGCGGGACGACCGTCTCGTCGTAGTCCTGAACGTACAGCATCCACCCGATGCCGATCTGGCGGGTGTTACTCAGACAACTGGCCTGGCGGGCCTTCTCACGGGCCTGGGCGAACACCGGGAAGAGGATCGCGGCGAGGATTGCGATAATCGCGATGACGACGAGGAGTTCAATGAGCGTGAAGGCCGGCGAAAGCCGGCGGGCGGCGTGTCGGGTAGGTTGCGGACGAAGCGCGGGATGCATGGGCACCTCTTGAAAACTGCCACCGTTACGGCAGGTCGGTCGGGCATCCGGCGCCATTGCCGTATGCAGAGCTTACGAACTGAAATTCCGTCGTTGGGACTGTCTTACTGCGGGGTAGTTTGCCTCATATGTGTTTATTATGTCAAGGGCTTTAGGGCGAATCTGACACAAATTCCGTAGAGGACGGAAAAGTATTGTACGTCAATCAGATTAGTGTGCTATTCTTACCGCGGAGGCGACCGTGCTGTCAAGTCCCGCCCGGGGCGCAGGAGCGGAATTTCGAGAAGCGGCGGCGAATACGTTCGTAAAGCCTCGAAAGGTTCACCCGCTCCATGCCCCTCCGACCGTCGCACAAGGCGGCCCGATTTGAAGAGTCCGTCATCCGCGAGATGACCCGCCTGTTCCTGGACTGGCAGGAACGACACCCCGACCGACCCGGCGTCAACCTGGCGCAGGGCTTCCCCGACTTTGCCGCGCCGGAGGCGATGAAGGAGGCCGCCTGTCGCGCCATCGCGGGCGACATCAACCAGTACGCCGTCACCTGGGGCGCGCCGGACCTGCGACGGGCCATTGCGGACAACACCGCGCGGTTCTACGGCGTCCGGCCCGACCCCGCGACCGAGATCACGGTCACCTGCGGCGCGACCGAGGCGATGCTGGCGGCGCTGCTCGCGCTCACGGACCCCAGAGACGAGGTGATCGTCTTCGAGCCGTTCTATGAGAACTATGGCCCGGACGCCATCCTCTCCGATGCGGTCCCGCGCTTCGTGACGCTGCACGCGCCGGATTGGCGCTTCGACCCCGAGGAGCTGGCCGCGGCGTTCACCGACCGCACCCGCGCGATCATCATCAACACGCCGCACAACCCGACCGGTAAGGTGTTCACGCGGGAGGAGCTGGAGCAGATCGCGGCGCTCTGCGAGACCCATGATGCGTTCGTCATCACCGATGAGATCTACGAGCATATGGTCTACGACGGCGTGCGCCACGTGCGCCCGGCGGACATCCCCGGTCTGCGCGAGCGCACCGTCACCATCAGCGGCCTGTCGAAGACCTACAGCGCCACGGGCTGGCGCATTGGGTGGCTGATCGCTCCGCCCGCGGCCACGGGGGCCATTCGCAAGGTCCACGACTTCCTGACCGTGGGGGCGGCGGCCCCGCTCCAGGCTGCGGCGGCGGTCGCGCTCGACTTCTCGGACGCCTACTTCGCGGAACTGTCGCGCTCCTACCAGGAGAAGCGCGACTTCCTCCTGCCGGCGTTGCGGGGGGCGGGCCTGGAGCCGGTGGGCACGCCGCGCGGGGCGTACTACATCATGACCGACGCCTCCGCGCTGCTGGAGGCCACCGGCCTGCCGGATGACGTGGCGCTGGCGCGCTGGCTGATCGAGGAGGCGGGCCTCGCCACGGTGCCGGGGAGCAGCTTCTACCGGCGCGATGTGCGGGACGGCCGGCGCCTGACCCGCTTCTGCTACTGCAAGCGCGAGGAGACGCTGCGCCGGGCGGCGGAGTTGCTCGCCGCGCTGCCGCGCTCCGCGCGCGGGTAAGACGGCGCCCCGGTTTGCCCGCTTGTCGGGGGTTTGCTATAATCGTTTGACCGCGCGGGGACGGCCTTTCGCCCCGGCAACGTCCGGTATAGCGTGGATGTAGAGACTTTCGAGAGTGCCGCCCGGTTTGCGGAGCAGTGCGGCGCCGACTGGCGGCGCACCGCCCAGGCTTCGCCGCAGGCTACGGTCTTCCAGACCTGGGAGTGGACCGAGGCGTGGTGGCAGCACCACGGTGGCGGGGGAAAGCGGTTTCGGGGCCTGGCCTTTGCGGAGGGCGGCGAGCGGGTGGGGTTCGCCGCCCTGTTTCTGCCGGGGGCAGCCGCGCCCCTGCGGACGCTGCGGCTGGCCGGGACCGGCGGGTCGGACTACCTCGATATCGTGGCCGCGCCTGGCCACGAGGCCGCGGTGGCAACGGCGTTCTTCGGGTGGCTGGCGGCGAACCGGCGCGCCTGGGACTGGGCCGACTTCCAGCAGGTGCGCCCCGGCGCGGTGCTCGCCTCCTGCTGCTGCCCGACCGAAGGGGAGGGCAGCGGCAGCGGCGCTGCTGCTGCCGCGACCGCCCCCCCGGCGGGCCTGCGGGCGGAGTGCTGGCCGGGCGAAACCTGCCCGTTCCTCGCGCTGCCTCCCGGGGATTGGGAGGCGTTCCGCAAAACGCTGGGCAAGAAGCTGCGCCAGAACATCGGGTACTACGAGCGGGCGCTGGAGAAGCAGTTTCGCGCCGAATACCGGGTCGCGACCGCGGAGACGCTGGCCGCCGACCTGGAGGCGTTCTTCGCGCTGCATCAGGCACGGTGGCAGCGCCGGTGGATGCCCGGGGCGTTCGCCGCTGAGGGAGCGCGGCGCTTCCATGCCGATGTGGCCGCGCGTCTGCTGGCGGCAGGAATGCTGCGCCTGCACACGCTGTTGCTGGACGGCCAGGTGCGCGCGGCGATCTACTGCTTCCAGAAGGGAGAGCGGTGCTACTACTACCTGGGAGGCTTTGACCCGGAACTGGCGCGGCTCTCGGTGGGCACGGTGCTCACAGCGCGGGCCATCCGGCACGCGATCGAAAGCGACCGGGCCACCGAGTTCGACTTCCTGCGCGGCGATGAGCCCTACAAGTACCGCTGGGGCGCGCAGGACCGCCACAACCGGCGGGTGTCGGTGACGCGCGGCGGCTCGCCGCGCTCCGCCCTGCTGGAGTGCGCGGGACGTGCGACTCTGACGCTGGAAATGCGTCTAAAGACATGGATGCACCGACAGCACGGCGGCGGCGGCAGCAGCGGCGGCAGGAAAGCCGGAGGAGAGAAGCACGATGGGTAAAGCAGTAGGCGGGTTCTTCCGCTTCATCTTCGCGGTCGTTATTCTTCTGCTCCTTGGGTACAACACGTTCGAGACCTGGCGGCTCCGCCAGGAGGTAAACGCCCTCAAGCAGCAGCAGGAGCAGCAGGCGCCCGCGCCGAAGACATCGGCCGCTTCCGTTGGGCGCGGCGGCGCCGAAAGCAGCGGCAGCGCCCTGGACCTGGTGGCCCGTGCGCGCGAACACGCGAACCAGGCCCGAGCCCTGCTGCGTGAAAAGCGCTACGCCGAGGCGCAGCGGGAACTCGCTCTGGCGGCGCAGGCCACCCGGCAGGCTGGGGATGGCGCCCGCGACCAGAGCGCCGGCGCCCTCGCCAGCCTCCGCAGCACCGTGGAAAGCCTTTCCGCGCAGGCGGACTCGCTGATGCGCGACGACAGCGGCGACGGCGCCGCGAAGGGCGCGCCTCCGGGGGGCGCGGAGCGCCGGCCGGAAAAGGAAAGCGAGAAGACCAGGAGATGAGGATACCAACCGGACGACGCGCGGCGCGTACGCTCGCCGCGGCCCTGGCGGTGCTGGCGGTGGGAGGCGGGGCGGCTCTGACCACGACGGCCTGCAAGGGGCCGCGCCTGAACGCCCTGATGATGTCGAAGTCGCAGGAGGTCGAGGTCGGGCAGCAGGCGGCGCAGCAGGTGGATCAGCAGTACCGCGGGAAGTTCGTGACCAGCGGTCCGCAATACGAGCGGCTGCAGCGGGTGGCCGCCCGCATCCTGCCCCGCGCCGCGAGCGACTATGATGTGCCCTACTCCGTGAAGCTGATTAGCTCCAAGGATGTCAACGCCTTCGCGCTGCCGGGCGGTCCCATCTACTTCTATACCGGTCTGGTGGACCTGGCTGAGTCGGACGACGAACTGGCGGCGGTGCTGGGCCATGAGGCCGCGCACATCTCCCGGCGCCACGCCGCCAAGCAGGTCGCGGACGCCCAGACCAAGGGGCTGATTGCACAGCTTGCGCTCGGCCGCGCCAGCGATCTGGCCCAGGTGGCGGCGGGGATCGCGCTGCAACTGGACCAGCTTAGCTACTCGCGCAGCGACGAGGAGCAGTCCGACGAGGTGGGCTTCCAGTACCTGGTGAGCGCCGGGTACGATCCCGGGGCTATGGCGTCGTTCTTCCGCAAGATGGGAGAGGCGACCGGGGGAGGGGGGGGACCCGAGTGGCTGTCATCGCACCCGGTCACCCGAAAGCGCGTGGAAAAGGCGGAGGAGCGTGCGAAGGCATACCGACAGCAGCAGCAGGGACAGACGGCCACCCCTTGAACGCACTGACGTGCAGCCTTGCCAATAGGGGCCGGGGAGTGATCACCGCGTGAAGATCGCCGCCGTGGTTCCCGCATACAACGAGGCGGGGCGCATTGGCCCCGTGCTCGCCGCGCTCGCGGCTACCCCCGTGCTGGACGAGGTGATCGTCGTGGACGACGGCTCGGCGGATGCCACCTACCAGGCGGTGGAGGAGCACCCCGCGGTGCGAGCGTCGGGCTCGCGGTTCCGCTGCCTGCGCCACCCGCAGAACCGGGGAAAGGGCGCCGCCATGCGCCTGGGGGCGGACGCCGCGGTGGGCGCGGACGTGCTGGTGTTTCTGGATGCCGACCTGATCGGCCTCACCCCGGCACACGTCCAGGCGCTGGTCGCGCCGGTCGCCTCCGGGCAGGTGGACATGGTGCTGGGTGTGTTCCGGGGCGGGCGCGGGGCGACCACGCTGGCGCAGGTGCTCGCCCCCAATATCTCCGGACAACGGGCCATTCGGCGCGATGTCTTCCTCCGGGTGCCGTGCCTGGCCTCCAGCGGGTACGGCGTGGAACTCGCCATCACAAACTTTGTGATTGGCGAGGGCTACCGTATGACCCGCGTCATCCTGCCCGACGTGACGCACCAGATGAAGGAGGAGAAGCTGGGCCTCCTGCGCGGTCTGATCGCCCGCCTGCGCATGTACTGGCAGATGCTTCCCTACCTGCTCCGTCGCTTCCGCCGCAAGGCCCGCCGCCCACAGTAGGGGGGAGCGGTGTGCCGGTCACCGCCCCGTAAAGACGCCGCGCCCCCGGACAGCCCTTGTCCGGGGGCGCGACAGACCGGGAGCAGGTTCTCCCAGGAGTCTCCGTTCTCTCCGCGCACTCCGGGGAGCCCCGGTGTGCGATTTTACCGCTGAGGTGATTATCACAGACAGGCGTGGGGACAGGCGTGGACAGCCCCGGTTCCCGGCGTGGTCCGCAGCGTGGACGAACCCGCCATTTTTTTCTTGACCACGGATAGCGGGGCGGAACAGGCGGTTCTGACGGATAATAACGGACGAGATAGCTTCCGGACGTATGATGACCCTGACTCCTCAAACTCCCCAGGCAACCACCGACACCTGGCTGGAACTGCACCTCCTAGGGCCGTTCGACGCCCGCCTCCGGGGCAGGCCGCTCGCGCCCCTGCGCTCGCAAAAGGTGGCCGCGCTGCTGGCGCTGCTCGCCGTGCGCCCCGGCCGCGCCGTGGAGCGTGACTGGCTGACGCGCGTCCTCTGGCCCGAGAGCATCGCGCCGCGCGCGGCCTACAACCTGCGCCGCGCGCTCAGCGACCTGCGCAGCGCTCTGCGCGAGGACGCCGACCGCGTCGGTACTCCCACCGCCCACACCATCCGCCTGGAGCCGGAGGGCGTGCAGGTGGATGTGGCCCTCTTTGACGAGATGGTGCGCCAGCGCCACGACCCGGCGGCCCTGGAAACGGCGGTCAACCTCTACCGCGGGGAGTTTCTGGAGGGGGTGGAACTCGGTGACTGGGTGAACGCCGAGCGGGACGGGCGCCGGGAGGCGTTCCGCGCGGCCCTGGAGCGGCTGGCGGAGCTTTCAGCGGAGCAGGGAGACACCGGGCAGGCGGTGGTTCACCTGAACCGCCTGCTGGCGGAGGACCCCACCCGCGAAAGCGCCTGCATGGCCCTGATGCGCGCCTGCGCCGACCGCGGCGACTACGCCGGCGCGATCCAGGCATACCGCACGCTCCGGAGCGCTCTGCTCGACCACAATATCGAGATGTCGCGCGAGCTATCCGCTCTCTACCAGGAGGTCTGCGACCGCTCCCTGACCTTTAAGTCGGCTGTGACGCCGCCCCGGCGGCTGCCCACGCCGTCACCGCCCGCGCCACCGCCGTCGCCCGCGCCTTCGACCACGCCCGCCGCGGGACCGGAGTCCGACGAGGGCCGGAGCGGCGGGCTCCCGCCGGGCGGCGCGGTGCCGCTTCAGTCGCCGTACTATCTGGAGCGCCCCGCGGACACTCTGTTCTTCGAAGCCCTGACGCGCGGCGACAGCACCGTGCTGATCAAGGGGCCGCGCCAGATCGGGAAGACGAGCCTGCTCGCGCGCGGCCTGCACCTGCTGCGGGGGAGCGGCTGCCGTGTGGTGACCACCGACCTGCAGAAGCTCGATGGCACGCAGATGGCCTCCTCCGGCACGCTGTTCGCGGCGCTCGCAGACCACATCGCGGACGAACTGGACCTGGAGTTCCGTCCGACGCCGGAGTTCGGCTGGCGCCCCGAGGCGGGGCCGAACGACAACTTCGAGCGCTTCCTGCGCCGCCATGTCCTGAAGCGGGACCGGCCGCGCTTCGCCTGGGCGATCGACGAGGCGGACCGTCTGTTCCCCATGCACTACGGCTCCGAGGTCTTCGCGCTGATGCGCTCCTGGCACAATGAGCGCTCACTGGACCCGGAGGGACCGTGGGGGCGGCTGACGCTCATCATCACCTACGCCACGGAGGCCCACCTCTTTATCAGCGACCTGAACCAGTCGCCCTTTAACGTCGGCACCCGGGTTCCCCTGGAAGACTTCACGGCCGAGCAGGTGGCGGACCTGAACCGCCGCTACGGCGAGCCGCTCCGCGCGTCCGAGGACCTGGAGCGCTTCCGGCGCCTGGTCGGGGGGCACCCGTTCCTGGTGCAGAGCGGCCTGCACGCTCTGGCGAACGGGATGCGGGGCACCGCCCCGGTGACCCTGGCCGATCTGGAGGAGTCCGGGCGGCGGCTGGAGGCCGGCGTCGGGTCGTTCAGCGACCATCTGCGCCGCCTGCGCCATAGCCTGTCGCGCGACCCCGACCTGTGCGCGGCCCTGCGTGTGGTGCTCGCCGCAAACCGCAGCGGCGGCAGCGCTTCGCCGCCGATTAGCCTGGACGCCTTTTATCGCCTCCGCGCGAGCGGGGTCGTGGTGGGGGATGCGCCGGAGAATGCCCGCCCTCGCTGCGCCCTGTATGCGGACTTCCTGACGGCCTACCCACCCGAGCCGGCGGGGACGGCGAGCGAGGCCCCGACCCCGTCCGGAGGGAGCGCCTGACCGCAGCGCCGCGGACCTGCTGCGGCGCGCACCTCCAGACCGGTCCCCGGGAGCCGAAACAAATGAGATCACAATCATGCCAGACAACACTCTAAATCCCGCGGCCTTATCGCCGCAGCGCCCCCTTCCGGAACCGCCTCTGCCGGACGGCGCGCACTTCTTCGTCACCGGGGGGACTCTCCCCGGGGACGCCTCGTGCTACGTGACCCGGCGGGCAGATACCGACCTGATGGAGGCGCTGCGCGCGGGCGAGTACGCCTATGTGCTGACCGCGCGCCAGATGGGCAAGTCCAGCCTGATGGTGCGCACCGCCGCACGCCTGCGCCGGGAGGGCGTGGCGGTGGCGGTGCTGGACCTGAGCGCCCTGGGGCAGAACCTGACCCCCGCGCAGTGGTACTTCGGGCAGCTTCTGCGCATCGGGCGGCAGCTTGACCTGGAGAACGAACTGGAGGACCACTGGTGCGCCTCCGATAGCAGCGGCGGGGGGGGAGGGGCGCCGGCGCTCAGTCCGCTCCAGCGCTGGCGTTCTGCCCTGGAGGAGGTAGTGCTGGCGCGGGTGCCGGGGCGCGTGGTGCTGTTCGTGGACGAGATCGATGCCGTGCGCTCGCTGCCGTTCTCCGCGGATGAGTATTTTACGGCGCTGCGCGAACTCTACAACCGGCGCACCGAAGAGCCGGAACTGGCACGCCTCACCGTCTGCCTCCTGGGCGTGGCGACTCCGTCGCGGCTGATTCAGGATGTCCGTACCACGCCCTTCAACATCGGGCGGCGCATCGAACTGACGGACTTTACGCGGGCCGAGGCCGAACCGCTCGCCCGCGCCCTCGGGCCGCGCGGGGCCTCGCTGCTCTCCCGGGTGCTGTACTGGACCGGCGGCCACCCCTACCTCACCATGCGCCTGTGCCGGGAGGTCGCCGCCGACACCGCCCTCCCGCCCACGGCCCGCACTCCGGCGGATGTGGACCGGCGCTGCGCGGCGCTGTTCCTCGCCTCCGGCGCGCGGGAGCGCGAGGACAACCTCCTGTTTGTGCGCGAGTCGATCCTGCGCGGCGGCAGTGGCGACGGCCGCGAGACGGACCGGACGGCTCTGCTGGACCTGTACGGACGGGTGCGCGCGGGCCGGATCGTGCGCGACAACAGCGAGGAGAACCTGACCGCTGCCGCCCTGCGCCTTTCCGGCATCGTGCGCCGGGACCGCCTGGGGCACCTGCGGGTGCGCAACCGCATCTACGCGCACGCGTTCGACGCCGAGTGGGTGCGGGCGAACCTGCCGGACGCAGAGCTGCGCCGCCAGGCCGCGGCCTACCGACGCGGTCTGTTCCGCGCTGGCACCGTGTCGCTGACGGTGCTGGTCACGCTGAGCTGGCTGGTTGTGGCCGCCAAGACGCAGGAGAAGCGCGCCCTCCGCGCGGAGGAGCAGATGCGCACCGAGCGAGACTGGACCACGCGCCTCCTGTTCGCCGCGGACCTGAACCTGGTGCAGCACGCGCTCCAGGACGAGAACGTTGCCCGCGCCCGGCAGATCCTGGTCGAGCACAGGCGCGACCCGGCGGAGCGTTCCACCTTTGAGTGGCGCTACCTCTGGAAACAGGCGAACCGAGCGGAGCGGGTCCTTGCGGGAGGGACATACCCCACGCGTGCCGTGTGGCGTTCGCCGGACGGCGCAACGCTGCTCGCGGTGGACTCGGCGGGCGTCTTGCGCCGCTGGAGCGCTACGGGAAGCCAGCCGAACGCCGAGGCGATGGTCTTCACCAGTAATCCCGCAAATCCGATAGTGGAAGAGGAACCGGTGTGGGAGGCTGCCTTTTCGCCGGACGGCACAACGCTCGTCGTCGGCGGCACCGGAGGGCGGTTCGCCCTGATCGAGACCGCTACGGGGCGACAGCGGCACGAGCGCGCGGACGGAAATGGATTGATTAGAAGCATCGCTTTCTTCCCGGATGGGAAGCGCTTCGTGACCGGTCGCCCTAACCTCATCTCGGTGTGGGATACCGCAACGGGCGACCTCCTTCAGGAACTGCCTTCGCAGCCCCTGTTCGGTAAGGAGAAGGCCACGCCGATGAGCATTGCCGTTTCGCCGGACGGGCAGCGACTGCTCATCGGCTATCAGCGCGGAAGCTTTGGGGAGTACACCGGCAGCATCGCGCTGGTGGACCTCCCGAGTGCCCGCCCGGTGTGGCAGCCCCGCACGTTCGGCACGCCGATTACTACCGTCGCCTTCTCGCCCGACGGAAAGCGTGCGTTCGTTTCCGAAAAGAAACCGACGCTGCATCTGCTGGATGTGGCCACCGGGAAGAGCCTGCCGTTCCGAGCATCGGTAAAGGAGTCCGTCTGGGCCGCCGCCTTCTCGCCGGGCGGGAACACCCTGGTAACGGTAGGGGGAGACCAGGCGATTCGCCTGTGGGACGGCAAGACAGGCGCAGAGCAGGAGGTCGTGATCGGGCAAACACGGACGCTTCGGTGTCTGGCCTTTACGCCGGAAGGAGAGCATCTGGTCACCGGTGGCGACGAAGGCGGTGTTCAGGTGTGGCCGGCTCACGTGTCGCCATCACCCCGGCACCTCAGTCTGCCCGGGGAACTGCGCGGCAGGCCGGAAGCCCCTGTTGTCCATGATCTGTCTCCGGACGGAAGGTACCTTGCTACAGGCAACTTCCGGGGGGAACTCCGCCTGTGGGAGATCGCGACCGGGCGAGTGGTCAGAACGTTCGGCCTGAAGGGCACTTCATCATCGGGAAAGTCCTCTAAGCAGGCGCCGCGGGGAGAGCCCGCTACTCAGATTATGCGCGTCGCCTTCATGAAGGATGGCGAACACCTTCTCAGCGGAACTAGGGCAGGGCAGGTAACTCTGTGGAACATAAGGACCGGCGAAGCGGTGCGCTCCGTGACACTGCCTGCGGGTCCCAACGGACGTCCGCGGCAGGTCGATCTTCTGGCGGTAGCGCAAAACGGACGAGTGGCTGCCGCCAGCTCTACATCCCACACCGTCTACCTCTGGAAGCCCCAGGGGGACGATTCCCCATCACGCACAAAGAACCACGAGAACGCGGAACTGGTGGCGCTTACCACGGCTCCGGCGCACACCAGGGCTCTGACTGCGTTGGCTTTGTCACCAGACGGACAAACCCTGGCGACCGGAAGCGAAGACCAGATGGTTATTCTCTGGGACATCGCCACCGGGACAATACGCCACCGCATGGCAGGACACGGCGGAACCATCTGGACGCTGACGTTCACCCCGGACAGTCGCTCTCTCGCGTCCGGGGGGGGAGACACGCGGGTAATGCTCTGGGACGTTGCTACTGGCCGCGAAACGCTCCAACTCCCAAACGGCAATACATCCGTGGCTTCCCTCTCCTTTACGGAAGACGGCACGCAGTTACGTGGGGTATCTGACGGCCACTTGTTAGAGTGGGATGCCCGCCTGCCTGAAGAGGAATAAGCCGCTGCTTCCGCGAACTTTGTTTCGCTCCCGTAAGAGGAGAGACTGAAGGTTGAGAAGGGAAAAATCGGGGAAGATGGCAGATCAGGCAGCGGATGCAGAGTCGCGTAGCAAGATCATAGAGAAGGTTCGGCAGGCGCGAACCCAGTATAACGCCGCCCTGGCGGAGGGAACGCCCAGGGCCGAGGCGCTGGCACAGTTCAAGGAGAGCATCGGTGACTCGCCGGCCGGTGATCCGGCAAACCCCTGTCAGATGAAGTGCTGGAACGAGTACTTAGAGTGTGTGGAACTCGGTGCCATTGACTGCGAAGACATTCTCGACGCATGTCTGGGGGACTGTCCAACGGGCGGTTGCTAAGCCCGGCTGACCGGAAGAGGGTCCGCAGCGACACGCCCAAACGCCCCGGCGGGAGAGTCTCTCGCCGGGGCGTTCCTGCGCCGGGTATCCCTCTAATCGGTCAGCGGCTCGATCAGGTCAGGCGAATCGTTCGCCGGCGTGTTGACCTTACGCGACACCGCGAACGCCTCCATCTCCTCCTCGGGGTAGGGCGCGAGCAGCGGTAGCAGAACGTCCGCCCGCCGTACCGTCGGGTCCATCCACAGCGCCTCGTTCTCCGGGCGCAGAATCACCGGCATCCGGTCGTGGTAGGGGGCGACCACCGCGTTGGGCGTGGTCGTGATGATCGTGCAGGTGCGTAGCGGCGACCCGTCCGGCGCCTCCCACTCCTCCCACAGCCCCGCCAGCGCGAACAGCGGCGCCTCCTCTTCCGCCTCCGCTTCGTTCCCGCCTTTCCTCTTCAGCCGGAAGTGGAACGGCTGGCGCGTTCCTCCCGCCTTGTCCCACTCGTAGAACCCATCCGCCGGGATCAGGCAGCGGCGCCTCGTCAGCGCGCTGCGGAACGCCGGCTTCTCCGCGACCGTCTCCGCCCGGGCGTTGATCATCTTGTTGCCGATGGCCGGGTCCTTCGCCCAGGACGGCACCAGCCCCCAGCGGCACAACTCCAGCAGACGCTCGCCCTTAGGCCCCGCCGCGGTGACGGCGGGAACCGCCTGCTGCGGCGCGACGTTATAGCGCGGCGGGATCGCATCGAACAGCACCCCCTGCGCGTCGAAGCGTGCCGCCACCGCGTCTACCTCATGATGCATCGTGAATCGTCCGCACATCTTGACCCCCGCGTACCGTCCGAAAGATAGAGAACCAAATCAGGACTTCTACGTCATTATCCAGGAGAGTCGTGTCCTTCCTCCCTGCTTACCTTCCGGGATACTGGCGCGCTTCTCCCGCAGGCGGAAAGATTTTACGCCGGGCCGGTCCTTCGTGTGGAACAAACTGCATCTCCTTACCGTATGCAATACCAGATTGTCAACCGTTTGAAAATGAGGAAAAAATTCCTCTCAACCGTTTGAAAAGTGCAAAATCTCATGGTATAACAGAATCAATGGGAGGGATGAGGGGACACACGCACACCCGAAGACTTCCCCGAGCGCGTTCTGCGTCGGCAAGCGGATCGCTCTCGTATCCTTTTGCGATTGTCGATGAGAGAGGACAGAGACACACGTGACTTGCGGGGGCTTTTGCCCCCGCTTTTTTTTGTCACTTGTGGTACGCTTCGCCGCGCGCGATCTTCATCGCCCGGTAGAGCTGCTCCAGAAGCAGCACCCGCATAAGCTGGTGGGGGAAGGTGAGCGCCCCGAACGACAGGGCGAAGTCCGCCCGCTCCAGGACCGAGGGGTGCAGGCCCAGTGACCCGCCGATCACAAAGGCGAACGCCCCGTCGCCCTCCGCCGCCCGGCGTGACAGGTGCGCCGAAAACGCTTCGGAGGTCAGCGTCGCCCCGCGCGAGCCGTCCAGCGCCACCACGTACTCCCGCTCTCCCACGCGCGCCAGCAGGCGCTCGGCCTCGCGCAGGCGCACCGCCTCCTCCTGGGCGGGCGAGGCGCCGTCCGGCGTCGGCTCGTCGGCCACCTCCACCACCTCCAGCTTCGTCGCATACGCCGACAGTCGTTTGCGGTACTCCGCCGCCGCGTCCCGCCAGTACGCCTCGCGCACCTTGCCCACCGCCAGCACCCGAATCTGTATCTTCCCGGTCATAATGCTTCATGATACACTCGGGGCATGAACGAGGGCATGACTCCGGAAGAGGCGGCGCGGCTCACGCGGGAAACGATCGAGAAGTACGAAAAGTACGTTAACCCCACGGCGCTGAACCTGCTCAAACTTGGCGGCTTTGACAAGATCGAGTGGCAGGGCTGCGGCGCCACGCTGCGCGACCTGGAGGGCAACGAGTACATCGACTGCCTGGGCGGCTACGGCGTCTTCTCGCTCGGCCACGCCCACCCGGAGGTCGTGGCGGCGGTGCAGGCGCAGGCCGCGCTCCTGCCCCTGTCCTCAAAGACCTTCCTGAACAAGCCGATGGCCGACCTGGCCGAGAAGCTGGCGACCCTCGCCCCGGGCGACCTTCAGTACAGCTTCTTCGGCAACTCCGGGGCGGAGGCGGTGGAGGCGGCGATCAAGTTCGCCCGCGCCGCCACGGGACGCACGAAGATCATCTCCACGGTCGGCTCCTACCACGGCAAGACGCTCGGCGCCCTTTCGGCATCCGGGCGCGACGTCTACAAGACGCCGTTTGCGCCGCTGCTGCCCGGCTTTGACTTTGTACCCTTCGGCGACGGAGATGCCCTTTCCGCCGTGGTGGACGGCGACACGGCCGCGGTGCTGCTGGAGCCGGTGCAGGGGGAGAACGGTATCCGTATTCCGCCCGCCGACTACCTGCCCCTCGCCCGCCGCCTGTGCGACGAGCACGGCGCGCTGCTGATTCTGGACGAGGTGCAGACGGGGCTGGGGCGCACCGGGAAGATGTTCGCCTGCGAGCACGCGGGCGTCGCTCCCGACCTGATGGCCCTGGCCAAGGCGCTCGGCGGTGGCGTCATGCCCATCGGGGCGGTGCTGGGAACGCCCGCCGTGTGGGAGAAGGTCTTCGCAAAGAACCCGTTTGTCCACACCAGCACCTTCGGCGGCAACGAACTGGCCTGCGTGGCCGCTCTGGCCGCCCTGCGCGTCACGGTGGACAGGGACCTGCCCGCGCAGGCGGCAGCGAAGGGGGAGCGGCTGCTTTCGGGCCTGCGCGCGGTGCAGGCGAAGTACCCGGACCTGCTCACCGAGGCGCGCGGCGTCGGCCTGATGATCGGGGTGGAGTTCGCGGACGCGGACATCGGAAAGCTGGCTATCGGCGCGTTGATGCACCACGGCGTGATCGCGGCCTACACGCTGAACAGCCCGCAGGTCATGCGCTTCGAGCCGCCTCTGGTCATCACCGACGCCCAGATCGACCACGTTATCTCCGCCTTCGACGCCGCCATGGCCGAAACCAAGCAGCTTCTCGCCGACCTGCTGGGGGAGGATTAACCGCAGAGAAGGGAGAGTTTTAACCGCCAAGACGCCAAGGGCGCCCCTGGCGTCTTGACGGTTAAAACTCTCCTACCCGAAGCCCTCGGTAGCGAGCAGGTCGAAGAGACGGTCGTACTCCTCTTCGGCGTTGTAGTAAGCCATCGAAAGCCGCAGGCCGTGGAATTCGGGCACCGGGCGCAGCCACGCCTTGCCCTCCTCCAGCATCCGGGTACAGAACGCCTCGATCTCCCGGCCGCTCCGCCCGCGTATCTGGAGGGTCGCCAGCGCGGACGAACGCTCCCACTCCCGCGGGCAGATCAGGCGGAAGCGGCCCGGCCGCTCCGCATCGACCCGCCGCTTCACCCAGTCCGTCAGGGCGCGCTGTCGCGCCTCCACAGCGCCGGGACCGAAGGAGTCCAGCCAGTCCAGCGCGGCGTTCATCGCCGCCAGCACCTGCGCCGGGCGCGTCGCCCGGGGCTCCAACCGGTGGGCGCCGGGGCGCCATCTTGTTGGCCCGGCGGGGGCGTCCACCGGCACAAACTCCACCGTTCCTGACGCCACCATCGGCGGGTCCAGCCACTCCTCCACGCCACGCCGAACGTAGATCAGGCCCACGCCGTTCGGGCCGAACAGCCACTTGTGCCCGTTCGCCACATACAGGTCGCATCCCACGGCCGAGAGGTCGATCGGGAACTGTCCGACCGCCTGTGCGCCATCCAGGAACGACAGCATGCCCCGCTCCCGGCACCACGCCGCCAGCGCCGCCGCGTCCGCCCGGAGGCCCGTGTTGCAGCAGACATGGCTCGCCACCAGCACCCGCGCTGCGTCCGTGGCGCAGGACTCCAGGCTCTCCCGCGTCTCCTCCCAATCCGCGCTCAGACGGAAGCGAACGAGGCGCACCCGGCCCATCTGCTCCAGGTGGCGGAACATCATGTTCGTGGTCGGGTACTCATGGTCGGAGATCAGCACCTCCGCCGGGCGGCCGGGCGCGGGCCGCAGCGCGTCCCAGCGCAGGCTCATCGCCACGTTCAGGCTGTACGAGGCGTTGCCCGTGAAGGCTATCTCATCCGCTTCCGCGCCCAGAAGGGCGGCCAGGCGCAGGCGGGCGGCCTCCGCCTCCTCCATCACGGCGCGGTAGCCCGGGTAGCCGCCCAACTCCGCCCGGCGTGTCAGCGCCACCAGCGCGTCCACCACCGGCGCGGCGGTGAGCCCCTTGGTTCCGGAGTTGAGGTACAGGATATCGTGCAGAGCGGGATGCGCCGCGCGGGCGCGGGACAGATCAAAAAAGTCAGAGGGCATGGAAAAGACTACTGGAAAAGACTATTCGATGGCGGGGCCGGCAGCGGCGGAGGGGGAGGACGACGGAAAGGCCGCGGCCGGTTTCTCGTCGAGGAGCCACGCCGGCACCAGCTCAATGCCGCCGGCGTCGCCCCGCTCTGCCAGGCAGGGAAGGGTGTCGTTGGTCAGGTAACCGGTCGCCAGGTACGAGCGCTTTACCCAAAGGTCGCCGCAGTACACCGTTGAGCCGTCCGTAAAGGAGAGGGGCAGCAGACGCCGCCGATACTCCACGATCTCCTCTTCACCGGTCAGCGCGGCCACATACCGGCCGTCCGCGTCTGCCGGGCACGTACCGTGCATCTGCGCCACCCGCCGGGCCAGATAGCGCAGGTACGCCGAGTCGGCCGCGATCTCCGGCTGGAAGGTAAACAGTACCGTCGCCGGAAGCGGCTCGGTGCCCGGCTGGAGCAGTTGGCGGCTGGCCCGCACCACATAGGCCGTCACCGGCTCGCCGTGGCGGACCACCTCGCGCTGGCGCTCGCAGCGGCGCCGCTGACGGCGCGCACGGCGAATGGCGTGGGCGCCGTACATGCCCAGCGCCAGACCCAGCGGGAGGAGAAGCCAGGCGGGCCAGAACCCGGCGCCCAAGACCCCGCCGGCGACCACCAGAGCGGCGGCAAACACAAGCCAGACAAAGGCGAAGCGCTCGCGGCGTCGGCAGGCAGAAAGCGGGAAGGCGTGGTCCAGGTAGACCAGGAAGCGCTGGTTCAGCGTTTCCCCGGAGCGGGGCTGATCGACAGGGTTGTTCGCCGTGGCGCTCATGGGAAGAGGCGGGTCTGTCGCCGGCTTTGCCGGTCGGCGTCCCTCTATGTCATCATACGGATGGTACCACGGATTTTATCACCGGACGGGCGTATATTTTGCCCGGTGGCCTGCCCGCGGGGACGCTTCCCGAACCCCCGCGGACAGGCCGATAATCGCGCCCTGTCTACTCGTCCAGCAGGCCGTCGCGCAGACCCGTCGGCAGCGCCGCCGGGCGCTCCGCGGTGGATTGCATCGCGTAGTGGACGCCCGCGTCGCTGGCGTCGTGGAAGCCCCACATCGCCTCCAGAACGTGGTACGCCAGGTCGCCGCTGGCGCGGTGCGCGCGGCCCGAGCGGAGGGCGTACGCCATGTCCGCCACGCCCACACCCCGGCTGTTCTCAGCGTAGCCGTGGGTCAGCGGTACCTCCGTGTACTCCTTGGAGCGGGCCGTCTTCACGCGCACCGGTCCGCCGAAGCCGTTCGGGTCCGGCACGAGGATCGTCCCCTCGGTCCCGAACACGGTGATGGGCGAGGGCATCTGCGCCCCGTAGACATCGAACGACGTGATGATGGTCCCGATGGCGCCGCCCGCGAAGTCGATCACGCCCGCCACGTGCGTCGGCACGTCCACCGTGATCTTGGTGCCGTAGAGCGGCTGGCTGGTGATGGTGCGCTCCGGGAAGGAGATGCGGGTGGAGCCGGTCAGGCGGCGGATCGGCCCGATCATATTGACCAGAGCCGTCAGGTAGTACGGCCCCATGTCGAACATCGGGCCGCCGCCGGCCTTATAGTAGAACTCCGGCGCCGGGTGCCAGGACTCATGGCCGCGGCCCATCATGAACGCCGTGGCGGCCACGGGCTCACCGATCCAGCCATCGTCGATGAGCTTGCGTGCCGTCTGGTGCCCGCCGCCCAGGAACGTGTCCGGGGCGCAGCCGACCCGCAGATTCTTCGCCTTCGCAATCTCCAGCAGCTCCCGCCCCTGCTCGCGGGTGATGGAGAGCGGCTTTTCCACATACACGCTCTTGCCCGCCTCCAGGGCGGCCTTGCACATGTCGTAGTGGGCGTTCGGTATGGTCAGGTTGACGATGATCTCGATCTCAGGGTCTGCCAGCAGCGCTTCGGTGGTGCACGCCTTCGGGACGCCGTGCTCCTCGGCCTTGGCCTGCGCACGCTCCAGGTTGAGGTCGGCGCAGGCGGCTATCTCCAGGATATCGAAGGTCTTGCCGGCCTTGAAGTAGATGCCGCTGATGTTCCCGCAGCCGACGATGCCGATCTTGGTCGGGGTCATGTTCGCTAAAGTCCTCTCGCTCCAACGGTCGCGGTGAGCGTTCCGGGGCGCACCTTCGGGGGGCGCGCCCGCAGGAAACTTCGCCTCCGTCCCCAATTCGTCCTGCCGCCGCCGGGCGTGTCCGCCGGTCCGCGGGAGGAAACCGCCCGCGCCGTGACCAATTGCGAGGGTAAGCCACCGACGAATACAGCGCGTGCCACGGCACGGCACGCCGCGCTGGGAGTAACGATGCTCGACCGAACCGTGACGCGAACCGCCGTTCTCGCCTTCGCCGCCGTCGCCCTGCTTGTCGCAGGCGGATGTAATACCCCGCCCGCCGCCTCACCCGCCCCCGGCGACGCCCCCTCCGCGGGCAGCAGCGGCACCAGCAACAGCGACATCACCCTCGCGGTGATCCCCAAGGGGACCACGCACTCCTTCTGGAAGTCCGTAGAGGCGGGCGCCCAGGAGGCGGGCAAGGAGTTGGGCGTCCAGATCGTCTGGAAGGGGCCGCTCCAGGAGAACGACCGGGCGCAGCAGATCGCCATCGTCCAGCAGTTTGTGTCGGACAAGGTATCCGGCATCGCGCTCGCTCCCCTGGACGACGCCGCGCTGGTGAAGCCGGTGCAGAGCGCGCAGCAGGCGAAGATTCCGGTGGTCATCTTCGACTCCGGCCTGAAGGGCGAACCGGGCAAGGACTTCGCCTCCTTCATCGCGACGGACAACCGCAAAGGAGGCGAACTGGCGGGCGAGCGGCTCGTCAAGCTCCTGGGTGGCAAGGGCAAGGTCGTTTTGCTGCGCTACCAGGAGGGCTCGGCCAGCACCACGGAGCGCGAAGCCGGCTTCCTGGACGCGATTAAGAAGAACCCGGGCATCGAGCTCCTGGTGGACAACCGGTACGCCGGGGCGACGGTGGGCGAGGCGAAGTCGGCGGCGCTGACGCTGGTGGACAAGCTGAAGCAGGCCGATGGCATCTTCTGTCCCAACGAGTCCTCGTCTGTGGGGATGCTGCTGGCGCTTCGGCAGAACAACCTCGCCGGCAAGGTCAAGTTTGTGGGCTTCGACGCCTCCGACCAGTTGGTGGACGGGCTGAAGAAGGGCGAGATTGACGCCCTCGTGGTCCAGAACCCGAAGAAGATGGGCTATGAGAGCGTGAAGGCGCTGGTCTCTCTGGTCAAAGGAGAGACGATCCCGGAGACGATGGACACGGGAGTCGCCCTGGCGGACAAGGAGAACCTGGAGTCCCCGGAGATTAAGGCGCTTGTCGACCCTCAGTAAGGCGGCTGTGCCCGCCGCGGCGTCGCAGCAGGGCTGGGCGGACATCCTGCGCCGCTTCGGGCCGCTTGTGGGCCTGATCTTCGTGGTGGCGCTCTTCGGCTCGCTCCGCCCGGCCGCGTTCCTGACCCCGGACAACGCCCAGCTCATCCTGCTCCAGACCGCGGTGGTGGGCACGGCGGCGCTGGGCATGACCCTGGTGATCGTCTCCGGGGGCATCGACCTGTCGGTGGGGTCGAACATCGCGCTCTGCACCGTGGTTCTCGCGCTGCTGCTGGCAAAGGGCGTCCCGCCCGTGCTGGCCGCGCTCGGGGGCGTGGCCGCCAGCGCGCTGGCCGGGCTGCTCATCGGCGTCCTGGTCACGCGGCTGAAGCTCTCGCCCTTCATCGTGACGCTGGGGCTGTGGGGCGCGCTCCGCGGCTTCGCCAAGGGCCTCGCGGGCCAGACCATGGTGCAGGCGCCGGACACCTGGCTCAACGGTCTGCTGAACACCCTGAGCGACGACCGCCGCTGGCAGCTCTTCCCGCCGGGCGTGTGGATGATGCTGGTGTTCGGCGTGCTGGTGAGCCTGCTGCTGCGCGCCACCCGCTTCGGGCGCTACGTCTTCGCGGTCGGGGCGAACGAGCAGGCGGCCCGGCTCTGCGGCGTCCCCGTGGAGGGGGTGAAGCTGTGGGTCTTCCTGCTCGGCGCGGCCTTCGCCGGGCTGGCGGGTGTCCTCCAGTTCTCCTACCTGACTCTGGGCGACCCGACCACCGCCAACGGTTACGAACTGAACATTATCGCGGCTGTGGTGATCGGCGGCGCGAGCCTGTCGGGCGGGCAGGGGAGCATCTTCGGGAGCCTCGTGGGCGCGCTCATCATGACCACGGTCGCCAACGGCTGCACCAAGATGGAGCTGGCGAACTGGGTGCAGGAGATCGTCACCGGCGCCATCATCGTCTTCGCCGTCGCCCTCGATCGCTTCCGAAACCGGTCGTAGGGTTTTAACCGCCAAGACGCCAAGACGCCAAGGGCGCCAAGAGAGAAGAAGAGGGGAGAAGGGGTATAAGGTCCGGTGGTTGAAACCGCCGGGCAACACCAACGGCCGACCTTCCCCCCCTCTGTGTCCTCCGCGTCTCTGCGGTTAATCTTGTCTCTCTTCTTCTCTCTTGGCGTCTTGGCGGTTAACCCCTTTCACGGCATAGAATCGGTACAGGATGCGGATAACGCTGGACTACGGTAAGAGCGGGCTGGCGGTGGAAGTACCGGACGCCAACGTGGCGCACGTGCTGGGCCTTACGCCTGCGCCGCCGCTGCTCGATCCGGCCGCCGCGGTGCGGGCCGCGCTGGAGGCGCCGATCGGGACGCCGCCGCTGGCCGAACTGGCGCGGGGGCGGCGAAACGCCTGCGTCGTGGTCTGCGACATCACACGACCGGTGCCAAACGCCGTGGTGCTGCCGCCGGTGCTGGATGCCCTGGCGCGCGGTGGCATCCCGCCGGGGGGCGTGACCGTCCTCATCGCCACCGGGACGCACCGGCCTAACGAGGGCGAGGAGCTGGTCGCCATCCTCGGCCGGGAGGTGCTGGCCTCCGGCGTCACCGTCGTCAACCATGTCTGCACCGACCCGGCTACGAACCGCTTTCTCGGGGTGACGGAGCGCGGGGTGCCTGTGGCGCTCGACACGCGCTACCTGGACGCCGACCTGAAGGTCACCTGCGGGCTGATCGAGCCGCACTTCATGGCCGGCTACTCCGGCGGGCGCAAGATGGTCATGCCCGGCATCGCCGCGCTGGAGACGGTGCAGGCGTGGCACAGCCCGCGCTTCCTGGAGCACCCCCGCGCCACCAACGGCGTGCTCACCGGCAACCCCGTCCACGAGGAGAACACGCGTATTGCGCGCCTTGCCCCGCCGGACCTGATCTGCGATGTGACGCTGGACGCCGAGCGCCGCACCACCGGTGTCTTCGCGGGAGAGATGGAGCGGGCGTGGCACGCCGGGGTGGAGTTTGTGGCCGGCCAGGTGCGCGCCGCCATTCCGGAGCCGGTGGACATCGCCATCACTTCCGGCGGGGGCTGGCCGCTGGACGCTACGTACTACCAGGCGGTGAAGGGGATGGTTGGCGCGGTGGGCATCGTCCGCCCCGGTGGGCACGTCCTCATCGCCAGCGAGTGCGGGGAGGGCATCGGCGGCCCGCACTTCACCCGGACGCTGCTGGAGACGGATGACCTCCAGCGCCTCGTCGCGCGGATGCAGGAGCCCGGCTGGGAGTATATTCCCGACCAGTGGCAGATTGAGGAGCTTGCCAAAGCGACGCGGGATCACACCGTCTGGTGCGTCGCGGGTGGCATTCCCGCGGACACGCTGGGGCGCCTCTTCGTCCGCCCCGCCGCCACCGTCGAGGACGCCCTGCGCGCCGCCCTCGCCGACTGCGGCCCCGCCGCCCGCGTTGCCGTCATCCCCAAAGGCCCCTACGTCATCCCCTGCGTCGGGCAGGATTGACCCATACTGCAGCGCCGTGAACTAACCCGCCTGTCCCAGAGCAAGCGCCAGCGCGTCGGGCAGGTCGAGGGCAGCGCCCTCAGACCACAGGGCGGCGGCGCGGTCGGGGCCGAGCGCCGCTTCCACGCCGCCGCGCACCGCGTCGCGCTCGGCCTCGTCGGCGTCTGATAGGGGGCCGAAGCCGCTCTGCCACAGGTGCTCCGCGAAGCCCATCAGGCGCGCCGCCGTCTCCGGTTCTCCCAGGTGCAGGAGCGGCTCCGGCAGGTTCCAGAGCGAGAAGGCCAGCGCCCAGCGGTTCCCTACGGCCCGGTTGTGCGTCACGCTCTCCCGCCCGGCCGCGCGCGCCGCCTGCCAGTCCCCGCGCTGCGCGTGCAGGGCGGCGACGTTGAGCAGTATCTTGCCCACGTGCACCGGGTCACCCGCGACCTCCGCGGCGCGGCGCACCTGGGCGTACAACTCCAGTGCCCGCCCGATCCCTGCCCCGTCCGGCAGCACCGCAAACAGGTCCGCCAGGTTCGCGCGGGCGTAGCGCGCCATGACCTCCTGCCCCAGCGCCTCGTGCCGCCGGACCGCCTCCTCCAGCAGGCTCTGAGCCTCCTCGAAGCGCTTCTCGCGCATGGCCAGAAGGCCCAGACGGCGCACAGCGTTTGCGATGATGGTGTCCGTATCCGGGCCGGGGGCGGCGTCCCGTGCCAGCGTCAGCGCCTCCTCCAGCCAGCGGCGTACCTGCGCGGGGGGCTGGTGGCGGGCAATCTCCACCCGCGCCCGGTTCACGCGCGCCCGCGCCCTGCTGGCCGGGGCACCGGACGCTTCCGCTTCGGCGAACGCCTGCTCCACGAGGGCGGTCGCGCGCTCCGGCTCGCCCGCCAGCAGGGCGAAGTCGAACACGAAGGCGTAGGCGTCCTGCCGCCGGAGCGGGTCGCCCCCCGGCAGGGCGAGGGACGCCTCCCCCAGGCGCAGCGCCGCCGCCGCCCCAATGCGCGGAACCCAGCCGTCCTGGTGCAGCAGGAGCGCCGCCAGCGCCGCGTCGAAGTCGCCGTCGGCCACCGCGCTCTCCCACGCTGCCAGTCGGTTCGGCTCCGCGGTGTCCTCGTCGTCGCGCCGCGCTTCGCGCGGGCCAGTCAGGTAGTACGCGCGGTGCCGGGCGCGTAGCGCCGCGGCGCCCCCCGAAGCGCCGGCTACCTCACGAAGCCGCTCGCCGGCATAGGCGCGCACCGTCTCCAGCAGACGGAAGCGTGTGCCGTGCGGGGTCTCCGCGCTCACCGCCAGCGAGTCGGCCGCCAGCGCCTCCAGGCGATCCAGGGCATCCCCGTATCCCGTCACCGCTGCGGCGGCCTCCGCGCTCCACGCCCCCCGAAACACCGAAAGCGCGGCGAAGAAGTGGCGCTGCGACGGCGCAAGCAGCCGAAAGCTGCCATCGAGGGCGGCCGCCAGCGAGCGGTGTCGGTCCTCCTTATCGCGCGCCCAGCTTCCCGAGGCTCCGCCCCGGCGTGCCAGCCAGTCGAACCGGCTCGCCTCCAGCTCGCGGCGCATCTCGGCGGGGGAGAGCGCCCGCATGCGCGAGGCCGCCAGCTCCAGCGCGAGCGGCAGGCCGTCCAGCATCCGGCAGAGCGCCGTGACGTCTTCGTGGTTGCGTTGCGTGATTTGGTACCCGGGCCGGGCCGCCTGGGCTCGATCCAGGAACAGGCGGACGCTCGGGGCGTCCGTGGCCGCCTCGGGGGCGGCAGCCTCATCGGGCGTCGCCAGCGGCGCGAGCGGAAATTCTACCTCCCCCGGGATGCCCAGCAAACGCCGGGAGGTCACCAGACAGGTCACCCCCGGCGCGCGGTGCAGAAGTCGCTCCACCAGCGTCGCCCCGCCCTCCCCGGCCAGATGCTCCAGATTGTCCAGCACCAGCAGGACGCGCTTCCGGGACGTCAGGTGGAGGAGTACGCGCTCCCACGGGTCGGCCGCCGCCGCTCCACCATCGGCGGCGGGGGCGACCATGGTGGGCAACTCCAGGGAAAGCCGCAGGGCGTCCGGTATCTGGCCCGGCGCCGCGATGTCAGCCAGTGGGGCGAAGGCGATCAGGTCGAAGAAGGGGGGCGGCGCCCCGTCCTGCGGCGGCTCCGCCAGGGAGCGGGCCGTTTCCGCGGACAGCCGCGTCTTGCCGCCGCCGCCGATCCCGGTGACCGTTACCAGGCGGCGCGGCGCGGCGCCGCTCGCGCCCGTCAGCAGGTCCCGCAGCGCTTCCCGCTCGCGCTCCCGGCCCACGAACGCCGTCAGGTAGGAGGGCAGATAGGGGAGCGGCGGGGGCACAACTGGAGCGGCGAGCGGCGCCATGGGCGGATCGGCACAGGCCGCCGCTCCGCCTCCCGTATCCCCGATCGATTCGCGCAGGGCTTCGAGGCGGTAGCGCTCCTCCACCACCCAGTCGTCGTAAAAGCCAGGCAGCAGTTCGCCGCCGTACACGGCCCGCGCCCGCGGCGCGTCCCTGCCCGCCGCCCGCCGCTCGAACTCCGCCACGTCCGACGTGACCGCATCAGGATTCAGCGCGACGCTCTGCCGGGTGGTGACCAGGACCGAGCCAACGGGGGTGCCGGGCGGCTCCAACTGCGCCCGAAGCGACGAGAGCACGTGCCGCAGCCGCTCCAGCCCCGTGCGCCGGTCCACGCCGGGCCAGAGGAGTTCCGCCAACTCCTCGCGGGGGTGCTGGCGGCGGGGGGCGAGCACGAGGCGCGCGAGCAGCGCCGCAACGCGGCTGCTCTCGAACCGGGAAACGACCGTGTCGCCGCGCCGCGCCTCGACCCGCCCCAGGAGCGTGATGCGCCACATCGCCATTACTACCATTATAGGCGGAACCGGACGCCTGCCAATCCTGC
>CALEKU010000048.1 GCA_937902745.1 uncultured Armatimonadota bacterium
TCTGCATGAAAGTGACGTTCGCCGCTCCTGCCTGCTTCCCCTGCCACTCGCTCTGGGCGCTCCCCGAGCGCCTTTTGGGGCTATTTCGCCCGTTGGGCAATATAGATTACAATGGGAGCGTGAATGTCTACGCAGTGCAACTCGATATCGCCTGGGAGGACAAGAAGGCGAACTTCGCCGCGGTGCGCCGCCTGCTCGCCGACTCCCGTCCGGAATCAGGCGCGCTCCTGGTCCTTCCCGAGATGTTTGCCACCGGCTTCAGCATGAGCGCCGCGGTGATTGCGGAGGACGCAGGGACCGGTGAGACGTCCGGATTCCTGGCGGAAACGGCGCGCGCGTGGCGCAACTGGGTACTCGGCGGTGTTGCCATCCGGAGTGAGGCGGGGGCATTCCGCAACGAGGCCCTGTTGTTCCGTCCGGACGGTGCACTTGCCGCGCGCTACGCCAAGATGTACCCCTTCACTCCCGGCGGCGAGGCCGCGCACTACAGCGCCGGGGAGGCTCCGGTGGTGGTGGCCGACGTGAGCGGGTTCGCCCTCTCTCCCTTCGTTTGTTACGACCTGCGGTTTCCCGAGGCGTTCCGCGAGGCGGTGGGGCGGGGGGCGGAGGTCTACACAGTGATTGCGAGTTGGCCTGAAGCGCGCATCGGTCACTGGGTCACGCTGCTGCAGGCGCGGGCAATTGAGAACCAGGCGTACGTCGTCGGCGTCAACCGGTGCGGCGCCGACCCGACCCTGCGCTACCCTGGCCGTAGCCTGATCGTCGGCCCGGACGGCGTGGTTCTGGCGGACGCCGGGGCAGGGGAGGGCATTATCTCCGCAACCCTCGACCGGACCGCGCTTCTGGACTACCGCACCCGACTGCCCTTCCTGAACGATAGGCGGCACTCCGCCCCCGGGAACGCCGGGGTGGGTAGAATGCCCGCGGGATAAACTGAGCCTCCCGAGTACCCTGGGCGCAAGGAAAAAGCTGAGAATGGATACACCTGGACTGTTTCACCCCTACAACGACCTGGCAGCGGGCGGCCAGTGGCTGCGCGGGAACCTGCACACGCACACGACGCGCAGCGATGGCGCGCGGGACGTGCAGGCGGTGATCGACGACTATGCAGCGCGCGGCTATGACTTCCTCGCCCTCTCCGACCACGACATCTTCACATCCGCCGCCGACTACGCGGCGTGGGATTCCCGCGGGATGCTCCTGATTCCCGGGAACGAGGTGACGCGGAACGGTCCCCATCTGCTGCATGTGGGCGCCGAGCGCTACGTGGAGCCCACCACCGACCGGCAGGCGGTGATCGACGACATCACCCGCGGGGGCGGGGGCGGCTTCGTGGTGGTGAACCATCCGGACTGGCAGGAGGGCTACGACCACTGCCCGCTGGAGAAGCTGCGCGCCTGGGACGGCTACGCGGGCGTGGAGATCTACAACGGGGTCATCAGCCGCCTGTACGGCAGCCCGTACGCCCTGCGCAAATGGGAGGCGCTGCTGACCGACGGGCGCCGCGGCGTGTGGGGCTTCGCCCACGACGACAGCCACGCCGCGCAGGACGTGGCGCTGGGCTGGAACGTGGTGTGGGTGAAGGAGCGGACGGCCGCTGCGGTGGTGGAGGCCCTGCGCACCGGCCGGTTCTACGCCTCGACCGGCGTCACCATTACGGCGATCGAGGTGGACGGGCGCCGCGTGCGGATTGCCACGGAAAACGCCGAGCGGATCGTGGCGTACACGCGCTGGGGGCTGCGCGCGGCGACAGCGGACGGCCCGGAGATGACGCTGGAGGTGCCGGAAACGCTGCCCTACGTTCGCTTCGAGTGCTGGGGCCGCGGCGAGCGCTTCGCCTGGACGCAGCCGTTCTGGACCCGCCCGTAAGGGGGCTTCGGTTTCTTCGGCAGAGGCGGAGGAACCTCAGCGCTTGACCGCCGCCAGCACGACGAACTTCGGGTGCGCGGCGATCTGGCGGCAGTTGCCGAACAGGCGGCGCAGTTTGAGGTGGTACTCCAGGTGGCGATTGCCCACCACCCACAGCTCGCCGCCGGGGCGCAGGTGCCGCTTGCTCTGGGAGAACATCTGCCACGCGGTCTGGTCCCCGATCGCGTGCCCCTGGTGGAACGGCGGGTTGCACAGCACCAGGTCGAAGGCGTCGCCCTCGTAGTGGATCAGGCCGTCGTCCACGTGGAAATGGGCCGCCGGAGCGGACGCGTCGGCGGCGGCCGGGACGTTGCGCCGGTAGTTCTCCTCCGCGGCGGCGACGGCCTGGTAGGACTCGTCGAAGAAGTGCACCTCGGCGCCGCGCTGGAGCCGCCGGGCGACGATGCCGAGGACGCCGTTGCCGCAGCCGAGGTCGGCGATGCGCCGGGCCCGGGGCAGCGCGCCGAACTGCGCCAGGAAGAGGCGGGCGCCCTCGTCCAGCTTTTCGCGGGCGAAGACGTTCGGCCCGGCCGTCAGCTCCACGCCGTACTCGGGCACCGAGAGCACGGGTTCCGGACCCGGGGGGAGCGGCGGCAGGTCCGGCTGCGGCGCGACCCGCAGCAGCACGGCCTTCTTCTCCACCGGGAGCACGGAGACAGCGCCGAGCCCGCTCAGGATGTCCTTCGCACGGTCCGTCAGGTGCTTGACCATGCCGCCCGCCAGCACGACCGTATCGGCGTGCAGCAGCGGGCGGAGCCCTTCCCGCTGCTGCTCAAAGAGCGCCCGCGCCTTCGGCACGCGCCACAGCACGAGGTCGTACCCGGACGGTGCGCCGTTGGCGCCTTCCAGCCCGGGCGGCGTGATGGTGGCGGGGAAGAACCGGGCGTCGCCACCTTCCGGGAGGCCGTTGCGCTCCAGGTTCTCCGCCGTCGCCCGGCGCGCGGCAAACGAATCCCCCCACGTGTGCGGCGCAAACGCGTGGAGCGCCACGGCCAGCGCGCCGAACGCGTCGTTGACGATCAGGACGCGCGCGTTTGGCCGCTCGCCCAGCAGGGGCGCGGCGGCGCTCAGGAGGTACTCGTCGGCGGCGTCCCAGGCACGCAGCGCCTGCTGCCCCGGCGCGGGCGGATCGTTTCGCTCCAGGGTGTAGGTCCCGGTGAAGCAGGAAAAGGTGGTGGTCAGGTCAGTCATGGGCAGATAATACGGCTCACCGCAGTGAACCGGCGGTTCAAGGGGTCGTCAGTACCTCGACGTTGTCGATGCCCCAGGACTCGTCCAGGACGTCCTGTAGGTTCCGGCTGGAGAACTGGAGGCTCAGGTCGCTCCGGTTGTGGGTGAAGGTGAACGAAAGGCGGTAGACTGCGTCCTGGCGCTCGCCGTTGGTGTAGCCCAGGGTGTCGTTCTCCACCGCCCCTGTGCGCCCCGGGTGCCGCTTCCCCCAGGCGTTGGGGTAGTGCTGGGGGATGAAGATGCCGTTGGTGCCGTTGTAGTTGCTGAAGGTGGTCTGGAGCAGCGTCGTGCCGTCCTCCAGCCCCAGGCGCCAGAAGTCCGGACCGGAGCCTGCTGAGCCGTCCCCGTCCCAGGACCCGATGACGTACAGGTCGAAGCGCACGGTCACGGTCCGATGGGCGGGCAGGTCGCGCAGGCGCAGCGTCACCGCGTCGTTCCCGGCGAACGGTCCCAGGAAGCGCCGCCCGCCCTCCGGGGTGTCGGCGAAGGCGCGGGAGGACCACTCCTCCCCGGGGCCGTCGGCGAAGTCCGCGCGGTAGACGACGGTGGCCGGCCCCCTTCCGGTTACGGGGCTGGCGGGGGCAAAGCCCGCCAGCCCGGCAAGAACCAGGGCCGCGCATCCGAGGAGGGGAAGGCGGCGGGGCGTCGCGGATAGCTTAATGGTGACTTCCTTTCTTCGCATGTGTGCTGGTCAGCCGAAGTGGAGCGGGGGGACGGGGTCACGGGACGGGTCGCCGGCGACGCGGCTGGTGCCCAGGACCCACCCGGACGCCCCATGTTCGAGGAACAGGGTGGCGAGGGTGTTGGCCGCCACGCGCGGCAGCACGGTGCGCCAGGTGAGCAGCGCCCGTACCGCCGTGTCGAGCGGCCGGTCGCCGAACGTGCTGCCCAGCGCGTCCGCCCCGGTGTGCCAGTCCGCCCGCGCCGAGCCAAGCGGGAACAGCTTGCGCCGCAGCGACTCCGCCAGCGCCGCCAGTTCGGCAAGGCGCGCGGCCTCGGCGGGATTGTCGCGCGCCCACGCCGCGCGCCGCTCACCCTCGGCAACGTCCTCCGGCAGCGGGACCTGGCGCAGTGTGGCGTAGAGCGTCTGGTTTGAGTCCTGAGAGCAGTTGTTGGCTGCGCCCACGAACGCCGCCCCGGTGCCGTCGCCGATGCGGTAGCGGGCGGCCATGACTTCGAGCGCGCGGGCAAACTCGTCCAGCGGTGAGCGGCGGACGCCTCCAATGTCATAGTCCCGGTCCACCGGGTCGAACTTCAGCAGCACATCCACGACCGGGTAGTAACCCAGGAATCCGAACTGCCGGTCGCCCAGGTAACGCGCGTGCGCGACCGCGCCCGAGATCACGCCCTCCTCGTTGTGAGCGTAGACCTGGTGGTAGGTGATCTCGAAGCAGAGTTCGCCGCTCAGGGGCTCGCGCACGACCTCCGCGATCCCGAACGAAAAGTGCCCGAGGCAGAACGGCTGCTTCACGCCCGGCAGCAAAGGGCGCGCGTGGCGGCCGAAGACGTGCAGCAGCAGGCAGCGGTCGCCCTCCGCCCACTCCTCCTCCAGGGCGTCTTTGGTCGTCCGCCCTTCGCCGGTCAGGAGCGTGGAAAGGACGTCCCCCTCGCGCCGCTCGACCGCATCCCAGCAGCGCCCGCGGACGTACCGGACGGCCTCCCCGGCCGCGATCACCGCGCGCGGGGCGAGGCGCAGCAGGGCGCGCGGGAGCACGGCCTGCACCACGAACGCCCCGTCGGCGTCCGGCGAGCCGTAGGCGTACCAGCCGCCCGCTTCGCCGTCCGCGTTGAGGGGGGAGGACAGGAGGCCGTCGCGGGTGGCGGGGCGGACGCCGCGCAAGTCTGGCACCGTCTCGGGCAGCACCACCGTCTCCTCCGGCCCGGTGAACGCGCCCGCGGCCCGGTCGAAGTGGCGGACCCGGTAGCGGTCCGGGCCCGCCGCGGCGTCCGGCCCGAGGAACCGCACCAGCCCCCGGTAGCGCCCGCTGACGAGCAGCGGCTGCCGGTCCACGGTCAGCGCGGACGGTGCGCGGCCGTCCCCGCCCGTGACGATCCCCACCGGCCCGGTCAGGGCGACGCACACGTCGTCCACGGGGTGCGCCGCCGCCAGCGACTCCAGCGGGTCTACCGCGTCCCACCCGTCCACGCGCTCGGGGTGGCCAGTGCCCTTCTCGCCACTGCGGCGGGCGCGCTCGCTGAAGCGCACGTCGCGCGTTGCGAGGAGCGCCCGCGCCGCCGGCTCGCCGTCCGCCCAGCGCAGGGGGAGGACCCGCCCCGTCAGGTCGGGGCGGTCCTCGCTGTGCTGCACCTCGAAGAGAACGCCCCGGACGACGGCGCGCTCGGACGGCGCGGGCAGGATCAGGCGGCCCACCCAGGGCGCGAGGGGGCGATACCGCTCCGCGTGCGCGAGCGGCCGGATAGGGTACGCCTCAGCCCGATGGTACGCACTTCCGGCGCGGTAGCGCTCGTAGTTACTGCCCGGCTTCGGCGGCTGGTTGTTAGAGAGGATCACGCGGGCGGGTTCTTCCGCCGCAACTCTTCGCGCACGAACGCGCCGGAGGGGGTGAGGGCGGACGCCGGCCAGCCACCCCGCTCGGCCGCGCCGGGCTTCAGCGCGGCAGCGGCCTCGACCTTGTCGGCGACCGACCAGTTGCACCAGCTAATGTGGTTCGCGTCCAGGAACCGCCACCACTCCCGGGTCTCGTCGTAGTCGATCTTGCCGTCGCCGCTGGCCTCGGTGGTGCCGAACTCCGTGACCATCAGGGCTGCGCCGCGATCCAGCGCCTTCTGTGCCGCGTCGCGCAGCCACTGCTTGTGAGTGGCGGCGTAGAAGTGCAGGGCGTAGGCAACGTTCTCGAACTTCAGCGGGTCCGCGGCGGCTTCGTCCACCCGCTGCGACCAGGACGGGGTTCCGCACACTACCAGGGCATCCGGAGAGTGGCGCCGTATCTCTCGGATGACGGCCTCGTGATGGGGCTTAATGTCCTTCGCCCACGCGTGTTCCCGCAACGGCTCGTTGAACGGCTCATAGATCACGTTGGGCACGTTCGCGTACCGCTTCGCCATCTCGCCGAAGAATGTCACGGCGCGCGCGGTGTTCTGGTGCCCGTGGTGGTCATGCCAGTCGATCAGAACATAGATTCCGGCGGCGATTGCGGCGTCCGTCACCGCGATGATTTTCTGCTTCTCGCGCTCCGGGTGGTCCAGGTAACCGTCCGGCGATACCGCCAGCGCGGCGCGTACCAGGGTGCAGCGCCAGTCATCGCGCAGCCATCGCACCACACCGGGATTGTAGTACTTGCCGATCCACTGGCTCCAGAACAGGGACATCCCGCGTAGCTGAACCGGTTTGCCGTGCTTCGCGCCCACGATACGGTTTCCTCGCACCCGGAGGCCCCCATGCGCCGCCACGGCGCCGTCGGTCGGTGACGTTTGTTGTGGCACTTGCGGTTACCTTTCTCTTTTCAGACGGTTGGCGCCCGCTTCGGCGCCCTCTCCTGAGCGGACGACGGGCAAAACGCGGTAGGCGCAGCGGCGTCCGCCGGCGGGGATATGCTCCACGCGCGTGACCTCGGCGTCTGGCCCCAGGACATCCCGGAAGACCTCCAGTTCTGCCCGACAAAACCCCTGGCAACTGGTCGCGGCGGCGCACACCGGGCAGTGGTTCTCTACCAGGAGGTAGCCCGCACCCTCCGGGCGAGACTCCGCCATGTAACCCTCGCGTGTACGGATTGCCGCCAGCGCCTGCACCCGCTCCTCCAGCGTCGCCCGGTCCGCGATTTCCGCACGGTAGCCCGCCCGGGTCTCCGCTTCGCGGGCAGCAAGCAGCGTCTCCAGCGCTGCTTCGCCCAGCTCCGAACGGATTAGCCTGATGAGTTGTACCGTCAGTTCCGCGTGTGCATCCGGAAAGCGCCGGTCCCCGAGGGTAGTCACGTGCCATCGCTGGGACGGACGCCCCACGCCGCGCGCCTCCGTGGAAGCCTCCACCAGACCGTCGCTGGCAAGCTTGGCGAGCTGTTGGCGTGCCGCCTCGTGCGTCACGCCCACCTCGCGCGCCAGTTCGCCGGTGGTCTGTGGCCCCCGCGTCTTTAGAAGGTGCAGCAGGCACTCGGAGGGGGAGCGGGCGATCTTACTTTTTTCCAAGTTTTCTCTTGACATATCTGGGGGCTCTGGGTACTATCCGTTTATCCAAGCGTAGGCTTGTGAAAATGATACGAGGTATTCCCGCTGGCTGCAAGACAGCGCGGGCTATTTTCGGAGGCGCAGAATGAAGAAGCTACAGGTGGTTGGGTTGGGCGGTTCGCTCTCAGAGCAATCTACGAGTCTCGCGGCGCTCAGTATCGCTCTGGAGGGGGCGGCGGAAGCCGGGGCCGACGTGACGCTCTTTGACGTGAAGGTTCTCGACCTGCCAATGTACGTGCCGGGCAGCACGGCGGCGGACGCCCCGGCGGCGGCGCGCCGTCTCGCCGACGCCGTAGGGGACGCCGACGGCCTGCTCTGGAGCAGCCCGATGTACCACGGCACCCTTTCCGGAGCCTTCAAGAACGCGCTGGACTGGCTGCAACTGTTGAGCGACCGTGAACCCGCCTACCTCACCGACAAGGTGATCGGCCTCATCAGCACCGCGGGCGGGACGCAGGGCCTTCAGGCGGTCAACACGATGGAGTACGTCGTGCGCGCCCTGCGCGGATGGGCCGTGCCCCTGGTCGTGCCCGTGGCGCAGTCGTGGCAGACATTCGGCGAGGACGGCCGCGTCCTCGACTCGAAGGCGGAGGCGCAGCTACGGGCCCTGGGGCGTGAGGTTGTGCGCGCCGCCCGCCAGTTCGCCCCGAATCCGCCGACCACGCCGGACGCCCAGCGCGCCGAAGAGGCCATCGCCGGGTATCCCGCCTGAGCATCCCCGGCGGTTCCTTCCAGTAAAATGGAGACACCACGGGAGGCGGGTGACATGACAAATGAGCAGGACACCACAGAGGTGGCGCAGCGCGAGGACGCGATCTACGAGCGCCTGAAGCCGCAACTCGAACCGGAGCACAGCGGCAAGGCTATCGCCATCCACGTCGATACGGGCGACTACCGGATTCATCAGAACTGGGCTGTCGCGCGCCACGAGGTACGGGCGCTGCATCCCGACGGCATGATCTACTCATTGTTCATCGGCCCGCCTACCGAGCGGGAAGCGGAACTTATGCAGCGTATCGTCGGCACCGGGCGCAAGCCGTGATCGTAGGCCAGTACCGGGACGGTCTGCCGCGCGTGCTCCTCGCACTGCGCGGAGAGCGCGGCTCTGCGGCCATCGAGTTCATTCTGGATACGGCGTTCGATGGGGCTTGAGTCTGCCGGAGGATGTAGTGCGCCGTCTAGGGGCTGTGAGTGCGGGGAGCCTGCGGGGGCGAATGGCGGACGGGACCGTTCGCCTGCTCGAAGCCTATTCGGTCCTTGTAGAGTGGGAGGGCGAGGAAAGAGAGAACGAGGCGCTTTCCGGGGGAACGAACACCCTGCTCGGGTCCCTCGCCTTCGCTGGCTGTCAGATTACCATCGAGGCTGTGGAGGGGGGAGAGGTGGTTATTGAGTCACTGGATTTAACCGGCTCTCCCCCTCGTGAAGATTGTCCTCTATCCGTCAGTTCCGGGTGGCGGTGGCCTTCTTGGCGCCGAAGCCCGCGGGGCCGCTGCCGCCGGGGGAGACGCGCGGCGGGGTCTTCTGCTCCAGGGCGCGGGCTAGCACCTCCACCATCTCCTCCACCTGGTTCAGCACCTTCGAGCTGACGATGTTGAACGACACCCGCTCCGGCGCGAACACACCCCCGTGCGCCTTGAACGCGGTGGTCAGCGGCTTCAGCGTGTGCGTCGGCAGGCGTGTTCCCTTGTTGAGCGCGATCACTACCTTGCCCCCGTCCGCCGTGATGCTCTCGATACCAATCTCCTGGCAGCGCAGGCGCAGGCGTAGCAGCGCGAGGGCGTTCCACACCGGCGGCGGCGGGTCACCAAAGCGGTCCTCGAACTCCTCCTGAAGCTGGGCCACGTCCTCGCGGGCGCGTACCGCGGAGAGCTTCTTGTACATCAGGATGCGCTGCGGCTCGCTGGGGATGTACTTCTCCGGCAGCGCGGCAGCGACCGGCAGGTCCACGGCGGGCAGAGGCTCCGCGGCCTTGTCCGGCTCCTCGCCCTTGAACTCGCGTACCGCCTGCTCCAGGAGCTGCATGTACAGGTCCAGACCGACTGAGGTCACCATGCCGCTCTGGTCCGCGCCCAGCAGGTTGCCCGCGCCGCGCAGCTCCAGGTCGCGCAGGGCGATCTTATAGCCGGAGCCCAGCTCGGAGAACTCCCGCAGGGCGTCGAGGCGCTGCTCCGCGATGGTGGACAGCGACTTGTGCTTGCGGTACAGCAGGTAGGCGTACGCCTGCCGGCGCGAGCGCCCGACACGCCCGCGGAGCTGATAGAGCTGTGACAGGCCGAACCGGTCGGCGTCGTCGATCACGATGGTATTGACGTTGGGGATGTCGAGGCCGGATTCGACGATGGTGGTGCAGACCAGCACGTCGTACTTGTGCTCGTAGAAGTCGAGCATCGCCTCTTCCAGGTCATCGTCGCTCATCTGGCCGTGGGCGACCCGGAACCGGGCGCTCGGGACGATCTTCTCCAGGCGCGTGGCAACGTGGTAGATGCTGTCCACGCGGTTGTGGACGAAGTACATCTGGCCTCCGCGGTCCAACTCGCGCAGGATGGCCTCGCGCACGAGATCGTCGTCGTATTCCTTAATAAATGTCTTGACGGGCGTGCGCCCCTCCGGCGGGTCGTTGATGAGCGACATGTCGCGGATACCGGAGAGACTCATCTGGAGCGTACGCGGGATGGGCGTGGCGGACATGGCGAGCACGTCCACGGTCTTGCGCAACTGCTTCAGCCGCTCCTTGTGCGTCACGCCGAAGCGCTGCTCCTCGTCCACGATCACCAGGCCCAGGTCCTTGAACTCCACATCCTTGCTGAGCAGCCGGTGGGTCCCGATGACGATATCGACCTTGCCCTCTTTGATGTCCTCGATCGTCTTCGCCTGCTCGCGCGCTGTGCGGAAGCGCGACAGCATGTCCACGCGCACGGGGAAGGCGGAGAGCCGTTCGGAGAAGGTGGCGAAGTGCTGCGACGCCAGCACCGTGGTAGGGCAGAGGACGGCGACCTGCCGCCCCTCACTGGCGACCTTGAAGGCGGCGCGGATGGCGACTTCGGTCTTGCCGAAGCCGACGTCCCCGCAGATCAGGCGGTCCATCGGGCGCGGCGCCTCCAGGTCCTTCTTGACTTCCCGGATGGCGGCGTCCTGGTCGGGCGTCTCCGTGTAGGGGAAGGCGTCCTCCATCTCCTGCTGCCAGGGGGTATCCGGTGCGTAGGCGTGGCCCGGCGCCGCCTGGCGCGCCGCGTACAGCTCAATGAGGTCTTTGGCGATTTCGCGGACCTGCCTCTGCGCCTTCGCTGTGGTCCGCGCCCAGTCGTTTCCCCCCAGTCGGTTCACCGAGGGGGGCGCGCCCTCCGACCCAATGTACTTCTGGACCCGGTCCACCTGATCCACCGGGACGTACAGCTTGTCGCTGCCCTCGTACTGGATCAGCAGGTACTCCTTCTCGACCCCCTGGACCTTCATGCGCGTCAGGCCGCGGTACACCCCGATTCCGTGGTAGATGTGCACCACGAAGTCGCCCTCCTTCAGGTCCAGGAGGCTGGTGATACGCATGCCCTCGCGGAACTCGCGCCGCTTCGGCTTCTGCCGGTCGGCCGGCGTCCCGAAGATCTCTGCGTCGGTGAGCACCACCAGGCGGGCGTCCGGCAGCTTGAACCCGGAGCGGAGCGCGCCATTTACGAGCGTGATGCCCGCCCGCCCGGCCTTCAGGTCGGCGAGCGGGGCCTCGGGCAGCTCCCGGTCCTGGAGGACGCCGCGAACGCGCGGCGCCTGGAGCGAGACGACCACCACGCGGACGTTGTTCTTGCGGTAGGTCACCAGGGCGTCGGCCAGCGACCCGGGGCGCCCGGCGAATGCCTCTGCCGGGGCACCCTGCACGGCCAGGTGCTCGTCCACCGGCAACCAGGGGGTCGCGCGGGCCAGCAGAGAGAAGGAGAGGGTAGAGTGGCGCGCCGCGAAGTCCTTCAGGGTCTTCTCGGGCGGGAGCACCGGGGACACCGGCGGGGGCAGGATCTCGCCGCGCTCCACCCGTCCGCGCAGGTTGCTCGTCACCTGCTCCAGATCGCGCTCCGCGTGCGAGAGCATCTGCTGGGGCTCGTCCAGCACCACGACGGTTTCCGCCGGAAAGTAGTCCAGCGTCGCGACGGCATCGGGGTGCAGGAGCGGCAGGTAGCGCTCAATCCCGGCAAAGTAAACCGCCTGTCCGATGCGCGTAATGTCCGCTTCGGCGGAGTCGCGCAACCGGTCGATGCGGGCTGTCTCCTCGCCTGCGGCCTCCATCGCACGGACCCGCTGCGTCAGGACATCACGCAGCTTCGCGGCGGCGGCGGCCATCGCCTCGCGTGTGTACGCAACTTCGTGGGCCGGAACGATCGTTGCGGCATCAATCTTGCCTTCCGACCTTTGTGTCTCCCGGTCGAAGGGGCGGATGCTCTCCACGTCGTCGCCGAACAGGTCGATGCGCAGAGGCTGAGCGGCGTCCGCGGGGAAGACATCGAGGATGTCGCCGCGCCGTGCGAAGGTGCCGGGCAGGCTGACCTGGTCCTCGCGGGCGTAGCCGAAGGCCGTCAGGCGCGCGGCAAGCGTGTCCAGACGGAGCGTCTCGCCGACCCGGACGGTAAGGCGCCGGTTTTTCAAGACGGCAGGCGGGGGCACCTTCTGGACCACCGCGGAGACAGGAGCCACGACCACCGGCGCAGCGCCTCCCTCGCCGCTGGCGAGCGCGCCCAGGGTGGCGAGGCGCTGGCCAGCGCGGCGGACATCCCGCCCGCTCTCCTGGTCATCCAGGAGCATGGGCAGGGAGGTGGGCAGGAGCAGAACCGGGCGCTCCGGCGGCAGGAACAGCCGCAGGTCCTCGGAAAGCCGCTGCGCCTGCTCCTCGGTGTACGAGATGAGCAGGAGGGGCGCGCCGAGGTCGAGGCTGAGCCGCGCGAGGAGCCAGGCCTTGGCGGCGGCGGGCACCCCTTCCAGGGTGATGGCGTGGCGACCGGGGCGCGACAGCAGATCGGACACCCGCGCCAGGGGCTCGAAGCCGTCGGCCAGCGGTAGTAGTTGAGACAGGTTCATACGGGCGTGGGTTTCCGGCTTCCGGAAGAGGCGTAGAGGTGGGGGGCGGGCGTCGCAGCCTGCGCCCCGACCGCAGGAAGTTTATACCTCATCGCCCGCTCCCGGTGCAAACGCGGTAATATTCTCGCCAGCCCGCCAACCCATAAGGCGTTCCGGCCTGCCAGCCAAATATATATAGGACACGTGTCTTTCTCTTCTACAACTAGAATGTCGACCCCGCGGGTGGACACCCCGCCGGTCGCGCCGGTTTCCGCGCCCGAACCGCGCTGGGGCGTGTTCGTGGCGGGAGGCGTCCTGTCCACGCTGCTCCTGCTCTACCTGGTGGGGCTTCTGCTGGCGGCGACCCCCGGCGGCCCCCGCTTCCCCTTCCTTATACCCGCGCTGGACGAAGCGCGGATGCAGGTGCTCTGGTCAGCCGTATCGGACCTCGATGCCCCCACCGCCCAGGCGGCTCTGGAGGGGGCGGGAGGGAGCCGGCGGGGCGCCACCGAGCACGGTACGCTCGCGGCGCAGGCCACCGCCTCGCTGGCTGAGTTGACGCGTATCTTCCCGGCCGGGTCGGAGGGCGCCAAGGCGACTGCTCAGGCCAGCGCTGCGCTCAATACGCGGCTTGCCCTGGAGAAGCAGGCCGTCGCGCACGGGCGCAACGGGCGGCGCGATCAGGCCCGTGCTCTGCTGACCGGGACGCGGTACCAGGCGGCGCGCGCGGCCGTGCGGCGTGCCGGGGAGCGCCTGGAAAGCGTTGGGGCGGAGTATGCCCGCCGCGAGACGCAGCGGCGGCAGGGGCTGCGGATGAAGGCATCCGGCGTGGTGCTCCTGGGGCTGGCGGGACTCTGGTTCCTGAACCTGTGGAGCGTGCGTAACGTCGGCGCGTGGCGCCGCCTGGTCGAGGCCCGGCTGCGCGAGAAGGAGCGGCTCCTCGGAGAGCACCAGTCCGTCCGCTCGCACCTTGAAGAGCGCCTGCGGGAGCGCGAGGCCGAACTCAGCCAGGTCCGCGAGGCGCTGGAGCAGCAGATCACCCTCGGGCAGCGGGCGGACACGCGCGCCAATCGGCTGGAGTCCGCAGTCGAGAGCACCAACGACGTCGTCATGATCTGCGAAGCCGCCCCCGGCGGTGGGGTGGGGCGCCTTCTGTATGTAAACCCGGCGTTCGAGCGGATGACCGGCTACACCCGCGAGGAGTTGGCGCTCAACTCGCCGCGCATCCTCCAGGGGCCGCGCACCGACACCCGCACGCTGGCATTCCTGCGGAGCAAGCTGAACGCCTACGAGCCGGTGCGGGTCGAGCTGATTAACTACCGCAAGGACGGCTCCGAGTTCTGGGTAGAGTTGAACATCCAGCCGCTCTTTGACAAGAACGGTCTGGCGAACGGGTGGATGTCGATTCAGCGCGACATCACCGAGCGGAAGGTGTCCGAGGAGCGCATCCAGTACCAGGCGACGCACGACGCCCTCACCGGCCTACCCAACCGCTACCTCTATGAACAGCGTCTGGAGGAGGCTCTGGTCGTTGCCCGGGCGCGGAACGTCTTTGTGGGCGTCCTTTTCTTCGACCTGGACCGCTTCAAGCAGGTCAACGATACTCTCGGGCACCCGGCCGGCGATAAGCTGCTTCAGGAGGTTGCGCGCCGCCTGCAGCACTACCTGACCGCCGGGGAGATCGTGGCGCGCATGGGCGGCGACGAGTTCACCATCCTGCTGCCGCATATCGAGAGCCAGGAGCAGGCCGAAGCCGTGGCGCGCAAGCTCCTGGAGGCGATGGATAGCCCGTTCGATATCGACGGGCGGGAACTGTTCGTGACCGCCAGCATCGGCATCAGCATCGCCCCACGTGACGGCACCGACATTACGGCGCTTCTGAAGAACGCCGACGTGGCGATGTACCGCGCCAAGGAGGAGGGGCGAGACAGCTACCGCATCTTCTCGCAGACGATGGTGGCGACCGGGCACGACCGGCTGGTTCTCGATACCCACCTGCGCAAGGCGATGGAGCAGGACGAGATCTTCCTGCTCTACCAGCCGCAGCTCGACCTGCGCAGCGGCGAGGTCATGGGTGTGGAGGCGCTGGTGCGCTGGGAGAACCCGCAGCTTGGCCGCATCTCTCCCGGGGAGTTCATCCCCCTTGCCGAGGAGACCGGGCTGATCGTCTCCATGGGCGAGTACATCCTGCGGGAGGCGTGTCGGCAGGCGGCCAAGTGGTACCGCAGCGGCAAGCCGTTGCGCGTTTCCGTGAACATCTCGCCGCGTCAGCTTGAAGAAAAGGATCTCGTGGAGCGCGTGGCGGAGATTCTGGCAGAGAACGAACTGCCGGCAGAGTGGCTCGATATCGAGATGACCGAGCGGATGTTGGTGCGCGGCGAGCGTGTCGCGGAGGCCCTCCGGGGGCTGAAGCGGCTGGGCGTGCGCCTGTCCGTGGACGACTTCGGCACCGGGTACTCGTCGTTCTCCTATCTGCACACGTTCCCGCTGGACGTGCTCAAGGTGGACCGCTCCTTCGTGACCAGTCTGGGCGAGGATCTGAAGAGCGAGGCGATGGTGCGCTACCTGGTGGAACTGGCGCACGCGGTCGGGCTGGAGGTCATCGCGGAGGGGGTCGAGACGGAGCAGCAGAAGAGCGTACTCATGGATCTCAACTGCGATGCTATCCAGGGGTACCTGCTCAGTCCCGCCACCAGCCCGCGCGAGGTGGAGGCGCTGGCCCAGGCGCTGCTCAACGGGGGCGCGCCCGTTGCCGCCGCCGGGGTGGTGGGCGCCTCCCGGCCGAAGGGCGCCCCGGGAGCGGGAGCTACCGGGGGGCGGACCAACGGGAAGTCCCTGCGCGTCGGGGCGCGTTAGCGGGCGGCGCGCGCCTCGCGCCACCACTGCGCCGCCAGCGCGACGGCGCAGCAGGCGAGCACCCCCGCGCCCGTGAGCAGGGCCGCGTGCAGCCCCGCCACCAGAGCCGCAGGGGGCGCCTCCGCAATGTCCCGCAGCGGGGCGGCGCCCTCGCCCGACGCGTCCCGGACACCGGTGGCGAAGATCACCCCCATTATAGGGAAGCCCGCCACCTGCCCCAGGGTCCGCGAAAGGGAGAGAAGCCCCGATGCGATACCCAGCCGCTCACGCGGCACCGCCCCCATCACCGCACTATTATTCGGTGACTGGAACGCCCCGAACCCGAGCCCGAACAGCGTGGCGCGCAGCAGGAATCCGGTCGTCCCCGATGCGCCATCCAGGGTGGCGAGTGTGAGGCAGCCAGCAGACAGCAGAATCAGGCCGGACAGGACCATTGGCCGTGCTCCAAATCGGTCGGAGAGGGCGCCCGAGAAGGGAGCGGTGACTCCCATCAGGACCGGAACCGCGGCCAGAAGCAGGCCCGTGTGCGCCGTGCCGTAGTGCAGTACCTCCTCCAGATAAAAGGGCGTGAGCAGCGCGTACCCCGCCACCACCACGAACGCCAGGAAAGACAAACTCAGGTTCATGCCCAGGGCCGGGTTGCGGAACAGGCGCAGGTCTACCATGGGGTCCTGTACCCGGCTCTCCACCAGGAGGAAGAGCGCCAGCCCCACGGCGGAGAGGGCGAGGGGGACCAGGGTAGAAGGCGCCCGGAAGCCCTGCTGCTGTCCGGCGGTCATCCCGAGTGCGAAGAGCAGCAGCGTCACCATGACCAGCACCGCGCCCGCCACATCAAAGCGCTCCCGGCGCGCAGGGGGCGCCCCGGCCGGGAGCGTGGCGGTGGCGAGGAGGTACGCCCCGATACCCACGGGCAGATTGACCCAGAAGATCCAGCGCCACCCTGCCGACGCGAGCAGCAGGCCACCGATGGTGGGGCCGCTCGCGATGCCGAGTGAGACTACGCCGCCAATTACCCCGAGCGCCTTGCCCCGCTCCTCCGGCGGGAAGATCTCGGTCACAATGGCGACTCCGAGCGCCGCCATCACCACGGAGCCGACGCCCTGCAGCGCCCGGAAGGCGATCAAGGCGTAGACGTTCGCTGCGAGGCCGCACAGGCAGGAGCTGACCGTAAAGAGGGCAAGGCCCCACAGATACAGGCGCTTGCGGCCCACCAGATCCCCGAGTCGGGCCGCGCCCAGCATCAGCGAGGTGAGCACTAGAAGGTAGCTGACCACAACCCACTGCACGGTGCCAAAGTCCGTGCGTAGCTCCGATCGCAGGGTGGGAAGCGCAATATTAACGATGCTGCCGTCCAGCGTGCCCATGAACACGCCGAGGCCGACGCCAGCCATCGCGAGCCAGCGCGACGGCGCGGCAGGGGAGGGCGTCCCGCCGCGCGGGCGCCCGCCGCCCGCCTCCTGCGTGTAAGGGATATCTTCCATGTGCCTTTTCTTGACGGGCCGCGCGCCCGCGTGCTACAATCGCCGACGGAATGGGACGCCGCCGCGGGGTGCAGAAGCGCGCGCGCGGGGACGACCCACGGTATGCGAGACAACCCCGGGGCCGCCCGGGTTCCGATATGGCGGGAAAGCAGCAATGGCACAGGTAAAGCGACGCTACACGACGGTGGACGGCGGCACGGACTGGATCGTGACCGCCTCCTGGGACGAACGCGCCCTGGACACAGCCCACTGGTTCGAAGCGAAGATCGAGGCGGTCAACGAGAAGACGGGGCAAAAGTTCAAGTTCCCGCCGGAGCTGCGCACCTACCGCATCGGCGAGGTAGAGCACTCCTTCCGCGAGTACGTCCAGATCGACTGGCAGGGCGACCGTGAGGCGGCCATCAACCACTTCCTGAATACGATCTTCCGGCGCGTCTATTCCTTTATAGAGCGCGGCCACTGAAACGGCGCCGGCCGCCGCTGCCGCCGGCCGTCCGTCATCACAGCCACTTGATACGCCGGAAGTAGAGCAGAAGTCCTCCCACCACAGCGGCCATCGCGCCCAGGGCGAGGTAGTACCCGCCCGGCCAGTTCAACTCTGGCATGTTCTTGAAGTTCATGCCGTAGATCCCCGCGATCAGGCTGGCGCTCATCAGAGCGATGGAGAAGACTGTCAGCGTCTTCATCACCTGATTCAGCCGGTTGCTCGTCTGCGCCATTGCGGCGTCGAGTACCCCGCCCAGGATGTCGCGGTGCATGTCGATCTGCTCAATCAGGCGCAGCACGTGGTCGAACACATCCATATAATAGACGCGGTGCCGCGCGCTGATGAAGGGCGTATCCTGACGCAGCAGGTGGTTCATCACGTCCCGGAGCGGCGCGACGGTCTGTCGCAGCAGCAGAAGCCGCTTCTTCAGCAGCAGGACCGCCCCCATCTGCACATCATCGCTCCGGGTGTAGACCGCCGACTCCACCTCGTCGATAGCGGAGTCGATGGCATCCATGGCAGGGAAGTAGCCATCCACTATAGTATCTAAGAGGATATAGAGGAGAGCGCCGGGCGACGCCTCCAGGCGTTCGGGGTGGGACTCCCAGCGGCGGCGGATCTCGCAGATCGCCTGACTGCCGTTCTGGTGGATGGTCACCAGGTAGTTCCTGCCCACAAAAACGTCGATCTCCTCGGTGGCGTCAACGACATCGTCCGTAGCCTGGTTGAGGCCGGTCCATTCACGGATGCTGAGGAAAAGGCAGTCGGGATACTCGTCAACCTTGGGACGCTGGTTCTGCTTGCGGGCATCCTCAAGCGCGAGCGGATGGAAGTTAAACTCGCGCCGCAGTACCTCCCAGGCGTGGTCGTCCGGGGCGTCCACGTCCACCCACAGCAATTTGTGCGGCTGACGCAGCAGGTCACTGATACGGTCGGCATCGACCCCGCTCGTGACCGTCTTCCCGTTTTGACAGACATCCACGCTGATCATGAGTACTACCTCTGAGTATATGTCTGCATTTTCCGTTACCCGGTTGCCGATTCCTTGGTGGGTGCTGTGCGGAAGGCGCTGACCATGGCAGGCGATCGGGTCGGCGAGGGCGCTGCCCGCTGGAAGGCGTTCGTGGCGCGCCGGGACGCCCTCGTGGCGCAAATGGAGATGGGGGTCTGCGACGGCTGCGACGGCTGCGGCCTGCGATGTATGGACGGCTTCACGGTGACCCGCGAGGAGTGGGGGGCGGTGCGCGCCTACCTGGCGGAGCAGCCCAAGGAGGAGGTACGCCGGGTGCTGTCGCAAGAAAAGACCGTGCCCTGGCCGGGGGCGGAGGACACAGGCGCCACGGTGACCTTCTGCCGCTTCCGGGACCTCGAAAAGAACAACTGCTTTGTGTACCCGGCGCGGCCGACGGTGTGCCGCCTGTTCGGCCATACGCCGTGGCTGCCGTGCCCGATCGAGGCGGTCCCGCGGGTCCCGTCGGGCTCACCCGAACTGTGGCGCGACTATGGTGCCTTCGAGCGGAAGACGTTCGCTGCCTGGCAGGCGGAGGATGGGGGCGACGGGGCGGAGAAGATTCTGCCAGACGGGCGCCAGGATTGAAGGAAAACGGCGTAAGAAGGTACCCATTCATACGAACGAAATCTGTGGGGGGGGGAGGCTTGCCTTAATTTTGGCCGCTATGTTATAATCGCCGTGGGTCGAGCGGACATGCGCAACTTCAGTCGAACCTTCCCTAAAATCCCGCAAAACCCCGGAACATTTTGAGTTAGCGACCCTTCAAACAAGGAAGGTATATTGCGCGTCGTGGCGCTCGACTGCCCGCCGTTCCTCACCCTTCCCTTGCAACGCCTCCCGCAGTCCCGCCGTCTCTCATCCGGCAGGCCGGCGTGTGGCGGGGTCGAGCCCATCAAGCCCGTTTTCCTCCGACCTCGGGGCCAGCGTGCCTCGGGTTCGGCGTTTCGACGGCTTTGCACCCCGGCGCTGTCGTCGGGGAGCTTTCGCGGGCGGCGGTTACCTCCGTCGCTCGACGGAATCTGGTAGTGGTTCCTGTAGCCTTTTTCTGTTGTCACACTCGCCGCGAGGCCGTCGCGGCAGCAGAGGTGGTTGCGAATCATGCGCTTCGGTGACGTATATCCGAGCGGTTTCCCCGCCCGGGGCCGTCGCTGATCGCCCGTGCCCGCCCGGGCGGGCGCTTTCTCGCGGATCGGCGCAGGCGTGCGACGTGTCGTCGCGGCCCGCCGCCCGCTCCCCGCAGCGCGGGGCGGCGGCGGTGGCGGCGCGGAGCCACAGGGGCGGCGTGCGCGCTGTGCGCGTTTGGAAGCAGTGGTACGGGTTTTACGAGGAGGGTGACCCCATCTTGAAGTTCGTTCATTCATCCCGGCGTCTATTAGCCTTCGTTCTGTACGTGACCGTGACCTTCGGGGCGGTCGCGCCTGGCTTTGCCCAGACGAACGAAGCGCGGCGCAATAACGCGCCGCAACGCGGGTCCGTCCCGAACGCGCCGAACTCGCTCCAGACGGGCGGGGCGCGTAACGGCCTGGTCCCCACCCGCCGCGCATCCCTGGTGGGCGAGGCGGGCAAGTACATCCCTGCCGACGTGACGCTGCGCTCCACAAAGGGCGTGACGGGGTTCCCCCAAACGTCCACCGGGCGTGTCCAGATTGGCGGGGCGGCGGGGGCGAACGTCATCGAAAAGGTCGTTGACATTTCGCAGACCCAGACCGCTGAGGAGCGGACCCCGTTCTGGTCGAACGATGAGCAGCAGCTCTACTTCTCCAGCAACCGGGACGGCCGCTTCAATCTGTATCGCGTCGCGCCCAACCCCGCGCCGAACGCCGCGACGGCGCTGCCCGTGACGCAACTGACGAACAACGGTGGCTTCGACTACCTGTTCCCGACGGTCGACCCGGGCAATACGCGGATTGCATTCCTGCGCTCCAGCGACACGCTCGGTATCGACGACCCGAACAAGCGCTTTGACCTGTACGTCGCCACGCTCCCGCAGGCCAACGGGCAGGTGATCGATGAGAACATCGGCGGGCCGCTGAACCTGATTCCCATCACGCGCCTGCTGAACGGCAACGAGCGCGACTTCCCCACGGGCAGTGGGAACCGGATCGTGAACGTCCGCCGCGCCGCCTGGATTGGCTCCTCGCAGCTTGTGTTTGCTGCCCGCCTCCAGGACAAGGACAACTACGACCTGTTCGTGGCGGATATCTCCAATCAGCGCATCCAGCAGATCACCGACAGCCCGGCCGACGAGCAGAACCCGGCGGTGTCTCCTGACGGTCGCATGATCGCGTTCGACTCCGACGCGGTGTTCGTAACTGACACCACCAACGAGCCGTACGTTGCGGGCGAGCCGCGCACGGATATCAACCCGGGCGCCGTTCCGGCCACCGCGCCGCGCAACGGCAACGGCCAGCGCCAGATCTACACCATGGCCATCGGTGGTCAGGCGCAGCCCCGGCAGTTCACCGGCCGCTTCACCGCGCCGAACGTCGCGAGCACGATCACGAACGTAGAGCCGGCCTGGTCCTCGCTCCAGCGCAACAGCGTCACCAACCCGGGGGCGCTCACGCTCAATCTAGCCTGGGCGTCCAACCGCCAGGCGGTCTACGACCCGGCGGACTCGACCCGCACCGTGGTCACCGGCTACACCGCCGGGGCGACCTTCGACGTCTACTACGCGCGCCAGACCTCGAACTACACCAACCCGGCCAGTGCGGAGGTAGAGGACGACCTGACGGACGCCAAGCGCCTCGACACGGCGGACGACAACTATGTGTACAACGAGCGGTACCCGACCTGGGCGCCGTTTGTGACCGCGTACCGCATCAGCGTCCAGTCGAACCGCATCGGCACCTATCAGAAGGATGGCTTTGGTAACGGCTTCACCCTGACGCCTGCCCAGGATCTCCTGATTGCCTCGGTTATCGACATCGCCGCGCCGACGCTGATTCGCTATGACACGTCGTCTGCGACGGGCGAGATTGTCCACATCAACCCGGGCTCGACCTACAACCCCGGCGTCTCCGTGCGCACCCGCGAGGACGGCATCCTGCCGAACTCGACCCTGTTCTTCACCGTGCGCGTAGAGGACCGCGAGGCCGGTATGCGCCAGCCCGCCGCTCCGGGGCAGACCCCGAAGGCGGTCTTCCTCCAGTTTAAGAACCCGAACTCCAAGTACCAGGCGATTGCGCAGGGCGGCAACCCGGTCGAACGCAAGGAGTATCGCGACGGCGCCTTTGCCATTGTCGAAACGGGTACGCCGAACCAGGCACTCCCGCTGGCGAGCGCGGATGGGTCACGGCGGAAGGGGGTCGAGTACGAGGCGCAGGCCATCAGTGCCACGGACCGCACTTCTTACTACCCGCACCGCCTTTCCCTGGGGGCAGGGGGTAACGGGCTCTATATTGCGGGCATGGATGATGGGACCGCTTACACTGGCTTCGGGACCGAACTTGATGGCGAAACGAACCCGGGAGTCTGGCTGGAACTGCTGCCGCTGGTAGATGCCGACGGCAACCCGATTCGGCCGGCTGACGGGCAGGGCGGTATCCTTTATGGCGCTCCCTGGCAGATTCCCGGCGAGGCGTCTGACTGGATCATTGACGTCATCTGCTACGACAATGCAGTGAACCCGTTCGCGCCGAACCAGCGCGGCAACTGGATCATCTACGACAACATCTGGGGCTTCTCGTCGGCGCTGCCGATTACCGCGCAGGCGCAGGACATCCTGGTGGTGTCCGACTACGCACTGGGGCAGAAGTTCTTCACCTCCCGCTTCAGCCAGGACATCAGCGAGGCGACCCCGGTCGGAAACCTCCCTGTGCTCCAGTTCGGCGCAGAGTCGTATCTGACAGACTACGACGTCACTATCAACCCGGATGGGCCCGCCCCTACAGGACCCGGCAGCACGACGCCGCGCACCTGGGATCCCAACGGTCCGTTCGGCGTGTCCATTCCTACGCCGGGAAGCATGGCAGGGCACCAGGGAGGGGCTCCTCGTACGGGTGTCTTCGTGAACCCGCTTGGGGTTAACTCCTACGTTGATGAGTCTCTCATCGGCGGCACCATCCTGGTGGACGGCCGGCCGCTAGCCCCGACGGCGCGATACAACATCTGGCGCACGCTCTGCCGTGGGCCGGTGCCCGACAATCTGCTCCAGGCATACCTGCCGCAGAAGACCGTCGCTCCTCCGGACCTGCTGGCGGAACCGGCCGAGTCGACTCCGCGCGACATCGCGGTGTACAACCGGTGCCTGGTGTGGTTCTCCCCCTTCGCGGGCAACGTCTTCGCGGGGGCGGGTACCATCACCGATCAGGTAACCCAGGCCAAGCTGGCGGCGTTCGTCGAGCAGGGAGGTCGCCTCTTCATTACCGGGTCCGATATCGGATTCGCCCTCGCGGGCGGCGGTCAGGCGAACGGCTTCTACGCCAACATCCTGGGCGCTCAGTATCTGCAGGACGATACCTTCTCCAATAACCCGGCTCTGGTTCCGGCGGCGGTAGGCACACCCTATGACGGCCAGTACCGCCAGGACTCGTTCACGCCCTCAATCAACAATGCCTACGGGCGCTTCAACGGGACGCTCTGGGATTACAACCCGCCGAACTCGGGGAACCTCTTGCTCACCAATACCGCTCCCACCGTCGCCAACCAGCGCGGGGACGGTGCGTTCACGGCACGCCTTGAATATGCATGGAATGATGTCGTAGCGCCCATTAACGACGCGGTGGTCGAGATGACCTACGCGGGTGGAGGCGCTGGCGCGGCTGCGATGCTCAGCAAGGCGTTCCCGACAGGGGGGCGCACGGTCTACGCCGCGTTCGGCCTGGAGAGCCTGAGCAACGACTGGTATATCAGTAACAACACTATCTTCACTCTTGGCCGCCGTGCCGAGATCATGCACAACATCGTGGACTCGTTCCGAACGGGACGTCTCTTCGGTCGCGTGATCGACGACAGCGGCTCTCCGGTTACGGACGCTCTGGTGCGCGCCATCGGCGCGGGCCAGGCGGGGAACGCTCCGGCGGCAGGCACGGGCCTGACCGACCAGGACGGTAACTTCGTCATCCTGGGTGTTCCGCCCGGCCGCTATCAGGTGGAGGCAGCGAAGACCGGCTTCTATACCCAGAAGTCGATCGCAAACACGGTCCACGGCGGCTGGCAGGCGCAGTTCAGCGTCACGGTGAAGCGCGCGAGCCCCGGCGCCCTGGGTGGGATTCCGGTAAACGCGACGAATCAGGGCGGTGTGTTCCGCGCCGATGGTGTCACCCCGATCGAGAACGTCGAGGTGCGCGCGGAGCTGATCGAGCCGACCCAGACGGGCCTGCGGGTCGTTACCTTCCGTGCCATCTCGTCGGACGGCGACGATTCCAATAACGACGCCCAGGCGGCGGACCCGCGCTTCGCGGGAGCCATCATCGGTAAGGGGCCGCGGGGCGCCTACCAGTTCCCGTCGCTCGCCGTCGCGGACCCGCGCTTCGGGTACCACCTGGTCTGCAACCCGTCGGATAGCCCGGCACTGCGGACCGACCTGACCCGGGATGTCCACCTCGACACGGTGAATGAGGAGGGCCGGTGGCGGACGGGGCCGGGCACCACGATCGTTCCGAGCGCCCCGGTGCCCTCGGACCCGGAGGAGAACCGTGCTAATGTCGTGATCCAGGAGAGCACGACGGCGCAGGTGGACTTCCTCCTGTCCAGCGGTCCGCAGCGGGTGACCGGTAAGGTCTTCGAGCAGACCACGGACGCGAACGGCAACCCGGCTCCCGGCGCGCCGATCGCTGGGGCGACCGTCCAGGCGCGCCGCCAGAACGACGCGAACACGGTTGTGGCGTCCGCCACCACCGCTCAGGATGGCTCCTACACCCTGATCGTGGAGGGCGGCGACCCGAACGATCCGAACTCGCAGCTCATTCCGGAAGGGATCTACGACATCACGGCGACCTCGCCGGGCTACGCGGCGACGAACCCGCCGTCCGCCCGCCCGGTGGTAACGGTGACCGTCGGCGGCCTCAGCACCGAGACCGTGACCGCTGAGTCGCACCTGCTGGCGAAACTGCCGCCTGGCTCCGTCAGCGGTCTGGTGACCCGGCTGCCCAGCGGTGCCGCGGTGGCTGGCGCGACGATTCGCCTGTATCCCGTGATCAACGGGGTGCGCCAGGAGAACCCGATCGCGACCGTCGCCACGACGTTCGCCCCCGAGCAGAATGTGAACGGCTACCGGTTCAACTGGCAGCTGGAGAACATCGGCACGGGCACCTACCAGGCCACGGTGAGCCTCACCGGGTTCGTGGGTAATCCGGCGTACAGCGGGGTGTTCGAAGTGGTCTCCGGTCAGGAGACGCGGAACGTCAACTTCACGCTGGAACCGCCCAAGACGTACGGCGGCGGACTCCAGTTGATCTCGGTGCCGTTCGATTACTCGAACGTCGATCCTCGCTCGGTCTTCGGGCTGACGGCGGACTCCGGATTCAACCTGGCGACCTGGGTTCCGGCTCAGAACACCTACCAGGTGAGCCCGACCCTGCCGCTGGAGATCCGGAAGGGCTACTTCGCCAAGTTCCCGACCGCCGCCGCGGTGAGCCTGATCGGGACCGCCAACCAGGCGGACACGACCGACATCGAGCTGGCGCCGGGCTGGAACCTGATCGGTAACCCGTTCAGCGACAAGATCGACCCGAGCCTGCCCGGTCCGAGCATCGACCTGACGGTGGATGCCCAGATCGTGACGCCGGACGGACAGACCCTGACTCTGGACCAGGCGGTGGCGCAGAACCTGGTGCGCGGCGTGGCCTTCGGGTACACCGGCTCCAACGCCAACTCGCAGTACTTCCAGGCGACGGTGCTCCAGCCGTGGCTCGGATACTGGTTCCGCAACACGGACCCGCAGCAGCGGACCCTGACCCTGCGGCTGGTGCGGCCGACGGGCCGCGCGGTGAAGCTGACCTCGAACAAGGCGGTGACCCGCGCCGAGATGGAGGCGATCCGGTTCCGGTCGATCTCCACGAGCGCCCCGAACAACTGGCGGCTCCAGATCGCGGCCAAGCAGGGCGACCTGCTGGACACGGACAACAGCATCGGCGTTTCGCCGGGGGCGAAGGATGGGTTCGACAACACCTTCGACACCGAGAAGCCGCCGCTGATGACCGAGGCCCCGCAGGTGTACCTCGCTCTGGAGAGCAAGAACGAGAGCGGTCGCTCCGCCCCGTTCTCGGATGACATCCGGGCCGCCGACAGCGAGAAGACCAAGACCTGGGACTTCACGGTCCAGGCCACGGGCGAGGGAGATGTCACGGTCTTCTGGCCGAACATCAACCGGATGCCGCGCAACGTCGAGCCGATCCTGATCGACCTCGACTCCGGACGCCGCACGGCGATGCGCAGCACGTCCTCCTACCGGTTCGCTCCGGCGGACAAGGCCACCACGCGGCGGTTCCGCATCGAGGTGTCCAAGCCGCTGTCGCTCCCGCTGACGCTGACCAACGTCAAGCAGACGCGGTTGCTGGGGCGGGGACCGGAAGGAAGCGGCTACCGCTTCACGTTCAACGTGACCCGCGAGGCGGATGTCATGGCCGAGGTGCAGACGCTCACCGGTCGCACGGTGCAGCGGATCTCCACGCGGGCCGTGGCCTCCAAGGAGCAGGCCATCGTGTGGAACGGCCGGAGCGCGGATGGTGGAGCGCTGCCCGCGGGCGCCTATGTCCTGTCGCTCACCGCGCGGGATGACAAGGGGAACACGGCCCAGGTTCGCCTGCCGCTGATGTACCTGCGGTAAGTCCGCAAAACCCTCCCTGACAAAGCGATGCGTCAGGGAGGGTTTTGCCCGGAGGGCGCCGAATACACAGCATGACTTCAGGCGAGCAGGGTTTTTGAAGGGTTTTGAACGGACGGGACTCGTTTCGAAGCCGAAGCTAAACGCCGAAATCTTAATCCTCAGGAAGGCATACCGGGAGAAACGACGCGACCCGGTGTGGCACGGGTAGAGGACCATGTTTGCGCGCAGATTCAGGGGCCGCGCCGTGGCCGAACGGCCGGACACCCATGACGAAAGTGGACGGAGGACAAACGCTTGAGATACTTGGTTCAAGGGAGCCTGGGTCGGCGGATTAGCTGGACGCTCGTCGCGGCGCTCCTGCTCCCCCTGCTGGCTCTCGCGACCCCCAAACGGTCGGCGCATGCCCAGCTGACGCGGCTGCCCGCGGTAGCGGTCCTGGAATTCGGGGTCCTGCCTACCGTGAAGACCAGCGGGATTCTGGGCCGCAACGCCACGGACGCCGTCGTCGTGGAGATGACGCGCACCGGAAAGTACGACGTGACGCCCCGGGCGCAGCTGCAGCAGCAGCTGACGGACCTCGGGCTGACCCAGCCGCTCGACCTGATCGGCATCACCAAGCTGGGCAGCGCGCTGGGCGTCGACACGGTCGCCACGGGTGACATCACGAACGTGACCTTCACGTCCAACCCGCGCCGCGCCCGCGTCACTCTGTCTCTGCGCTTTGTCGATGTGGTCACCGGCGAACTCTCCAACGGCGCCATCGAGACGGGCATCTCTCCGCCCCCGCCGCCCGGGTTCCAGCCGGATGACGACACGCTGATCAACCAGGCGCTCTCCAACGCCGCGTTCAACGTGGTTCGGACCATCACCAACTACACCCTCCCCACCGCCACGGTTCTCACCACGCGCGGCCAGGAGGAGGTCACCCTGAACCGGGGTAGCCGGGACGGCATTACGTCCGGCCTGGAGATGGTGATTTCGCGCGGCAACGACCGCGTGGGACGCGTTCGGGTCACGCAGGTGAACCCGACCGATTCTACGGCCGTTATCACGGACTCGGGTAAGGGCATCCGCCCGGAGGACCGCGCTCGCGCGATCTTCCAGATTCCGGGCGTCCAGTTCACCGACACCGGCGAGATTGTCCGCGACTCCGTCAAGGACATCGAGACCTACAAGCCGCGCAAGCCCAAGTCGAAGAGCATCGTCGGCGTCGTGGTCGGCGTTGCGGCGACCATCCTGCTCGCTACCCTGCTCTTCTCTAAGAAGTCGCGCACGAACAGCGCGGGCTTCTCCAATGTCACTGCGCGTGCTTTCGCCTCCGGCGCCGTGCCGGAAGCGGGCAACGATTCCGCAGCACGTGTTCTGATTACCTGGGACCCGGCGCCGGATATCCCGGTTCAGAACGTGATTGAGTATCAGATCTATCGTGACAACGGCACGGTGCCGATCGCGAGTACCGACCCCGGTGTGCGCCAGTTCATTGACTCCCCGGATCGCCTGGGTGAGGTCGTCACGTACAACGTGATTACTTACGGCGGAGCAGGGAACGTGCCGGGCGGTGCCGACACGACAACCACGACGACGGGCGGCACCACGACGACGGGCGGTACCACCAACAACGGTGGGAACAACGGTAGCGAGGACCCCTCGCTCCCGAATTCGCTGAGCCAGCGCACGACAACGCACCCCGGACTCCAGGTTGGAGTGACGCATACCTACCAGATCCGTGTGCTCTACCGCCAGGTCCGTGCTGAAGACCCGCAGGGGCAGAACTCGGGCGGCGGTGGTATCGGCGGCGGCATTGGCGGCGGCATCGGCGGTGGCAACATCGGCGGTGGCAACATCGGCGGTGGCAACATCGGCGGTAACACCGGCAACACG
>CALEKU010000049.1 GCA_937902745.1 uncultured Armatimonadota bacterium
CGCGCCGGGGCTTGGTCGGCCCGCGCCGCGGGCAGGCACGGGTACAGGCCCGAAAGCAGGAGCAGGGCGACAGCCGCGAGGCAGCGCGGGCGTGCCACAGGGGTACGCAGGATTATCTTCAAGGGGGATTGTCCTCCTGTAATGGTCTCTCCCGCGGCGGAATCGGTACTACGGTGCGGGAGGGATCTCTTTACTTATCGGCAGACGGGGGCGAATCGAGACGCACGCACCGTCGCTCGAACTCATCGCGGGTGAGCATCACCCGCCGGCCGCAGGTCAGGCACTCCAGACCGATGTCCGCGCCGATGCGCGTGACCCGCCACGTCTTCCCGCCGCACGGGTGCGCCTTGCGCAGGTGGGCCGTGTCCTCGGGCTGAACACCGCGGGTATCCATCACGGCCGCGCCCTCCCTGTCTCTGTCACGGCGCTCCCCGTCCGTCGCCGCCGGTCGCCTTCGCCGCGGCGATCTCGCGCAGCAGGGCGAGCAGGTCGCGCATCTCGGGCGGCGGGGGCTGCTCGAAATCCATCGGGGCGCCGGTGCGCGGGTGCTCGAACGACAGGCGGAAGGCGTGGAGCGCCTGCCCGCGCAGGCCGGCGAGCTTTTCGTTCAGCCGCACCAGGAGCGGCGGCGGGGCGGCGTCCCCGGGTGCCTGGCGTTGTGGGTTACCGTAGAGCGGGTCGCCGACCACGGGATAGCCCGCGAACGCGGTATGGACGCGTATCTGGTGCGTCCGCCCTGTCTGAAGTGCGCACTCCAGCAGGGTCATAAAGCCGAAGCGCTCCTGGACGCGGACATTGGTCTGTGCGGGTCGCGCGGCCACGGAGCTACCGGGTTCGATCACCGCCATGCGCCGACGGTCGCTGGGATGCCGGCCGATGGGGGCGTCGATCAGCGCCTCCTCGAAGTTCGGGCTTCCCCACACCAGGGCCAGGTACCTGCGGCTCGCCGTACGCCGCTGTATCTGCCGCTGCAGGCCGTTGTGCGCCACGTCATTCTTGGCGACCATCATCAGGCCGGTGGTGTCCTTGTCCAGACGGTGCACGATGCCGGGCCGCGCCTCCCCCCCGATGCCGGAAAGGTCCACGCAGTGGTACAGCAGGGCGTTGACCAGCGTGCCGTCTTCCGCGCCGGGCGCGGGGTGGACTACCAGCCCCGCCGGCTTGTTGATCACCAGCAGGTCGGCGTCCTCGTACACCACATCCAGCGGAATGTTCTGGGGCTCGATGCGGGCGAGCCGCGGAGCGGGAACCTCGATCTGCAGCAGGTCGCCGGTCTGCACACGCTGCGAGGGCTTGGCGACGACGCCGTTGACCTGAACGGAGCCGGTACCGATAAGGCGCTGCAACTGTGACCGGGAGATGTGCGCCATCTTCGCGGCCAGGAACACGTCCAGGCGCTGACCCTCATCGGCCACATCCACCACGAAGACCGACTCCGGCGCCGGGCCGGAGGACGTAGACGGGCCCGCGTCCATCTCCTCCGGGAGGAGGTCCGCGTCGCCGTCTTCGAGGTTCTCTTCGTCGCCGTGCGGCTCGAAGGGCGCTGCTTCTTCTGCTGCTTCCTGGTTACCGTACATACGCAAAGACCGCGATAAAGCGGCGCGGGCGCGGCATTGCCGCTACCACTTACGACGCCGAAGGAGCGGCCGGGGCCGCGTCACCGCCGGGTGCGGCGGACGCCGCGTGCCGGCGCGCCAGCAGCGCGTACAGGACAGCCGCCCCGGCCACGATGAGAAGGCACGCCACCTGAGCCTGGGTCAGGTGCGCGATTCCCGACAGGCTCGCGGTCACCCCCTCGCGGAAAAACTCAACCACGAACCGGTATACCCCGTACATCATCGAAAAGAGCAGGATGAGTTGTCCGCGGAACCGGCGGCGCTTCTCCACGGTGACGAGTACCGCGAACATAATCACCGACGCCAGCACCGAGTACAGCTGCGCGGGGTGGACGGGGCCGGTCGGGACGCCGTGGTCGCCGTGGGGGAAGCTCACCGCCCACGGCAGATCGCAGCGCCCCCCGTGGCAGCATCCATTCAGGAAGCAGCCGAAGCGCCCGATGCCGTAGCCGATGGGCAGCGACACAGCGGTCAGGTCTGCGGCGTCGGCCACGTTCATCTTCCGCAGGCGCGCCACCAGGAGCCCCGCCAGAACGCCCCCGATCAGACCGCCGAAGCTGGTCATGCCCCCGGTCCATATCTGCACGATCTCTGCCGGACGGGTGGCGAAGTGGTCCCACGCCAGCGCGACGTACACCAGACGCCCACCGACGATACCGCCGAGCAGCCCGAACAGCGCCCCGTCCCACAGGTCCTCCGGGGCGATGCCGTAGCGCGGCGCGTTTCGGGCGGCGCGCCACGTGGCCAGCAGGAACCCGATCATGAGCAGGACGCCCCAGGCGTAGATGGGGCGCGAGCCGATTTGGAACAGAACGGGGTGCATCAGTCGGGGTTCCTTTGCTCCGGCGAGGGCGGCGCCGCCTCTTCTCCCTCCTCCGGTGCCCGGGGCGCTTCGTCCTCTCCCGCGCCCGCCGCTGTTGCGGCTGCCGGGAGGGGGATAGCGGGCGCCGGGGTCGTCAGGGTGCGCCACGCCAGCAGGGCAATGCCAAAGGTGATGGCCACATCGGCGACGTTGAAGACCGGGAAGTTGATGATCCGGGCATCAAACAAGTCGGTGACGTAGCCGAGGCGCACGCGGTCCACCAGGTTGCCCATCGCCCCGCCGAGGGCGAGCGCGAGCGCCCAGCCCAGGAGCGCGGGCATGCGCGTTCCCAGGTGCCGCTGCGCCAGGACGATCAGTGTTACCACCACCACCGCCGCCAGTGCCAGGAGCGGGGTCTGCCCCTCCAGCAGGGAGAAGGCCATGCCCCGGTTCTGGGTGTGCGTAAAGTGGAACACGCCGGGCCAGAGCGGGATGCTCTCGCCCACCGCGAGTCTCTGGCGCACCCACGCCTTGACCACCTGGTCCAGTACGGCCACCGCGAGCGCGAGACCGTAAAACAGGTTTCGGTGCAGGGTGCGCTGTTGCTGCTGCTGCCGCGGCGCCGCCGCCGGCTGCTCGGTTATTTCCTGGCTCTCCAGCGTGTTACGCTTCCTTTGCCTACCCCTGCTCCTCCACCGTGAGCACGGCGTAGGGGATGGCCTCCAGCCGCTCCACCGGGATGGGCTTGCCGGACCGGTCGCTCAGCCCATAGGTGCCTTCGTCTAGCTTCTGCAGGGCGCGCTCGATCCGCCGCAGGATATCGCGCGCATTTCCAATCAGCACCTGATCCTGCTCACGCAGTTGCAGCTCCGAGCCCTGATCACCCTGGTGCTGGTCGTAGTTGGACAGCTCTGCCCGCTGGGTTCCCACCGCGTTCAGGCCCCGGGCGTCGTCTGCGTCCGTGCCGGTGACGTGCAGACCCTCGTTGTCCGCGCTCTCGATGCCGGCGATCGTCGCCTCAGCGGACGCCTTCTCTTCCATCAGGCGCTTGCGGAAGTAATCCAGATCCAGATCCGTGCGCGGCTGCCCCGCCGCCGGGGATGGTTTCTTGTCACTCATCGTTGATTCGTCCGCCTTTTGTTTATACGTCGGGCGCGGCGGAAATGGGTTCCGCCGCGCCCGGAGAGATGTCGGAATTATCCCGCAGCGTTGCGTGCGCGCAGCACATCCGCGCACCGCTCGCAGAGCTTCGGGAACAGCGTGTCCGCCCCGACGTCCCGCTTGATCAGCCAGCAGCGCTCGCACTTGCGTCCGATCGCCGCTCCGACCTGGACCTGCGGTCCGCTGCCGTCCGCTGCGGCCTTCCGCTCCACCTGCGAGACCACGAACACCAGCGCCAGATCCTCATCCGAGAAGCCTTCGGCCGCCGGAAAGTCGCCCGCGAGCGTCACGCGCGTTTCCATCGGCTTCTTCAGGCCGTTGGCCTTGGCCTCTTCCAGCGCCTTATTTACCTCGTCGCGCAGGGTGAGCAGGTCCCGCCACCGCGCAGCAAGCTCCTCATCCAGCAGCGCGGTGTCCGGCGCCGGGAACGGGGCTAGCTCCACGCTGGGGTAGAGCGCCGTCGCGCCCGGCAGCATCTGCCACGCCTCCTCAGCGGTGAACGACAGGATCGGCGCCAGCATCCGCACCAGAGATGAGCAGATGTCGTACAGAGCGGTCTGCGTGGAGCGCCGCTCCCGCGAGTTCGCGCCGGACGCATACAGCCGGTCCTTGATGACGTTCAGGTAGAACGCCGACAGATCGCCCGCGCAGTAGTCGTTGATCGCACGGATCGCCCGGTGGAACTCATACGTCTCGTAACCGCGCGTCACCTCGCCGATTAGCCGCTGGAGCCGGTCCAGAGCGTAGCGGTCCAGCTCGGTCAGGTCCGCGGGCGCCACCCGGTCCTTCGCCGGGTCGAAGTCGTACAGACCACCGAGCAGGAACCGGATTGGATTACGGATACCACGGTAGGCGTTCGCGGTCTGGTCCAGGATCTTCTGGCCCAGGCGCACATCCTCGAAGTAGTTCGTGGAGCCGACCCACAGCCGCAGCACGTCCGCGCCGTACATCTGGACCACGTTGGCCGGCGGGATAGCGTTGCCCGCCGACTTGTGCATCGCCTTGCCCTTGTCGTCCAGCGTCCAGCCGTTCGTGATGACCTGGCGATAGGGGGCCTCGCCGCGCGTGGCCGTGCCGATCATCAGCGACGAGTTGAACCACCCGCGGTGCTGGTCAGAGCCCTCCAGGTAGACGTCCGCCGGGTAGTGCAGCTCCGGCCGGTGCTCCAGCACGGCGCGGCAGGTCGAGCCGGAGTCGAACCAGACGTCGAGAACGTCGGTCTCCTTCGTGTACTCGTCCACGCTTCCGCCGAGCGGGCACACCCAGTCGTCGCCCAGGATCTCGCGCGGCGTCTTCTCGTACCAGGCGTCCGACCCCTCGCGCAGCGTCATCTCGTAGACCTTCGCCACGCTCTCCGGGGTGATGATCGGTTCGCCGTTATAGTAGAACACCGGGATGCCGACGCCCCACGCCCGCTGGCGCGACACGCACCAGTCCGGGCGCCCGGCGACCATTGCGGAGATACGGTTGATCGACTCCCCGGGATACCACTCCACCGTCTTGATCGCGTCCAGCGCCTTACCGCGGAAGCCGTCGTGGTCGATGTTCATAAACCACTGCACGGTCGCACGGAAGATGACCGGGTTATGGCAGCGCCAGCAGTGCGGGTAGGAGTGGACCACCTGCTGCTCCGACAGAAGGTTGCCCGCCTCACGCAGACGCTCAATGACCTTCTTCCCGCCCTCGTTGATGTGCAGGCCCGCGAACTCGCCCGCCGTCTCGTCATAGACACCGTTCGAGAGCACCGGCTGTAGCACGGGCAGGCCGTACTTCTGGCCGGTCTGGAAGTCCTCCTTACCGTGGCCCGGCGCGGTATGGACCACACCCGTACCATCGTCCGTGGTCACGTAGTCCGCGAACACCAGCACCGAGTCGCGGTCGAACGGCTCGCCGAGGCCATGCAGCGGGTGCCGAAACACCAGGTCATGCAGGGTATGTCCCTGCACCACCTTGACCACCTCATAATCGGACTCCGCGATTCCCGCCGCCTCCATGGTCGGCTTCAGCAGGGCGTCCGCCACCAGATAGTGATCGCCGCTTGCCGTCTTTGCCACCACGTAGTCGAACACAGGCGAGACCGCGACCGCCAGGTTGCTCGGGATGGTCCAGGGCGTCGTGGTCCAGATGATGGTCCAGCAGGTCTCCTTCGGCGCGTCCGCCGGGAATACGCCGTGCGGGTCGTCCTTCAGGGGGAACCGGACATAGATGCTCGGGTCCTTCTTGCCCTCGACGTACTCGATCTCGGCGTCCGCGAGCGCGGTTTCGTCGGTCGGGCACCAGTACACCGGCTTCAGGCCCCGGTAGATGAAGCCCTTCTGAGCCAGCTCCCCGAACACCTTGACGATCTCCGCCTCGAAGACCGTGGACATGGTGAGATACGGGTCGTCCCAGTCACCGCGGATACCCAGGCGCTTGAACTGGTCGCGCTGGCGCGCGACGTACTCCGCGGCGTACTCGCGGCACCGCTTGCGCAGCGTGACCTTGTCCGGGGTCTCCTTCTTCGCCCGGAACTCCTTCATCACGTTGACCTCGATCGGGAGGCCGTGGTTATCCCAGCCGGGCACGTACGGCGCAGAAAAGCCCTGCATCGCCCGGTACTTGACGATGATGTCTTTGAGGGTCTTGTTCAGCGCATGGCCCAGGTGGATGTCACCGTTGGAGTAGGGGGGGCCGTCGTGCAGCACGAACACAGGCGCACCGGGCCGGTCCACAGTCTTGCGGTAGACATCGTGCGCCTCCCAGGTACGGGCGATCTCCGGCTCGCGCGTGGGCAGGTCCGCGCGCATCGGGAAGTCGGTCTGCGGCAGGTTCAGGGTGTCGCGCCAGTCCCCCTCCGGGGCGGCGCTGCTGCTATTCTTCTCTTTGGTCTTCATAAAAAAAAATGGCTGTTTCGGCGGCTGGTCGGGCGATCCGGCGTCGGGGCAGGCGGGACGGGCCGCGCCCCGGTGGGGGCGCGGCCCAAAAGACAAGCGAGCGCCCCCCGGAATGCACGAAGGCCGCTCGCCGAATCGCACCGGCTGCGTCCGCCGCGCGCTCTGTCATCTTACCGGGACAGGGCGGGACGGGCAGGCCGAACGGGCGACCTTACGCCGGAGGGCGCTCCATAATCTTTTCGATGCCGCCGGTGCTCGCGCCTGCGCGCGGAACCGCCGCAAGGGCACCGTCAAACCGCTGTCGTGTGTACCGCCGCTGCTGCATGGTAAAGCGACTTAATTATAGCACACTTCATAGCACACTTCGGAAGAGTCCCCGCTCGCCCTGCTCCACCCGGGCGGGCGCGGCGCGACCCGCAGTCTACAGCCAGCGGAGCGAGACCAGCATCTCCTGGAAGGCCGGGAACCGCTGGGAGAAGGTGGCATTGGCGCAGTAGAAGTTGAACACGTACAGCCGGCGCTGGCGCACCACGGAGACGCTGTAGAGGCGCACCATCTTCTCCTGCACCGTGAGCGTCCCGGTGACATAGACCGCCCGCTCGCCGCGCACCCGGAAATCCCCCCGCTTGTCCGGGTGGAAGTCGGGCTGCGTCTTCTGAATCCCCCGGACCATGCTGTCCAGGTACGACGGAGGAAGGGCGCCGGGCGGGGCCGGCTTCTGCATCACCAGAGCGATCGTGGTCGTGTACTCGCCGTCGCGCGGCCCGGTCGCCGTCCACGAAACTCCCGCCGGCGCCTTCTTCTTCGGCACCTCGGCAAACCCCGCCGGTAGAACAAAGGCCACGCCCAGATCCGTGCGGCGCACCTGCTTGGCCGTCGCCGCTGCCGTCTGCTGCGCGCGTGCCTCCCGCGGCGTCGCCCAAAGCGCTGTGGCAGCGATCGGGACCACCGGCAGCAGGGGGAGCAGCAGGGCCGCCCGGGGGGCAACCCCGCGGCGGGAACGGCGGTGTGGCAGCAGTAGCGGCAGTATCAAGTGATTCCTCCTTTGGCGCCCACGCTCAGGGCAGCCAGCGTATCTTCTCCAGCATCTTCTCGAACACAGCGCTCTCGGCCTTGAATTTATCCTCGGGCGCAGCGAAGGTGAAGACGTACAGGTATCCTTTCCGGACAATAAAGACGTTGCGCCCCCGCACCGGCAGGTTCTCGTGCGAGTTGTCCACAAAGGCGACGCTCAGAGCGTCCGCGCCGCGCACCTGGAAGCGCGCGGTGGCCAGCGTGCCGCGGGTGGAGTCCTTATCTAACTCCTCCAGAATCTCGTCTTCTACGTCCGGGGGGATGGAGTCCTTCGGCTGATCTTTGGGGGTGGCATAGCACTGCAGGTTGAAGCGGGGCGCGAATTTCGCCCCCGGCTCGGCCTTGGAGTAGGTCACCACGATCGGCTTGTTGCTGGGAGTAAGCCGGTACCCCGCGGGAACGGGGAAGGCGATTTTATAGGTGGGATTCGCGTACTCTCCCGGTTTGGACGCCCACGACGCGCTGCCCGGCGTGAGCAGGAGCACGGCCAGGAGCAGCAGCAACGAGGGCGCGAGGAGGAAGATTCTCCGTCGCATCGTAAGAAACACCCTTCCGGCTGCCCGCCCGTCTCGACGACCGTTGCGGCAGCCACTTGATACCATCACTTTTTACGGAGCGAGACTCTCCGCATAAAAATCATCGGCATCCGGGGCGGAAGAAAAGATAGAAAAGAAACGCCCCGTGCGCTCCATCGAGCACACGGGGCGTCCTCTTCTTTTTCAACTTGCAGTAACTGGTTATCCGTGCGTCTCCGGGCTCTGGGCCTCGTTGGCGGCCGGAGAGGCAGCCACCTCCGCCGGCTCCGCGCCCTCGGCCGCGGGGATGTCATCCACGTCCACAGACACCTTCGCCATCTTCACGGAGACGATTGCCGCTTCGGGGCTGGTCAACAGCTCAAAGCCGTTCGGCAGCTTCAGGTCTGACGCGTAGATGACGTCACCGACCTGCATCCCGGAAACGTCCACCGTGAGGCTTGCCACCAACTGCTCTGGCAGCGCGCGGATGTCGATGCTCGTGGTGCTGAACTCCAGCAGCGCCTCGTTCAGGCGTACCGGCTCCGGCTCGCCTTCGAGCTCCAGCGCGATGGTCGCCTTCTGCGGGTCGCGGGCCGAGATCTTCTGAAGCCCGACGTGCTGGAGTGCCTTACTGATGGGGTCAACCTCCAGGTTCGTGAGGCGGACCAGATGCTTCTTCCCCTCCAGCGTCAGGTCAACCAGCGTGTTGGTGCCCGTCTCGGAGGTCAGGATGCGGGCGATATCCTTCGCCCCAATGACGACCGGCTCCGGATCGATCCCCTTTCCATAAAGCGAACCCGGGATCTGGCCGACGCGACGCATCGTTTTGCGCTCCGATTTGGTGTTGTGGTGAGCGCGGGGCTGCACTTCGATGGCGATATGTTCCATGGACTCCCCTCTGCTCCTTTCGTAATGGGTGGAATTACCATGAATAGCCCTACCCAAACCCTCCGGAACAGAAACCTCGGTCGCTGTATGCGGCCGGGTTTAGGGCCGGGTTTAGCATGAGCGCGGGTTAACCGATATTAAGGGGGGAACCGATGGGCACCTATTTGGTTCTATTAAGTGAGGTCACACAAAACCGCTCCCTCCGGGGGCAATGACAACTGCACCTTAGCGCGCAACGAAAATACGGATACGTCGTCGTATCCTCTTCACAGAAAGGAGAGGGCGATGAGTCTGATACTCGAAGCCGCTGTCGTGATGCTGTTCACGGCTGTTGCGGCCAGTCTCGTGACTCGGCTTGCTCTCGCCGAGTCTCGCTAATCACGAAGAACGAGAGAAAACGCCCCGCTGGACCATCCAGCGGGGCGTTCTTTATTTTCGCGGAGCGTCAGCGGACGGTGCGTTTCACAGGCGCGTTGCGTCCCAGAGGCACTGCTCGGGCTTGTTGGCGGGGTCCGGATTGGTAGCGGCGGGCTTCATGGCTTTTACATGGCCGTCGCAGAAGACGAAATTCGCCATCGCGTTCGGGTGGACCGAGACGGAGCCGTTTGGGCCGTTCGGATAGGGGAGGCTCGCCGCGCGGGTGCCGTTGGGGAGTTGGTTGGCGGCCATCGTGTCCAGGTCGTCCCGCCCCATGATGATGCACCCGGGCGCGAAGGAGCTGAGCTGCCCCCAGCCGCCCGACTCCTTGATGTCGCCGCTGTGCTTCTCCGTGACCAAAATGGTCTCCGATGGCCGGGCGACATCCGCCGTGCTCTTTGTGATGACGTCCATGTGCCACTCCTGCGCCATGCCCATGACGCCCAGGAAGTCCGCGGCCTCGTCCTCCGGCGTCCGATCTGGCCGGGTGTCCGGTCCGGTATGGGCGCCGTTGCAGGCGTAGGAGATAGGCACCCCGCCCCAGCCTTCGGTCCAGTCCACCTGCCACATCTCCTTGTCGGAGGGGCAGCGGAACACGTCAATGCTCTTGACGTAGGGCTCCACCAGCACCGGCCACGAGTAGTTCCAGTCCAGGTTGATTCCGATGGGGAAGGTTTCGTCGTAGTCCTGCGTGTACTGCAGGATGGCCAGGCCGATCTGTTTCTGATTCGAGAGGCAGGCGGCCTGCCGGGCCTTCTCCCGGGCCTGGGCAAAAACCGGGAACAGGATCGCCGCAAGTACCGCGATGATGGCGATAACGACGAGGAGCTCAATGAGCGTGAACCCGGCCTCGGAGCGGGCGGGGGGAGCGTTATGGTGTTTCATGACTTCATTACTGACCTATCGAGAAAGCACGAGATACGCCGGTGACGGGGGGAACAGGAAGGAGACACCGGCTTCCGCTTCCGTTTGACCAGAAACATCTGCACATTCGGTGCCACCCGGCGCCGCAGGCACTCTTGGGCGGCGCGCGGAGCGAACTACTATCAATTCTCCCGGGGAAAACAACCAAACGCCCCGCCGGAAGGGCCCGGCGGGGCGTTTGCGTGTACCGACCCTGCTCCGCCTACTTCGGCGGAGTGGCGGGGGAGGCTTGGTTGATGTTGCGCATCCGTTCCGCCATCTTTGCGCGGGCTTCGGGCGGCATCGGGCCGCCCTTGAAGTCCTGCTTCTCCTTCTCCGTCATCGGCGTGGCGCCGCCCTGCGGGCATCCTGCCAGCGCCGGCGCCAGCAGCGCCAGAGCCGCGACGGCGAGTATTCCTTTTTTCATGGGCGCACCCTCCTCACTTGCGGGTGACGTCCCACAGGCAACTCTCCGGCCGATTCACCGGGTCCGGGTTGGTGGCGGCGGGCTTCATGGCCTTGACGTGTCCGTCACAGAACACGAAGTTAGCCATCGCGTTGGCGTGAACAGATACCGAGCCGTTCGGGCCGTTCGGGTACTTGATCGCAGGGTCCCGCGTACCGTTAGGCAGCTCGTTGGCAGCCAGGGTCTCCCACTCCTCCTGCCCCATAATGATGCATCCAGGCGCGAAGGAGCTGAGTTGCCCCCAGCCGCCGGAGTCCTTGACATCGCCGCTGTGCTTCTCCGTAATCATGATCGACTCCGCAGGGCGGTTAATGTCGGCCATGTTGCGGGTGATGCCGTTAATCCACCAGTCCTGGGCCATGCCCATGACACCGAGGAAGTCCTGTGGGTTGCCGGGCGTCGCGCTCAGGTGCGTGTCTGGACCTGTGGTGGCCCCATTGCAGGCGTAGGAGATGGGGACGCCGCCCCAGCCCTCGGTCCAGTCGATCTGCCATAGCTCCTTGTCCGACGGGCACCGGAAGACGTCAATACTCCTGACATAGGGCTCCACCAACACGGGCCAGGAGTTGTTCCAGTCTTCGTTCACGCCGATCGGGAAGGTCTCGTCGTAGTCCTGCACGTACTGCATGACCGCGAGGCCCAACTGCTTCTCGTTGGACAGGCACGACGCCTGCCGCGCCTTTTCCCGCGCCTGGGCAAAGACCGGGAACAATATGGCCGCCAGTATGGTGATGATGGCGATAACGACCAGTAGCTCAATCAGGGTAAATGCTACGCTTTTACCCGTGGTGAACGCGCGCCGTGTCGCCGGGGGGAGAGATGTGATGGAACGGCTTCGTTGCATGGAGGTACCTGTTACCCTCTCTTGAATCGATGAGACGGAACAACGAGATGAGACACGGTGACCTTCTGTAGTTGACCGCTGTTGACCGCTAAGAACGATGCGACGCAGGACGGGCGGGCGGCGAGGCGGTCGACCCGCGGATGACGAGTTCGACGGGCCAGACCTCGGTCCGCGACTCCGAGGTACTGGCGTCGCGCGGCCCGTCGTCGGTGTCTTCCCCTCCTTCGCTAGCGTTGTGGATCTGGTGCAGGAGCAGCTCCACCGCGCGCCGCCCCAGCTCAGGCAGGGGCTGTCGCACGGTGGTGAGCGGCGGCGTCAGGACCTGTGAGGTCAGCACGCCGTCGAAACCGGTCACGGAAACGTCCTCGGGTACGCGCAGCCCGCGCGCCCGCAGGGCCTCCAGGCAGCCGACCGCGATCGCGTCGTTGGCGCAGCAGAAGGCGGTCGGGAGCGGGCCTGGCGCGTCCAGCAACCGCTGCGTCCGCTCGAGCCCGGAGCTTTCCACGTAGTAGCCCTCGGGGACGAGGGCGGGGTCAAAGGGAAGGCCAGCCTCCTCCAGCGCCCGCCGATAACCTGCCAACCGCTCCCGCGCCCCCGCCTCGGGCAGGGCCGGGCTCGTGCTGCCCGCCAGGTGCGCGATGCGCCGGTGGCCGAGTTCGATCAGGTGGCGCGTCGCCGCGTACATCCCGCCCTCATTGTCCACGTCCACGTTGTACAGGGACGGCGGCGCCTCTTCGGCATGGATGGCGACGAGCGGGGTGTGCTGCTGCACCGACGCAATAAAGGTGGGGTCCAGGCGGTGCGGGCCGAGGAAGATCAGGCCGTCCACGCGGCCGTCGCACAGGCGGAGCAGGTCCGCGTGGCGCGCCTCGCCCCACCAACTGGAGATGCCGAAGACGGACGCGCTCTGCCCGTGGTGCGTGGCCGCCTCCAGGATGCCATTGAAGATTTCGAGGAAGTAGAGGTTCAGCCCGGCCCCCTCGTTGACGAGGGCGACCACGCCGAGGGCGTCCATACGGCGGCGGCTGAGGCCCCGGGCAACGCCGTTGGGGCGGTAGCCGAGGCGCTGGGCGGCTTCGAGGATGCGGGCGCGCGTGGCCTCGGAGACCTGGGTACCCGAGCGTGCGCCGTTCAAGACAACCGAGGCGGTCATCTTCGCGACCCCTGCCGCGAGGGCGACGTCTTTCAGGGTGGTGGCGTTGCTTCGTCGCATCGTTGCGTACGGCAACTATACCACAACTACCGGGTTCTGAACGTGTCGCCGACAGAACTCGGTAGTTTTTTGCGGGATTTTGCGCAGGGCGGGCGCGAGCGCGCCCGCCCCGAGACGCCCCTACGCCTTCGCCAGGGCCTCCTTGAGGAGGCGGTTGACATCGGCCGGGCTGGCCTTGCCCTGGGTGGCCTTCATCACCTGACCGACCAGGAAGCCGACGCTCTTCTCGTTGCCGGCCTTGACCTTCGCTACCACGTCCGGGTTATCGGCGATAACCTTGGCAACGATACCCGCGACCTCGTCCGCGCCGGAAACGCGCAGGCCCTTCTCCGCCACGATCTCCTCGGGAGCCCGCCCGGTGCGGAACATCTCCTCCACCAGGTGCTCCTTGGCGATCTTGCCGGTGATGACCCCGTCCGCGACCAGGTCCGACATCTGCCGCAGGTTCTCAGCGGTGACCTTCGACTCAAAGACGGTGGTGTTAGCGGCGTTCGCCAGGCCGGTGAAGTCGCTCAGCAGCCAGTTCGCCACCGCCCGCGGATCCTTCGCGCCCTTTGCGGCCGCCTCGTAGTAGTCGGCAAGCCGCTGGTCCGTCACGAGCTGCGCTGCCGCCTCTCCGGTCACGCCGTACTGCTCCATAAACCGGCGCTTCTTCGGCACCGGCAACTCGGGGATGGTCGCGCGCAGGCTCTCGACGTACTCCTCGGTGAACTCGATCGGGATCAGGTCCGGCTCCGGGAAGTAGCGATACTCCTGCTCGACCTCCTTGGGACGCTGCAGGAACGACTCGCCTTTGTCGGCGTTCCAGCCGTAGGTGCCCTGCACTACCGGCTCGCCCTTCTTAATCAGTTCCCACTGGCGCGCCGCCTCATACTCGACGCCCTGCTGCACGGCACGGAACGAGTTCAGGTTCTTTAGCTCGGTCTTGACGCCGTAGGTGTCGGCACCCTTCGGACGAACGCTGGTGTTTGGCTCGGCGCGCAGGCTGCCCTGCTCCATGCGCCCGTCGGAGACGCCCAGGTAGAGCAGCACCGAGCGCAGCGTCTCCGAGTACAGCCGCGCCTCCTCGGCGCTCTCGATGTCCGGCGGGAAGGCGGTCACAATCTCCATGAGCGGGACGCCGGAGCGGTTATAGTCCATCACGGAGTAGTTCGCCCCGTCGATATGGATGGACTTACCGGTGTCCTCCTCCAGGTGAACGCGCGTAATGCGGATCTTCTTGAGCGTGCCGTCCGGCTTCTCGATCTCCAGATAGCCATTCACGCCGATAGGGGTGTCGCCGTACTGGCTGATCTGGTAGCCCTTGGGCAGGTCCGGGTAGAAGTAGTTCTTCCGGTGGAAGATGGTTCGCATCGTGATCGCGCAGTTGAGCGCGAGCGCGGTGCGGACAACGTGCTCCACGGCCTGCTTGTTGAAGACGGGCAGGGTGCCGGGCAGTCCCAGGCAGACGGGGCAGGTGCGCGTGTTCGGTTCGCCGCCGAACTCGTTTTTGCACCCGCAGAACATCTTGGATCGGGTCAGCAGTTCGGCATGGCACTCCATGCCGACCCGGACTTCATATTCGGTGTCGGTGCCGCTCATGGCGCTATTATACGCCACCGGACGCCCCCGCCCCTGTGCGGGGCGGAGGCGAGCGCGGCGCTTGCTGCGCTTATTACACCTACTGGCCGCCCATCGCGGGCGAGGCTCCCATCGTCATTCCCCCGCCCATGGCGCCACCCCCCATACTCATGGCCATCGCGGGATTGTCGGCGGCATTCTCCGACGACGGCTTTGTGGTGGAGCAGGACGGGTCAATGCCGCGCAGCATCATGCCCTGTCCCCGGCTCTCGTGGGTGCGGATGGTGGGCGGGTCGGTGGGGTCGCGCATCTGCACGAGCAGCGTGGTGCGCGCCTCGTTGGACGTGTTGACCCCGGAGCCGTGGACGGTCAGGTAGGAGAAGAACAGGGCATCGCCGGCCTTCGCGGGCACGGGCAGGGCGCTCTCTACCGGGTACTCCGCCGGGTCGAGGTGCCACCCACCCTCGGGCTTGTGCGGCATGATGCCGTTCTTGTGGGTGCCGGGCACCACGCGCACGCACCCCTTCTCCAGGGGCGCGTCGTCGAAGTGCAGGATCACGGCGATCATGCTGTGGTTGTCGTGCGGGAAGAACGGAGCGTCCTGGTGCAGCGGGAAGGGGGAGCCCTTCTCCGGCGGCTTCACGAACGCCTTGGTGTGGTGGAGCTGCACGTTCGGGCCGATCAGGTCGGCGGCGACGCCCGTCAGGCGATCGTCCACAATCAGGCGGGCGAACGCCGCGGACTGGAACTGGACATCGTGGCAGTGCAGAAGCTGCGTGGCGACACCTCCCGCGATGTCCTTGGCGCTCCCCCAGGTTGCATCGATATTGCGCAGCGCCGAAAGGCGCGCCATCAGTTCGTGGATCTCGCGGCGATAGTAGGCAGCTTCGTCCTGCGTCAGCAGCCCGGGTATGTGGAGGTAGCCGTTCTCGGCCCAGAAGGCTTTCTGTTCATCGGTGAGCATGGTTTCCTGTCTCCTTGCAGAGGCGTCGCGCGTTGCCGCATCCGGACAGCGCTGACGCCAGTGTACGCGACACGCGCCGGATTGTCTTTGCCTCCACAGGTCCAGGTTTTGCCGATTTGGGACATGCTGCCGGTGGGCGAAGAGACAGCGGCGAAGAAAAGGCGCAGAAAGGAAAGGATAGTTCCTGCAGAGGGTACGGGCACTCCTGACAGAGCTGCGAGGGGATGTGCGTTAAAATATATGTACGTCACCTCGAAAGCCCGTGAAAGGCGGATTCCATGTGTACCCCCAGCCTCCCTCGTACCGGGCGCCTTTTGCCGAACCGTGGGGCGTCGGCATCCTCCCCGGAAGTTCTTGCCCTGGAAGAGGCGTGCTTTACCGCCTGGCACCGGTGGGCGCGACTGGCGCGCACACCCGGCTGCTGGGAAGAGCCGCAGAAGCGGCGGGAGATGCTCCAGGCCCGTCTGGAATATCAGGACGCGGCGGCCGAACTCCACCGGGCGGTGCGACAGAGGCACCGACTCCGGGACGCGCCGCTTGGCGCCGGAGACAGTTGCCGCAACTGATCGCACCGCCCTGACGAGGTCGGGAGAGCCTACAGGTCGTTGAGCCAGCCCTGCCGCAGGGCGTAGCGGACGATATCCGCGCGCCCATCCAGGTCCAACTTCTCCATGGAGCGCGCCTTGTAGGTCTCCACCGTCTTCACGCTGAGGCCCAGTCGCACGGCGATCTCCTTGTTGGCGTGCCCCTGCGCGATCAGGCGCAGCACCTGCGCCTCCCGGTCCGACAGCAGAGGCTCTGCGACACCCAATTCCCCGGTTCCCGCCGGGCGGTTATGGACGAACGTCTCCACCACGGCGGCCGAAAGGGCAGGGTCGAGGTACGTCTCGCCCGCAGCGACCGCACGGATTGCGCGGATAAGCTCTGCGGCGGCTGAGCGCTTCAGCACGTAGCCCGAGGCGCCGAACTCCAGCATGGTGCGCAGGTAGGACTTGTCCTCGTGCATCGAGAAGGCGAGCACCTTCACGCTCGGCCAGTCCGCCTTTAAGCGCGCGGTCGCCTCGGCGCCGTTCACACCCGGCATAGAGACATCCATTACGACGACGTGTGGCAGACCGCTGGGAGGCAGGTCACTTAGCCGCTGCCACAGGTCCTTTCCGTTACCGACCTCGCCGATGCTCTCCATGTCCGGCTGGGCGTTCACCAGCGTCTTAAGGCCCTGTCGCACCACCGCATGGTCGTCCACCAGGAAAATGCGAAGACAGGATCGCGGAGTGGCCGTCTGCCGGGCCACCGGTGTCCGAAGGTCTCGTTCGGTCTTCATCTCGTCCTTTCGCCTTCCCCGATCTTCGCCTATACACTCTCTCATCAGGGATTCGGGGCCTGCCTACCCCGCGCTCGGAGTCCATCCTGGCTCCCTGATTACTATTGTTCCCGATAGGATACTCCTGGTAATCGGACGGCTTCGTAGGGAAAAAGCGAACTTCGTAGGGAGAATGCGAACGAAAAAGCCGGCCGGTAAGGCCGTCGTGCTCTGACGGCGTTACCGGCCGGCGCTTCGGACGCGGCTACAGGTGTCCCATCTTACCCGTGTGGTAGTCGCTCAGGGCTGCGCTGATCTCCTCCCGCGTGTTCATGACGAACGGCCCGTACGCCGCTATCGGCTCGTGGATCGGCTGCCCCGTGAGCACGAGCAGGGAAGTCTCACCGACAGTCGCCTCGACAGTGAACGCATCGCCCGCGCGGTCGAACTGCGCGAACTCCGCCTCGGCCAGCGTCTCCTGACCGCCGTTCAACGTCACCGCGCCCCGGGTGAGGACCACGAGCGTCGTATCGCCCTCGGGAACGGGCAGCTCCACACGGGCGCCCGCCGCCGGCAGCCGGATGTCCCAGACGTTGACGGGGGAGAAGGTCCGCGCGGGACCGCGCCTGCCCGCCAACTCTCCGGCAATCACGCGGGCGGTGGCGCCGCCGCTGCCCAGATCGACCGTGGGGATGTCCGCCGCCAGGAGCGTCTGGTAGCCCGGAGGCGCCGCCTTGTCCCGAGCCGGCAGGTTCACCCAGAGCTGCAAGAACTCCAGCGTCCCGCCTGTGCGCGCGAACTCCGGAGAGTACATCTCCTCGTGAACGAGTCCGGAGCCGGCGGTCATCCACTGCACATCGCCCGGGCCGATCACCCCGCGACCGCCGGACGAGTCCCGGTGCGCGATCTCTCCCCGGTACACGATGGTCACCGTCTCGAACCCCTTGTGCGGGTGCTCGCCTACGCCCCGGGGCACGGTTGTTGGCGCGACCTCCACCGGGCCGCCGTAATCCAGGAGCAGGAACGGGCTGATGTCCGCCCCCTGCCCCCGGTGCGAAAAGATGCTGCGCACCGGAAACCCATCGCCGACCCAGTGCGGCTCCCCGCCCTTGTGTACGCTGACCACCGGCTTTATGTGTCCCATAGCTCCTCCTTACAACTCACTTCGATTAGTTGTCTGTGCAACTATAACGCCGGTAGCGATAGAAAGTTCCCGGGCACGCTACACCAGCGCGCCCTCCGGCTCGGTGGCGGCCTCACGCCAGGCTGGGCTGCCGCCCGCGCGGCGGAACGCGCCCGGCGCGCACCCCGCCACCCGGCGGAAGGCGCGCGTGAAGTGGTGGACATCTGCATAGCCGACCTGCGCGGCCACCTGCTTGATGGGGTCGTCCGTGCGGCGCAGCAGCAGCGCGGCGCGGTCGATGCGCGCCTTCTCCACATACTGCGCGGGGGCGATGCCCGTGAACGCCCGCAGTACGCGCGTCAGGTGGCGTGGCGAAAGGTGGACCTGCGCCGCGACCTCCGCCACCGACAGGGGGCGGGCCAGGTTGTCATGGATGTAGCGCACCGCGAGCCGTGCCCGCCACTCCCCGGCGTCTTCGCCTCCTGCCACCTCCGCGCCGGGAGCCGGGGCGCCGCCCGCCGCTTGCGCGATGGCGACCAGAAGCGCCGCTCGGAGTGCATCCACCTGCGCCCCCAGGCCCGGCAGCGGCGGACCGCCTGCCACCGCCCGCAGCGCTGCCCAGAGCGCCCCTACACGCCCCTCCGAGTCCGGCACGGCGAACGTCCCCTCGCTGCGCGCAAACCGGCGCAGCAGCGCTCCCACCTCGCCCTCGTCGTCGCCCCCCGCCTCCAGGGCAAACGCTACCCAGTACAGCTCCATTAAGGGGCCGTCGCCCGTGTTCACGATCTGGTGGACCACGCCCGGCCGCGCCACAAACAGCGTCCCGGGCGTCAGCGGGTGCGGTGTCCCCGCCACCCGGTACTCGCCCTGTCCGTACGCGCCCACCAGGCAGACCTCGAAGTAGGTGTGCCGGTGCGGCACGTTGTCCGGCAGATGCGGCGAATACGCGAAGTGCAGCACCTGCGCCGTGGCGCCGCCCCCCAGCGCCACCCGCCCTCCCGCACGGTTCAATCGCGTCAGCCAGTCCATGCCGCTATTCTAGTACAATAGCGGCATGGAAGACCGACTGACGGAACTTATCGCGGCGTCGCGCGCGGTGTTGGACGAGAAGTACCGGGCGCGCGAGGTGGCGCTGGCGCATGGGCGCGCCCTCACCCGGACCTGCGCGAACGCCATCCGCTCCCTGCACCGCGGCGAGTTCGACGCCGCACGGACGGCCCTCGATGGCGCCCGGGCGGAGGCCGCGCGCGTCACCGAGGCGCTGGCGGCGCACCCGGACCTGTACCACGCCGGGTACGTGCAGGACGCCCACAAGGAGCTGGCCGAGGCGGAGGCGCTGTTCGCCCTGATCCGTCAGGAGCCGCTGCCCGGCCCGGAAGACCTGGGCCTGGAGGCCGCCGCCTACCTGAACGGGCTCGCCGAGGCGGCGTCAGAGGGGAGACGGTTCGCTCTGGACTGCCTGCGGCGCGGCGACATTGACCGGGCCCAGGCGATGCTTGCGACGATGGACGACATCCTATCCGCCCTGACCACGGTGGACTACCCGGACGCCCTGACGAGCGGCCTGCGCCGCACCTGCGACGCCCTGCGCGCGGTGGTGGAGCGCACCCGCGGCGACGTCACCCTGGCCGTGGTCCAGTCCCGCCTGATGCGCTCCCTGGAGAAAGAAACATGAAGACCAGCAGGCCCCTCCTGCCCCTGCTCCTCTTGCTGCTGACGGCGTTCGCACTGGCGCCCGTCCCCCGAGCGGCGCACGCGCAGCACACGCCCAGGCCCGGCTCAAAGGAGCGCAAGGCCCTCATGGACGCCGCACGCGTCCCCGTGCAGAAGCAACTCAAGAAGCCGGTCATCTTCAAGGTGGACGCGCTCAAGGTGCAGGGGGCCTGGGCCTTCCTGCGCGGCGTCCCGCTGCAGCCGAACGGCAAGCCGATGGACTACAAGGGGACCATCTACGAGGAGGCCATCCGGGAGGGCTCCTTCAGCGGCATGGTGTGCGCCCTGATGAAGCGCGAAAAGGGGAAGTGGAAGGTCGTGGACTACGCCATCGGGCCGTCCGACGTGGCGTGGGACGACTGGGACAAGCGCTACGGCGCGCCCTCCTCCATCTTCAAGGTAGACTGACACCGCCGCTGCGGCATCAGAAGACGCCGCGCTCCTTGAGCGAGACCCAGCGCCCGTCGCCCAGGACCACGTGGTCCAGCAGGTCGATGCCCAGCAGCTCCCCGGCCTCCGCGAGGCGGCGCGTTACCGCGCCGTCCTCCGGGGAGGGGGTCGGGTCGCCGCTGGGGTGGTTGTGCGCGGCGATCAGGCTTGCCGCCCCGTGGCGGATCGCCTCGGAGAACACCTCGCGTGGGTGCACCAGCGAGGAGGTCAGGTCGCCCACCGAGACCGTGCGCTGGCGCATCACCCCGTTCTTGGCGTCCAGCAGCAGCACCACGAAGTGCTCCCGCCGCTCGTCGCGCAGGGACGGCCCGAGCAGGTTGTAGACGTCACGCGGGGACGTGATCTTGGGCCGCTCCTCCGGGCTTGCGGCCACCAGCCGACGCCCAAACTCAATGGCGGCCTTGATTTGTGCCGCTTTCGCCGGCCCGATTCCGTGTACCAGGGCCAGCTCCTCCACCGTCGCGCCGGCGACGCCGCGCAGCCCGTGGAAGTGCGACAGCAGGTGCTCCGCCAGCCCGACCGCGCTGTACTTCTCCGTCCCGGTGCGCAGTAGGATCGCGAGCAGCTCCGCGGTGGAGAGGACGTCCGCCCCGTAGGCGATCAGCCGCTCGCGCGGGCGCTCATCGGCCGGAATCTCGCGGATGCGGACGTGGTAGCGTGCCGTCACCTCGCCCTGGGTGGACGAAGCGGTAGGCGCGGGCGTGCCGTCGGCGGAGGGGGCGACTACAGGCGGCTCCGGCAGTTCTTCGTGCATTGGTGCCGCTACCGTTCGCCGCCGCCCGTACGTTTACCTGCTTTGCCCCCGAATTGCGCGCCGCTACCGCTTGCAGGTCCGCGATACCGTTCCGCCGAACTCAAGAAGTAGGATGGCGGCACCCCCGCTCGTCCGGAAAGGAACCGGGAAGATGCAGAGCAGCGCACGGCCCGTACTCGTCCTGGTCGCGCTTGTCGTTTTGAACGTGGTTGTACTCCTCCTGGCGAAGATGACGATCGACCGGGGGCGGCGAGACAACCATGTGCCGACAACCGCGGTCTCCGCGCCGCCGCGCGTTCCCGCTCCGTCGCCGGCCCCGCACGCGTCCCCCGTCGCTGCCGCCGACGACTCAGAGCGGCGCCGCCTGGAAATGCTGAAGGTGCTGGCGGAGACCGAAAAGATTCAGGAAGAGACGAAGAAGATCCAGGCGGAAACGGAAAAGATTCGGGCGGAGACGCGGCTGCTGCAAGCCACTCCCTGAGGACCGCGACCGTCTACCTCTACCCCTTCCGCTTGTGTTGACGACAGGGTGGCACGCCGCCGCACGGGGCGAAAGTCCCGTTTTCACGTCGCGAACGGACGTACAGCCTGGTCCCTCGCCTGTTGAGGGACCAGGTCAGGAGGAAGCGGCTACGGGCTCTTTACGGGCAAGGGTGAACAGCGACCGAACTACCTCCAGGTCGCTCTGCAGCTGCGCGGCGCGTGCCCGTACCGGTTCATCCTGCGGGAAGCGCGCGAGCCAACCTTGCAGGTCGGAAAGGGAGCGTTGAAAAGCGGCGAGTAGCTCCGGGTCTTCCTCAGCGGGGAAGGGCAGATGACTGGCGCGCAGCATCTTCTCCCGCTGATTCATCGCATCCTCATCCAGACCGAGGCGCCGGGCGTCTTCTTCCCGCTCTTCCAGGGAGCGAACGACTTCGGCCCAGCCGTGCCACGGGTCGCGCGCCACATCTTCGGGATAGCGTGCCAGATGCCCCCGCAAAGCCCGCTCTGCCTCCTCAACCTCGGCACGGTTGAAGGCCCGCTCCATCTGGAAGCGGACCCGTTCCCAGGATGTCTCACGCTCATCCATATTGTTCCACTCCTCCCCAGGTCTACGGTGGGCCCAGATCGCGACTCAAAACGGAGCGAAGGCGTTCTGTGGTCTCATCGTCGGGCATGGCTCAGGGGCGCACGTACAGGCGGGGGACCCGGCGGGTGAGGGCGCAGGTGGGTTCATGGGGGGTGGTGTCGACGCACGCGGCGAGGTCGAGGGCGGTCTGCATGTTCTCACCGTCTTCGCCGATGAGGACGGCCGCGTCCCCGAGCGAAACGCCGCCCGGGACGTCGGTAACGTCAATCTGGCACTGGTCCATGCTGACGCGCCCGAGGATGGGGCAGCGGGTGCCGCGCAGCAGCACGAAGCCGCAGTTGGACAGGCGCCGGGAAAGCCCGTCCGCATAGCCCGCCGCCAGGGTGGCGACGCGGGTCGGGCGGGCGAGGCGTCGCGTCCGGCCGTAGCCCACGGTGGCGCCCTCCGGCAGGTCGCGCAGCAGCGTCACACGCGCCCGCCAGGTGAGCACAGGGCGAATCTCCGGCAGGTCCGCAAGCGCTCCGCGAAAGGGCTCGATGCCGTAGAGCAGGAGGCCGGCGCGGACGAGGTGACCGCGCACGCCCGGCAGGGGCTCGCGCCGCAGGTCGCGCTGCAGCGCGCCCGGCGAGTTCTCCAGAGAAAGCCAGACGCCGGAGTTGCCGCGCCCGTCGTCGGCCCGGGCGGCGTGCTCCTCGAACAGAGCCGTAGCACAGGCGTAGAACGCCTCGGCCTGAGCACGGGTGGCGGACTCCGCCTCCTCGCCGAACTCATCCGCGCTGGAAAGGTGGGTGGCGAGGCCGGTGACGCGCAGGCTGTCCAACTCCGCGAGGCGCCGCCAGAGGTCGCGGGCGGCCTCCGCGTTGGCGCCGGAGCGCCCCATGCCCGTGTCCACTTTCAGGAAGCAGCGCGCCGGGAGCGGCGCCGCACGGCTCGCGTCCCGCAGCGCCTCGAACTGCTCCCACGAGGAGAGCATGGGAATGAGGTCGGCGCGGACGATGGCTTCCGCCTCCTCGGGCAGGAACGGCGAGAGCAGGTAGATATCGCCGGAGATGCCGGCCTGACGCAGGGGAAGCGCCTCCGCCAGGGAGGCCACACCGAAGTGCGAAACGCCGGCCGCGGTGCTGGCGAGCGCCACCCGCGCCGCACCATGCCCGTAGGCATCCGCCTTGACCACGGCCAGCAGGTCATTGCCGTTGCCTGTGGGCGCGAGCCATCGGCGCAGCGCGGCGGCATTGGTGCGAATGCGGTCCAGATCCACCTCCGCCCACGTCCGGGCGGTGCGCGGGTCTCGCGTCTGGAGCGTGATGGGGCGGGGGGGCGCGGCGTCGGAAGTCTGCTCGTTCATGCGACGGATTGTACCGAGTCCGCGCCCCCCGCGCACGAGCCGGTCAGGCGAACGACTCCCGCAGGAGGGCGAGGCTCTTCGGGATGCCGGTGAGCGGGTTCTCCCGGCCCTCGAACTCCAGGGACAGGTAGCCGGGGTAGTTGTGGCGGCGCAGGATGTCCGCGATGCGCGGGTAGTCCAGGTCCAGCGAGTACCACAGGCCGCCGCCGTAGTAGGTCTTCGCCTGCACGAACACCGTCTTCGGCGCCAGCTTCTCCAGGCGGTCGTACGGGTCCTCCAGGAAGTTGCCGGTGTCCATGGTCACCTGCAGCCAGGGCGAGTCCACGGCATCCACGATGCGCAGCACGCCCTCGGGCGTCAGGCCGAGGCCCCAGTGGTTCTCCAGGCCCAGCGTCACCCCGCACCGCTCCGCCGCGGGCAGGCACTCGCGCAGGCTGTCGATGACCCAGGGGAAGCCGTCCTCGTCGGTGTAGCCAGGCAGCGGCGGCTCAATGCCCCGGTTTTCCATCAGGGCGTCGAAGTCCTTGCTGGTGCCCCAGCGCCCGGTGTTGACCCGGATGGTGGGGATGCCCAGGGCGTACGCCATCTCGATGCAGCGCACCGTGTGGTCGACGTTCTTCTTCCGCTCCTCTGGGTCGGGCGAAACAAACCCCTGGTGGATGGAAAGGCCGCACAGGTCGAGGCCCAGGGTGAAGGCGAGGCGCTTGAGCTTCTGCAGGTAGGCGTTGTCCTCGCCGTCCATCTGCCGGTGCAGCAGCTCCACGCCGTCGAAGCCCATCCGGGCGGCGTGCTCAATGCAGGTCTCGATGGGGCGCAGGCTTTCGTTCTTGAACTGCCAGAACGAGTAGGTCGATACGGCGATTCGGTTCATAGGTATCCAGATTCGACGCCCGGCCCGGAATTTCCGGGCCGGGCGCGCTTGTCGTGTGTGAGAGTTACGAGAGTGAGTCGAGTTACAGGGCCGCGCCGCCGCCGGTGGGCTTGCCGTCCTTGCCGACAAGCGGGGGCAGTTTGGGCCGCGGGCGCGTGCGCTCTACCGGGGGCGGGGCGTTCGCGCCCGGGGCGGGCGGGGGCGCGGCGGTCAGCGTCTCGTCCCTCCGGCCGCAGCCGGAGGCGAGCAGGGCGGCGAGGGTGAGAACTGCCAGAAGTCCCGTCCCCGCCAGGGCCGCCCCGCGCATGCGTCGTTTTCTGGGTGTCGTCATTTCGGCTCCCACCCTACATATCGCTGTTGCCGGTCTTCTTCAGGGACCACAGATACTTGCTCAGGTCGGTGATCTGGACATCCGTGGTGGAGATGCCCACGCGCCAGTTGGTGCCCGCGGCAAGCACGCCCGGGGACATCCACTTCACGTGGCCGTCGCAGAAGGCGACGTTCCCGCCGCCGGTGTGGCGCGGGGAGAACAGGCCGGTGGACGTTTGCTTCGTGCCGGTGTCCGCCCCGATGCCGTCCGGGCCGCTCTCGAAGGCGCTGTTGTAGCCCCAGCCGTCCAGGCTGCAGGTGCGGCTGTTCGGGCCGACCGCAGCAGGGGACGTCACCAGGTTGCTCGGGTAGAACGCGCCCGCGCTGCCACCGGAGACGATCACGCAGGGCTTGGTCTCCGTCAGGAGCACTGTGTTCGCGGGCGCCTCGATCTCTCCAAGCGCCGCCGGGCGGCCCCAGACCGCGCCCGCATTCGGCAGCAGTGTGTCCGGGGAGCAGTCTGGGTTGGGCTGCAGGTAGTCGAGGTTCATGCCGTAGGTACTGAACATCTGGGCCCACTTGACCCCGCCGTTGGTGGGGTTGGGGGTCCACTGGTTGTAGAAGTCGGCCTCCAGGCTCGGGCAAACATAGACCGAGTTACCCCCCGCGATGTTGGTCTTGATGTAGGGCATCACGACCTCGTTCCAGTCCAGGCGGGCGTCGCCGTTGCCGCCGCAGAACCAGGTGATGGAGGTGGCGGGCGGAACGTTGCAGTTATGGACGGGTGGCATGGTCTCGTCGTAGTCCTGGGTGTACTGCATGATGCCAAGCGCAATCTGCTTGGTGTTCGATAGGCACGCGGCGCCCCGGGCCTTCTCCCGAGCTTGCGCAAACACAGGGAATAGGATAGCTGCCAGAATCGCAATAATAGCGATGACCACGAGAAGCTCGATCAGGGTAAAGGCGGCTCGGCTGCCGCGGATGGCGACGTCGACTCTCCGGTAAAGCATTCTCTTCCTCCTGTGGTAGTGAGACACGGAACGATGAACGATGTCGGGCGGGCGCGGCGGCACTATGGCCGCCGCGCCGGGGGCTGCTGGACGGCCCCGGTCGATGCCCGTACGGTCAGTGGCGCGTCCAGCAGGACGTGCCGGTAGGGAGCCTCCGCCCCCTGTTCAATCCTCTCCAGCAGCAGCTCCGCTGCGTGGGCGCCGATCTGCTCGAACGGCTGGTACGCCGAAGTGAGGAACGGGGCGGCATGGCCCCAGCGCTCCATCCCGTCGAAGCCCGCTACGGCGATGTCCTCCGGGACGCGCACCCCGCGCTCCCGCAAGACAGCAATGAGATGGAATGCGACGATGTCGTTCACCGCGAACACGGCCGTGGGCGGCTCCGGCTGGGCAAGCCACTCGTCCACAAACCGCGCGCAACCGCTGGCATGGTCCTCCGCCGACGAACCGGTGTCCGCACGAATCCATTCCGGGCGCGGCTCAATCCCCGCCCGTCGCAGGGCGCGCTCGTATCCCTGACGTCGCTCATAGACCGTGGAGGCGTTGTCCAGGTTGGTGACATGCGCCACGCGCCGGTGCCCGGCGGCAATCAGGTGGCGCGTGACCTGCTCCGCCGCGCGGACGTTGTCCACCCCCACATAGTCGGCGTCGAAGCCGGACGGCGGCCGCCGGTCGATAAACACCATCGGGATGCGGGCCGAGCGCACCGTCTCCAGCGCCTCGCGGTTCGCCGGCGCTTCGCCTCCCAGGTACCACAGGATCAGACCCTCAATGTCCTGGTCCTGGTGCAGGCGCTGGAGGAAGCGGGCCTCCGAGGCGCTGATCTCCCGGTCCGTGTCGCCCACTGCCGTTTCCAGCACCAGGCGGAAGTCGTCCAGGCTCAGTGTCTGCCGGATGCCCTGCACGATGGACGCCGACCCCGGCCAACTCGCCGCCGGCCAGATCAGCAGGGCGACGTTCCGGCGCGCTGCCGCAATAGGGGCGGAGGTGGGGGCGTCTCCGCCAGAGGCGGCGGAGACGCCGCGCACCACGGGCCGGCACCGGGCGGCGCGGGTGATGAGGTTGCGCTCCTCTACCGCCTGCACGGCTGCCCGTATAATGACCCGGCTGACGCCGAACTCCTCCGCCAGAACGCGCTCACTGGGCAGCCATTGCCCGCTCTGGTACTCGCCGGACAGGATTTTGCGCTCCAGCACCTGGGCGACATGCTGGGCCGAAGGGGAGACGAGGTTCTGCCTGAGATCGCCGCGTTTCATCCCGGTAACTTTCCTGTGGGACCAAAGATACCACAATGCATGCCGATCTGTAAAGGTACGAAAAAACCTTTCATTTTGGCATGTTTGGTTGTAATTCGGGCGCTGCCGCGAGCGACTACCCCTATTGGGGCGTCGCTCGCGATACGGGCTCGTGACCAGAAAATACCACGCCAGCGGCCAGCCATGCTCCGGCAGGGCGCGCCGGGATGCCCCTTGACGCCCTTCGGGGACACGGATACAATAGCGTCATGCCGCTCCGCCGCCCGCGAGCCCTGCTGCGTCTGCGCGTTCTGGTGTGCGTCCTCGCCGCGACCAGTGTCGCCGCGCTCGCGCCCGCCCGCGCCGCACTCGCTGCGTGGTACTGCGAAGGGCAGGTCTGCGGCACGGCGCCCGGACATTGCTGCTGCTACTCCGAGGAGGGGCGGGACCGCCACTGCGAGAACAACCCGGGTGGGGCACCCGTCCCAACCGAAACGCCGCCGGACGAGGCCGCCGTCTGCGCTGCGGGCTGCGAATGTGAACTGGTCGTTTCGGCCGGGGGAGACGCGCCGCCGGCCACGCTCGCTGCGGCGCCGGGTGTCCTCCTGACGCCCGTCTTCCTGGCGGCTCCCACTCCCGCAACTCCCGTTCCCGTACCGGTTCTGCTCCGCGTTGCCTCGGCGGGCGTCGCCCCGCCCCGCGGCCCGCCCACGGCGGATGTCGCTCTTCAAAGCCCCTCTCTGCGCGCTCCGCCGTTGCCCCACTGATCCCCGCCCGCTGCGTCTCCGCGGGCCGCACGGTCAGGCCGCGCCCTCCCGATTCTCTCTACATTTGCGCGCTCCCCTGTGCCTCCGGCCCTCCCTCTTTTCGTACTTCAGGAGGCGGTTTTGTCACTGGTTCCGGACTCCCTTACCCTCTTCGCGGCGACAATCGCAATCGCCGCTGCGACGGCCGCTCCGGCGCAGGCCCCGCTCTCGGTCGAGACGGCGCTGGAGCAGGCTCTGGCCCACAACCCGCGCGTTGCCGCCGTCATTCACGACCTGCGCGCCGCGCGGCAGGGGGTGCGCGCCGCGGGCGCGCTCGCCAACCCGCAGGTCGCGTTCACGCCGGCGCTCACCGGCGGTGTGGGCGGCGGCTCCGACAACGAACTGTTCATCGCCCAGCCGCTGGAGGTAAACGGCGCCCGGTCGGCGCGGCGCGGCGCGGCCGAAGCGCGCCTCCGCGAGACCGAAGCCGAGGCCGCTGTGCTTCTGCGCGACGTGGTGTATGAGGTCCGCGCCGCGTACTACGAACTGGTCCGTGCCCGCGAACAGGCTGCGCTCGCCCGGGATATCCTCGCCATCGCCGGAGAACTGGACCGACTGGCGCGCGTGCAGGTCGAACTGGGCGCCCGCCCCGCCATCGAGCAGGTCCAGACCGGTATCGAGGTCGCTAAGGCACGGCAGCAGGTCGCTCTCGCTGAGGCGAGCGTGGCCGCGAAGGAGGCGGCGCTGAACGCCCTCCTGAACCGGCCGCCCTCCGCCCCCCTTGGCCCGGTCGCCCTGCCCGCTGCGGACGCAGACACTCCCGCCCTCGCCGAAGGTGCGCAGGAGGCGGAGCAGCAGGCGCTCGCTCAGCGCAGCGAACTCGCGGCGGGAAGAGCACGGGTGGAAGCCTCCCGCCAGGAGGCGCGCGCCGCCCGCGCGGAGGGTGTTCCCGATGTGGCCCCGCAGTTTCGTGCCACGTCCGTCACGCGCGGCGTCCAGCAGAGCGGCTTCGGCGTGGGCATCACGCTGCCCTTTTTCGACTACGGCGGGCGCCGCGGCAGGGCGCGTCAGGCCGAGGAGTCGGCCCGCGCTGAGGAGGCGCGTGTCGCGGCGCTGACAGCGCAGGTGCGGCAGGAGGTGGCGCGTGTCGCCGCCCGTGTCCGCGCCGCCGAGGCGGTGCTGGCGACCTACCCCGAGGGACTCCTCGCGCAGGCGAAGCGTCTGCTGGACGCCAGCCGGCTCGGCTACGAGGAGGGCAAAACTACCATCGTCGCCCTGCTTGAATCCCAGCGCACCTATCGGCAGATCCAATCGGACTATATCGACGCCCGGGTCGAACTGGCGCTCGCCCGCGCCGAGCGAGAGCGCGCCACCGGCGCTTATCCTGCCGGTGTCGCCCTGGCCGCCGCGGAAAGGAGGGCCGCACCGTGAAGAAGAGCGCCGTCCTGCTGCTTGCCGTTGTCGCTTTCCTTGCCGGCGTACTCGGGGCCGCGGTTGTGCTGTCCGCGGTGCGCGGTGGCGAAAGCTCCCCCGCTGCCCTGGACGGGCACGAGGAACACGGGGAACACAAGGAGCACCCCGAGAGCGAGCACGGCGACCACCGCCACGAAGGGGAAGAGGGCGTGGTCCGGCTGTCACCCGAGGGGATAGCCAATCTGGGACTGCGTACGGAGCCCGTTGCCCGGCGGCTTGTGCGCGAAAGCCTGTCCGTCCCTGCCACGGTCGAGGCAGCGGCGGACGCGGTGGCCAAAGTCACCCCGCCCGCGGCGGGCAAGGTCGTCCGTACCTATGTCCGGCTCGGCGACGCCGTAAAGGCGGGCCAGCCGGTCGCGGTGCTGGACAGCTTCGAGATCGCCCAGGCGCACGCCGCCGAACACCGGGCGCAGGCCGACCTGCTGGAAGCGCGGGCCGGGGTGCAGACCGCCCGCGCCGAGGTCGGCCAGGCCCGCGCCCGCCTGACCAGCGCCCAGAAGGCGCTCGCCACGCAGCAGGAGTTGGCGAAGGCGGGGGCCTTTTCGCAAGCGCCTCTCCAGGCCGCGCAGACGGAATTGGCGGAGGCGCAGTCGGAGCTTCTGACCGCGCAGACCGAGCTTCAGAGCCACACCGCGCAACTTCAGCGCTCCGAGCGGCTGTTCAAGGAGGGCATCATCTCCCGCGCTGAACTCGAACAGGCGCAACTGGAGCGGCGTCAGGACGAGGCGCGCGCCGAGCGGGCGCAGGTACGTGTCGAGGCGGCGAAGCGGACGCTGGAGCGGGAGCGGAGAGTGGCTCAGGCCGGTCTGCTAAACCGACAGGCCCTTCAGGCGGCGGAGGCGGAGGTGCATGCCGCCGAGGCCGAGGTCGCTCGCGCTCGCCGCGAGGAGCAGGCGGCGGCGGCGCGGCTTGCCGGGGCGGGGCAGGCTCTGGAAGCCGCGCGGGCGAACTTGATCGCCCTGGAGGGAACCGGGCATATCGAGGGCGAGAGCGGCAAGATCACGCTCTACGCTCCCATCGACGGCGTGATCGCCGGCCAGTCCGCCACGCACGGAGAAACGGTGGAGCGCGGCAGCACGCTGTTCCAGATCGAAAACCTGACGACGGTGATGGTGCAGGCCAGCGTGCCCGAAAAAGACGCCTCTCGCGTCCGCGCCGGCCTGCGGGTCGAGGTCACCGTGGCGGCGTTTCCGGACCGGCGCTTCTCGGGAGTGGTTCAGAGCCTCGCCAGCCGTGTAGACCCGAAGACGCGGGCGCTTCCCGTCCGCTGTCTGGTGGCCAATCCGGACGGGCGCCTGCGGCCGGAGATGTTCGCCACCGTCTCCCTGCCCACAGGAACGCCCCGCCGCGCGCTGACGGTCCCTGAAGCCGCTGTGGTGACGGACCGGGGCAGCGGAGCGGAGTCGCAGGTCGTATTCGTCGCACAGGGGGAGGAGGCGGGCACCTTCGAGAAGCGGCGCGTCACCACAGCGTCTGTCCCGGCATCCGGCAGCAGCGGTCTTGTCGAGGTCACCGCAGGACTGAAGGAGGGCGAGCAGGTGGTCACCGAAGGCGCGTACGCCCTGCTTTCCGAGGCGAATAAGGCGGAACTCGCCGAAGGAGGGCACGCACACTGATGTGGACCCAGCGCATCCTGGATTTCTCGCTTCGGCAGCGGCTCCTGGTGCTGGTGGGGGCGGCTCTGGTCGTCTTCTTTGGCCTCGGGGCGTTCCAGCGGCTTCCTATTGACGCCCTGCCCGACGTCACCAACAACCAGGTCCAGATTAACACGCCAGCCCCGGGCCTCGCGCCCGCCGAGGTGGAGAAGTTAGTGACGTTCCCCATCGAGGTCGCGCTCGCCGGCCTCCCGGACGTCACCGAAGTCCGCTCCCTGTCGCAATACGGCCTTTCGCAGGTGACTGTCGTCTTTCAGGACCGGACTAACGTCTACTTCGCGCGGCAACTGGTCTCGGAGCGGCTCGGCGCGGCGCGCGAGAGCCTCCCGGCGCAGGCGGGGGCGCCCGAACTCGCCCCGGTCTCCACCGGCCTCGGCGAGATCTACCAGTACACCCTGGATTCGGAGACCCGGGACGCCACGGAACTGCGGACGCTGCAGGACTTCGTGGTGAAGCCCGCGCTCCGCACCGTTCCCGGCGTCGCCGAGGTCAACAGCCAGGGCGGTTATGAGAAGCAGTACCAGATCGAGGTGGACACCCGGCGCCTTCTGTCCCGTGGCGTGACCCTGCGGGAACTCATTGAGGCGGTGGGCGAGGGCAACACGAACGTCGGCGGCGGCTACATCGTCAAGGGCGCCGAACAGCTCCTCGTGCGCGGCGTCGGCGCCGCCGCGAACCGCACCGACATCGAGAACATCGTGATCGCCGCCGAGGAGGGGACACCCATTCTGGTGCGCGATGTGGCAACGGTGACCGAGGGCGGCGGGCGCCTGCGCCGTGGCGCAGCCACGCACAACGGCCGCGAGACCGTGCTTGGTATCGCCATGATGCTCAAAGGAGCGAACAGCCGGACCGTGGCGCGGGCGGTGGACGAGCGAGTGGGGGAGGTCCGCAAGTCACTCCCACCCGACGTCCGCCTCGCTACCGTCTACGACCGCACAGAACTGGTGGACCAGACCATCGGAACGGTCTGGCGCAACCTGATCGAGGGCGGCGCTCTGGTAATCGGCGTCCTCCTGCTCCTGCTCGGCAACCTGCGCGGGGCGCTGATCGCCGCGTCGGTCATCCCGCTCTCGATGCTGTTCGCCGTGATCGGGATGGAGCGCTTCGGCATCTCCGCCAACCTGCTCTCCCTCGGGGCGATCGACTTCGGCCTGATCGTGGACGGCGCGGTGATCCAGGTCGAGAACTGCGTCCGACGCCTCGGCGAGGCCCACGAACGGCTCGGGCGGACGCTGACCGGGGAGGAGCGGCGCGAGACGGTGGCGGCGGCGTGCCGGGAGGTGCGCCAGGCGACTCAGTTCGGCGAAACCATCATCCTCGTTACCTATCTGCCTATCCTCACGCTGGGTGGCATCGAGGGCAAGATGTTCCGCCCCATGGCGCTGACCGTGGTGCTGGCGCTTACGGGCGCGCTGGTCCTGTCGCTGACCGCCGTCCCCGCGCTGTGCAGCCTGCTCCTGTCCGGCAACACGCGCGAAAAGCGTAACCCGCTCATGGCCCTGGCGGAGCGGCTGTACCGTCCCGCCCTCCAGGGGGCGCTGAAACACCGGTGGGCGGTGCTCGCGGGCAGCGCCGCGCTGTTCACCCTGTGCGCCCTGCTGTTCGCGCGCCTCGGCTCCGAGTTCCTGCCGGAACTGGACGAAGGCGCTCTCGCCATCCAGCCCATCCGCCCGGCCGGCGCCTCGGTAGACTACTCGGTGAAGATGGTTGCCGCCGCAGAGCGGGTGGTGAAGTCCTTCCCCGAGGTCGAGGACGCCTTCTCGCGCATCGGCAGTGCTGAGGTGGCCACCGACCCGATGCCGCCCAGCGTCGGCGACATGATCGTGACGCTGAAGGACCGGCGCGCGTGGCGGTCCGACATGACCCGGGCGAAGCTCGTGGCCGAGATGCAGGCGCGTCTGGAGCAGGAGGTGCCGGGGCAGGCGTACGCCTTCAGCCAGCCGATCAAGCTCCGCACCGACGAACTGGTGTCGGGCGTCCGTGCCGACGTCGCCGTGAAGGTCTTCGGGGAGGACCTGGACGCCCTGGCCCGGCTCGGGAACGACGTGCAGGCGGTCCTGCGCCGGGTGCCGGGCGCGGAGGACGTTTCGGTGGAGCAGGCGACCGGCTTGCCGACCCTGCAGATCACGGTGGACCGCGCCGCGGCTGCGCGCCATGGGGTGAGCGTGGCCGATGTCCTGGAGGTGGTCGAATCGCTGATCGGCGGCCGGTCGGTGGGCCAGGTGATCGAAGGTGACCGACGCGCCGATATCGTGGTGAAACTGCCGGAGGCGACGCGCCGCAGCGTGGACGCCCTCGGTGACCTGCGGGTCGCCACGCCGGACGCCCGCTCCGGTATTCCGCTCTCCAGCCTCGCCCGAATCGACGTGGCGCCCTCGCCCGCGCAGGTGAGTCGCGAGGGGGGGAGCCGCCGCGTCGTGGTCCAGGCGAACGTGCGCGGGCGGGATCTCGGCGGATTCGTCGCCGAGGCGCGCGCAGCGGTCGCGCGGGAGGTGGAACTGCCACCCGGCTACCGCGTGGAGTGGGGCGGGCAGTTCGAGAACCTGCAGAGCGCCCGCGCGCGGCTCCTCGTGGTCGTGCCGCTTGCCCTCGCGCTAATCTTCTTCCTGCTCTTTCTGACCTTTCACTCGGTCCGGCAGGCGGCAATGATCTTCACAGGCGTCCCGCTCGCGGTCACAGGCGGCGTGCTGGCGCTCTGGATGCGCGGCCTGCCCTTCTCCCTGTCCGCGGCGGTGGGCTTCATCGCGCTCTGCGGGGTCGCGGTGCTGAACGGCGTCGTGCTGGTATCGGCGGTGAACGCCCGGCGGGAGGGAGGGCTCACGGTGAACGACGCGGTGCGGGAGGGGGCGCGGGAGCGTCTGCGGCCGGTTCTGATGACGGCGCTGGTGGCGTCGCTGGGCTTCGTGCCGATGGCGCTCTCCACTGGCGTCGGGGCCGAGGTGCAGCGCCCGCTTGCCACCGTGGTCATCGGGGGCATCCTCTCCAGCACCCTCCTGACGCTCCTGGTGCTGCCGGTCCTCTACGCTGCCTTCGAGAAGGAGGCGGCGTAATGATCGTCTTCGTTTCCGAGGAGTGCGGCAGGGTTCTGCCTCCCGCAGCGACGAATATAGCGACGAATATAAGGTAGTTCGTGCAAAGACCAAGTTAACCGACTACAATTCAATGGAATAAAGCCGGCCGGAACGGAAATGTACCGCGGAAAGGAACGAGAAGATGGCTCTTCAACTGGGCGACACGGCCCCCGACTTCACGCAGGACTCCACGGAGGGACCGATCCACTTCCACGAGTGGGCGGGCGATAGCTGGGTGGTGCTGTTCTCCCACCCCAAGGACTTCACCCCTGTCTGCACCACGGAGCTGGGGGCGGTGGCGCGCCTCAAGCCCGAGTTTGACAAGCGCAACGTCAAGCCCATCGGCCTCTCGGTGGATGGCGTGCGCGATCACGAGGGGTGGAGCAAGGACATTGAGGAGACGCAGGGCGCGGCCCTGAACTTCCCGCTGATCGCCGACGCCGACCGGAAGGTGGCGGACCTGTACGGGATGATCCACCCGAATGCGGACAACACGATGACCGTGCGCTCGGTCTTCATTATCGGGCCGGACAAGAAGATCAAGCTGATGCTGACCTACCCGGCCAGCACCGGGCGCAACTTCCAGGAGATTCTGCGCGTGATCGACTCGCTGCAGCTCACCGCGAACTACAAGGTCGCCACCCCGGCGGACTGGAAGGATGGCGAAGACTGCATCATCGTCCCTGCCGTTTCGAACGAGGAAGCGGAGAAGCTCTTCCCCAAGGGCTACAAGGAGGTCAAGCCGTACCTCCGGACCACCCCGCAGCCCAACCGCTGACATAGAATACCCCTCCCCGCCGGACGCCGGCGGGGAGGGGCAGGGGCGTTAGGGCCGGACGATCAGGCTCTTGCCCGTCATGGTCGGGGCGGGGGCGACCCCCATCGCATCCAGCACCGTCGGGGCGACATCCGCGAGGCGCCCGCCGGAGCGCAGGGTTGCGTGCTCCAGGCCGCTGCCCTCCCCCGCCAGCAGAATGAACGGCACCGGGTTGGTGGTGTGCGCCGTGTGCGGGCCGCCCGTTTCCGGGTCGAGCATCAACTCAGCGTTGCCGTGGTCCGCCGTTACCAGCGCAACGCCGCCCCGCGCCAGCAGCTCCGGGATAATCTCCCCGAGGTACGTGTCCACGGTCTCGCACGCCTTGATAACGGCGGGGATGGAGCCCGTGTGCCCGACCATATCCGGGTTGGCGAAGTTGACCAGGATGAAGTCGTACTTCTCCGAGCGGATCGCCTCCAGGACCACATCCCGCACGCCCGCCGCGCTCATCTCCGGCTTCAGGTCGTAGGTGGGCACCTCCTTGGGCGACGGGACGATCTTCCACTCTTCTCCCGGGAACGGCTGCTCGCGCCCGCCGTTGAAGAAGAACGTGACGTGCGGGTACTTCTCTGTCTCGGCCGTGTGGAGCTGCGCCTTCCCGGCGTCGCTGATGACCTTCGCCAGCGGCACCGCCACATCATCGTTCTCGAAGGCGATGTTCACCGGCAGGCCCTTCTCGTACTCCGTCATGGTGACGTAGTACAGGTCCTCCAGCAGCGGACGCTCGAACCCGTCAAAGTCCGGCACCATAAAGACCCGCGTGAGCTGCCGCCCGCGGTCCGAGCGGAAGTTGAAGAAGACGATGGAGTCACCGCCCCGGACCGTAGCGACCGGCGCGCCGTCCTCGCCCACGATCACGGAGGGCAGGATGAACTCATCGGTCACCCCTGCGGCGTAGGAGCGCTGAATCGCCTCAGCGGCGGACGTCGCCGGCTCCCCCTCGCCCTTCGTCAGCAGGTCATAGGCAAGCTTCGTCCGCTCCCAGCGCTTATCGCGGTCCATGGCATAGTAGCGCCCGATGACGCTGGCGACCTTCCCGACGCCCTCCGCGGCCATGAAGGCTTCCAGGTCCGCCAGGAAATCGAGGCCGCTCTGGGGCGTGGTGTCGCGCCCGTCCGTGAAGACATGGACGTACACCCGCTCGACGCCCTTGCGCTTCGCTAGCTCCAGGATTGCCTTCTCATGGTTCATGTGGCTGTGGACACCGCCCGTGCCCAGCAGGCCCATGACGTGCAGCGCGGCCCCACGGTCGGCGCGCAGCCGCACGTGGTCCGCCGCGGCGTTCAGCACCGGGTTCTCGAAGAACGAGCCGTCGGCGACGCTGTCATCGATCAGGGTGATGTCCTGCCGCACGATGAACCCCGCCCCGAGGTTCAGATGTCCGACCTCGGAGTTGCCCATCTGTCCCACCGGCAGTCCCACGTCCTTCTCGGCCGCGCGGATGAGGGTCCAGGGGCGGGTGGCCCGCCAGTTATCGACGTTGGGTGTGTTCGCCAGCTTGACGCCGTTCGCCTCGGTCTCTTCGCGCTCTCCCCAGCCGTCCATGATCGCCAGCAGCACCGGCCGCGGCGGGCGCGTTGTCTCTGCCATACATTCTCCTCCGTGTAACGTGTCCAGAGAAATGATACCGTCTCCGGCCCGGTGTGCGCCGTGGACTGAAGTCCCGGCTTCTGTGATTCAAGCCCGCCTCCGCGGGCTCC
>CALEKU010000050.1 GCA_937902745.1 uncultured Armatimonadota bacterium
CCGCCGCATCCGCCCCGGCGGCCCCGCCCCCCCCGAACCCGCCGCTCCTGCCGTCGCCCGCCGCCTCCCCCACCGCGCTCGCGGGGACGCCCGCCACGCCGCCCGCCCCGGCGACGACCTTCACGACCTATGAGACGCGGACCGTCCTGACCGTGAAGGTGTCCGATATCGTGCGCTCCGAGGCGGGCATGGCGACGCTGATGGACCGCAAGGTGAACCGCGGCAACATCCGCCTCATCAACGAGGTGGCGGCGAAGCTCATGCAGGAGAAGCAGTTGAAGACCCCGCAGGAGCTGGCCGCGCACGAGCGGGATCTGGTCGCGGCGATGAAGTACCGCCACGACTTCCTCGCGGACCCCACGCTGGGCCAGCCCAAGTAGGCCGGCCCGGCGCGCTGGGGCGTCAGAAGACCTGCTGCACCTCGATCTGGAGCAGGCCGAGTTTGTCCCGGAGGGGGCTCCCCTCCGGGGCGGACGCGTCGTACCGGGTGAATCCCTGCCCGTAGTTCACGCGGAACCGGGTTCCTTCGGTCGCATGCCACATCGCCCCCACCTGGAGCGTCTTCCTCGCGAGGTCCGCGCCGCGCACTCCAGCAACCATCGTGTTCCCTCGGACCGGGTGGAACTCATCGTACTTGGCGTAGAGCTCCACCTTCGGGGCCACGAACTGCCGCGCGGCCACGTACCAGGCCTGAAACCGGTTGCCGTCTGCGAACAGCGCCCGGTCCGGTGTCACCTCGTACAGACCGCCGCTGTACTCGCCGCGGACCTCGGTCCTTTCCGTCCGGTAGCGAGCATACGCCCCGCCAAACGCCCGCTTCGCATACCGGAACGGCGCCAGGTTTCCCTCAGCGTCGGGCGCGGCGCTCCGGACCGAGAGTGTCCCGTTGTAGAACGACAGCCCGAACGACATCTCCTCCAGTCCGCGCTCCCGAACCGCCTCGACGCTGCCCATGATGTCGTACACATTGTTCAGTGAGCGCTGCCCGGAGCCGGCGCGGCCCTCCCCCTGGAGGACGTTAAACGAGGCACGGGGCGTAAAGGCGCCCTCCTTCTCCGGGGCTGCCCATGCCAGCTCAACACCGATATCGCGGTCCTGGTCCACGAAGAACGGCAGGACGGAGCCAGGAGTCACCACGCCGCCCGTGTCCGAGACACGGGTCTTGTAGAGGAAGCTGGCCTGGGTACTGTCCGAAAAGCCGAGCGCCCGCTCCGGCGTCTCCCGGAAGCGCGAACTGGCAATGTGCTCGAACCCGTAGGGAAAGGCGTACTGACCGAACCGCATGGCGAAGTTCTTCGCTGGGAAGTCGAAGACGCGCACGAAGGCATCCCGAACGTTCGGCGAGGAGTTCGACGGCAGGTCGATCTGGAACGTGAACTCGTCGCGCTCGGTGAAACGGTCACTGACCTTGAGGCGCCCGCGGCGGATCGCGAACCCGGAGCGCGGCCCGCCCACGGACGGCCCATCTCCGGAAGGGCGCTGCCCGTCCCCCCCGTCCCCGGCGGCGTTGAATAGCGCGCCCGGCCCGATCAGCGAATCGTAACGGAACTGGAAGTAACCCGACACGCGGTTCTCCAGGCGGGAGAGCAGGCCCTCCTCGTCACCCTCGCGGGAATTCACCACGATGCGGGATAGGGTGGATTTCGCCTGTGCCACCTCCTCAGGCGGGATGGCCCCGTCTGCCAGGTCCGCCACCTCCGGCACCATGGCCGCCGCGCGCTTGAAGTCGTACCCCATCGCCACGAGTTCCCGCTGAAACTCCCGCGCGAGCCGCAGGGAAAGGCGCAGGTCATCCGCCGGCACATCCGGCTGCTCACTCTCCGGAAGCCGGGCAAGGTTCCCCAGGCGCGTCAGATGCCGGGCCACCAGGCTCGCCATCTCGAAGCGCGTGAGAATCCGCCCCTGTATCACATCCGTTCCTGCCGGATACCCCTCGATCCACCCCGCCTGCCCGAACCTCCGCATCACTTCATAGGAGAAGTGGTCCGAAGGCAGGACGCGCAGGGATGCAGCAGGCACCGCCTGCTGCTCCGCAGGCTTCTGCTCTCCAGACGCCTGCGCGCAGGCCGGCAGGCCGTCCCCCAGTCCCGAAGCCGCCAGAGCGGTCAGGAAGAGCGCGGGAACGGCGCGACGACGGGATGCGGGGGAAGCGGGGGAAGGTGCCGCCATAGTGTTTTACTCTCCGACTACAGGGATGGTTGTGGTGGCGTCAGTCGGCGTTTTGCGCCAGGTACTCCAGATACCAGGGCAGCGTTTCGCGAAGCCCAGCCTCCAGAGGGCGCGGCGCAAAGCCTGGAACGAGGGAGGCAAGCCGCTCCGTGCGGTTGAATTGGGAACCGGGCTCGAACACCCCCGGCGTCCCCGGCTGCACCACGGGGGCCGGGCCGGTGACCCCGAACTCCTCGCGCAGGACCCGCTGTACGGTCTCGATAACGCCCGCCGCGGGCAGGCGCGTGCCGGGGCCAATGTTGAAGGCGACGCGCGCCAGTTTGCCATCCGCGCGGCGCAGGGGGGCGTTCCCGCGCTCCGTAGCGTCCGCGGCCAGCGCCCGCAGAGCGGTCACGACGTCGTCCACGAAGACGTACTCGCGCAGCGCCTCGCCCGCCCGGCCCGCCGTCACCCGCGGCGGTTCGCCCCGCACCGTCCGCCGAATGTTGCCCGGGATGATGCGGCTCCACTGTGTGTCGAACGGCCCGTAAACGTTGGTCAGGCGCGCGACACGGACCGCGGGCGTGTCGTATAGCCCCGCCCACATCCGCGCCGCCTGGTCCTGCTGCGCCTTTGAGAGTTCGTACACCCCGCCGTTCAGAAACGCTGTCGAGTCTTCATCGTCGTACGGCGGCTTGGCCAGCGCGCCGTACTGCTTGTCGGACGAGGCGACCACGACCGCGGGCGTCCCGGCGCGGCGGCACGCCTCCAGCACGTTCCAGGTCCCGGCGACGTTCGTTTCCAGCATCGCCCGCGCGCCGCCGTCCTCCGCCGCCGACTGGAGCGACGAGATCGCCGCCAAATGGTAGACCGCGCGCGGCTGCGCCTCCCGGATCGCGGCCTCCGTTGCCGCCTGGTCGCGGATGTCCAGCGGTACGAAGGTCACGTCCGGCAGGGGAAACTCTGGTGGTCGCCTTCCGACTCCCGTCACCGCCTGCCCTTCCGCGACCAGACGCCGGGCCAGGTGCCCCGCGATAAAGCCCGATATGCCCGTAATGAGTGCGTCACACGCCATGTCGCCCTGAGGGTAACACGCGCCCGGCGAGCGGGTCAAGCGGTGGGCTCCCTTGCCCGCTGGCTATACCCCGTGCTACCATGAGCGCGTCATGACCACCCGCCCCCTATCCTCCGTCCTCGCCCTCGCCGCGCTCCTGAGTTTCGGTCTCTCGCCCGCCCCCGCCGCGCACGCGCAGCAGCAGAAGGCGCGGAAGCCCGCGCCGGTCGCCCCTGCTGCAGCGCCCGCCACCCCCCTGTGGCAGCGGCAGATCGACCAGGTACTCGCCGCGCCGATGTTCAAGCACGCGTCGGTGGGCGTTCTGGTGCGCTCGCTCGACACGGGCAAGACCCTCTACGCGAAGAACCCCGACCTCGCCCTGATGCCCGCCTCGAACCAGAAGATACTGACCGCGGCCGTGGCGCTGTGGGCGCTCAAACCGGACTTCCGGTACCGGACCACCATCGCGTACACCGGCAGCATCGACCGGACCGGGACCCTTAACGGCGACCTCTACCTCAAAGGGAGCGGCGACCCGTCGCTGGACTCTGCCCGACTTCTGGCTCTGGCTCAGGAGGTGAAGGCGCGCGGGATCGTTCAGGTGAACGGACGCATTGTGGCGGACGCCTCGGCGTTCGACGATCAGACGCTTGGAAACGGCTGGCAGTGGGACGACGAGTCGTACTATTACTCGGCTCAGGTCGCCGGGCTGAACTGTGACCGGAACATCCTCCAGCTGGAGATTACGCCGGGAAAAAACGTGGACGACCCGGCGACTGTTGTCGTAGGCGGCGCGCAGGCGATGGCCCTGGGCTTCGCGAACAACCCCTATGTCGAAGTCGTCAACGAGGTTAAGACCGTGGTCGCGGCCGAGGGCGTTGCGCCTGCGATCTCGGTGACCCGGGTGCGCGGGCGCAATATCGTCCGGTTGACGGGCACTATTCCGGCGGGCGCGGAGCAGAAGCCCGTGCGCGAAGAGGTGACCGTGGAAGACCCGGCGCTCTTCGCGGCAAGTCGCTTTGTGGAACTGCTGCGCGTATCCGGTGTGACGGTGCCGCCTGCTGTCCGGCGGCGCGTCGAGAAGGGCGTCACCCCGGCGGACGCCGTGGAGGTGGCCGTTTCCGAATCTCAGCCGCTCCGCGAGCTGCTCAAAGACTTCCTCAAGCCCAGCGATAACCTGTACGGCGAGGCGCTGCTAAAAACGGTCGGCAAAGCGCTCTCGGACGAGGGGACCGCCCGCGCCGGGGCCAACGCCCTGCGGGACCTCCTCAAGGTGGCAGCCGTCGAGCCCGGCGGCCTGTCCGTGGCGGACGGCTCCGGCCTGTCGCGCATGAACACGGTGACGCCGCGCATCCTGGTGGACGTCCTCACGAACGTCTGGCAGCGGTTCCCGGCGGACGCGCGGGACGCGTTCATCGCCGGGCTCCCGGAGGCGGGCGTTGACGGCACCCTGCGCAACCGGATGAAGAAGACGCCCGCGGAGGGGAAGGTGCGCGCCAAGACCGGCACCCTGACCGGCGTCTCCGCGCTCTCCGGCTACCTAACCACGCCCACCGGTCAGCGCGTGGTGTTCTCCATCGTCATGAACCAGTATGAGCGCTCCGGCGGCGCGTCCGCCGCCCGCTCTGCCCAGGACGCCATCGTCCTCGCCCTGATGAACGTGCCCCGGTGACCCCTTAGATGCAATCCTACGCCCGCCCGGAACTGCCCATCCATCGTGCCGCGCTCCTCGGCGACATCGCCGCACTGGAGCGCCTGGTGGCGGACGGCGCGGACATCAACGTCCGCACGGACGTGCGTCCGAATCACGGATCGTTCCTGGCGGGGCTCACGCCGCTGATGGTCGCGGCGTCGGCCCCGCACGGCCGGCGGGTCGAAACGCTGCGCTGGCTAATCGACCACGGCGCGGACCTGCACGCCACGTCGGAGGGCGGTGTCACCGCCGCCTGGTACGCAGCCGGTTTGGGAGCGTGGTGGGAAAGCGACGGGGCTTCGGATTCCGAACCGCCGGATTTCGCGGCACGCTTGCGCTTCCTCCTCGACGCCGGTATACCCCCTACCAAAGACGGCAAGAACAAACGTACACTTCTGGTCGAGGCGGCATCGGCAGGTGACCCGGAGCGCGTCGCACTCCTACTCCACCGCGGCGTTCCCCTTGTTCCCGAGGGCATCCCCTCTGATATTTACCGTCGTCATTTGCCCCTATTCACAGCAGCGGGAGCCATTTCAGAAGGTGCGGCGGAATGTATTCGTTTGCTTACGAGGGCAGGTGCCGACCCGAATCAAAGGGCGAGGCGGGGGCATACTGCTTTGATGCAGGCCGCCACTCCCGAAGCCGTTCGTGCGCTCGTCATCGCAGGGGCGCATCCCGAAGCCGTCTCAGGTTCAGGCAGAGGGCAGCACACGGACGCGCTGGAAGAGGCCCTTGAGAGCGCTCAGAGCTGGGAGAGCGAACCGAAGGAGAAGGCGCGTTATCTTGCCGTCGCGGAAGCACTGATGGAGGCGGGCGCGCCGCTGGAGCGTACGAAAGATGGATGGTCGCGCTTATTTCGTGCCGCCCATAGCCATCAGGCGGAGGCCGTTGATTTCTTTCTGGCGCACGGGGCTTCGCTCGCGGTGACACCGGAAACCTACCGGCAACAGACTCCCTTGCACGCGGTCTGCTGGAACGGCGAGGACTCCATGGGGTCGTTCAACGGCTCCGCCTGCGAACGCATCATCAAGGCGCTGGTTGCGGCTGGGGTGCCCATAGAAGCGCGGGACTACGAGGGGCGCACGCCGATGCACAAAGCGGTGGGCGGCGATTGGGGGAGTACCACGGCTCTGCGCACCCTGCTGGAACTCGGCGCGGACCCGAACGCGGTGGACGGTTACGGCCAAACGCCGCTGCACATCGCCGGGAAGAACGCATGGCGTGGCCCGGGGTTGGAGTGCATCGAGATGCTGCTCGAAGCGGGGGCGGACCCACTGATTCGTGACGCCGAAGGGAAGACCCCCGCGGACCTCGCCGAATACGAAGTCCGCATATGGGAGCAGATAGTGGCCGACGACGCGAACCCCGGCGGTACGTCGGACGACCCGGAGAAGCTTGCGCGCCACCAGGAAACCTTGCAGGAGGCGCAGAGAGGCCACGCCCTTCTCTGGGATGCCGCGAAGGGCGTTTGACGGTTCAGGCGAGGACTTCGATGGTGAAGCCACCGCCCGGGCACTCAAAGTAGAAGGTCCACGAGCCGTGCTGGCGCGACGGCTCCGGCACGTCGTAACCGTCCTCCTTCAGGCGCCGGTTGATCTCGTTCACCGCCTCCTCGCCCGGCTGCCCGAACCCGATGTGGAACGTCTCCGGGTAGGATACTGTGGTCCCCTTGCGGCAGCGGATCAGGGTCAGGATCATCGGGTACTGGTTGTCGTCGAACAGGACGTCGAAGCCCGGGTTCGCCTTCGCCCCCGCCATCGGGCGCAGCCCGAAGTACTTCTCCAGAAACTCGCGCGTCGTGATGACGTCGTTGACCGTGAGGTTAACGTGGTTGAGAACCATGAAGCCCCTCCTCCTCCCGAGTGATGCCTCCCGGGTTCAGATCGTCGCGCACCCGGCGCAGCGTCGCCAGGACCGCCTGTAGCGCCTCCGGCGAATAACTTTCGGCGAGCCGGTTCGCCCACTCCGCGTGCCGCTCCTGCACCGTGTCAAGCGCCTCCCGTCCCTTCGCCGTGAGCGTGAGAAGCTGCGCGCGGCGGTGGTGCGGGTTCGGCCGGTAGGCGATCAGACCGTCCGCCTCCAGGCCGTCGGCGGTTCGCTGGACCGCCTGGCGTGTGAGTCCCATGATACGGGCCACGCTGGCAGCGGTGATTGGCCCGTGCTCGACCACCCCGAGCACCTGCCACCGCGCGCTGCTCAGACCGGCTGGTGCGGCGAGTTCGTCCCCCGCGTCCAGCAGAAGCCGGTTTACGCGGAACACTTCGAGTATCAGTTCGCTCAGGAGTCGCCCCCCCGGGCTCAGTTCGGCCATAATGACAGGACATTACCATATTGACAATACATTGTCAATATAAGTAAGCCTGTGTGCAACCCGCGAGCGGGGGCGCGGGTCAGACTCCCGGTACACTTTCCCAGGAGCCTCACTGATGACGATTCCGCATTCCGCCGGGGGCGACCAGACGCCCTCCTATAGCCTCGCCGACTTTATCGAGAAGACGGGCGAGAAGGACCAGCCGGGCGACGTGTTCGAATTGGAGTCGCACCGCATGCTGGAGATTCACGTCAACGGACGCGCGTGGACCAAGCTCGGCGCTGCCATCGCCTACCGCGGCGACCTCAAGTTCATCCGCGAGGGCATGCTCGAAGGCGGAGTCATGAAGGCGTTCAAGCGCGCCGTAACCGGTGAAGTGACGCCGCTCGCCAAGGTCGAGGGGCGGGGCCGCCTGTACGTGGCCGACAGCGGCAAGCACATCTCCATCCTGCGCCTGCAGGGCGAGACCATCAACGTCAGCGGGAACGATCTGCTGGCCTTCGAGGACTCTGTCAGCTACGACATCACCATGATTCGGCGCATCGCGGGCATGATGGCGGGCGGCCTCTTCTCCGTGCGCCTGACCGGGCACGGCCTGGTGGCGATTACCACCCACGGCGACCCGCTTACCCTGCGCGTCACCTCGTCCGACCCGGTCAGCACCGACCCGAACGCGACGGTGGCGTGGTCCGGCAACCTGCAGCCGGAGTTGAAGACCGACCTGTCGTTTAAGACGTTCCTCGGGCGCGGCGGCGGGGAAACGTTCCAGATGCTCTTCCGCGGCGAAGGCTTCGTGGTCGTACAGCCGTACGAGGAGGTGCCCATGGTCTCCTCTACCGGCGGCGAATAGGCGCCGGCGGCGCGGTCGCCCCGGCGCGCGGTACAATCCGGTGCATGAACTTCCCGGACCTGCACCGGCACCTCGGCGGGGCGACCCACCCGCGCATCCTCTGGGGCTACATCACCAAGCATGCCCCGGGGAGCGCTGAGAGCATCCGCCTGCGCGAGCGCTTCCCTACCTATGAGTCCTTCGCCCGTGAGTTTAACCGCCCGTTCCGGGACCTCGCGGACTATCTGACGGTACACCACCTCGTGGAGTCCCTCCAGGCGGAGGACGTGCCGTACTTCACGGTGCGCGCCGTGCGCGGGGCGTCCGTCTTCGAGTCGATGGACTACCTGGAGCTGCGCTTCAACCCCTACAAGCGCACCCCGGCGGGTCTGCCCGAGGCGGAGCGACTCGCGCTCATGGAGGAGGTCGCGCGCCAGGTCATCCGCGCGGCACGCGCCACGGAATTCCCCATCCGCACCGCGTACATCCTCTGCATGGACCGCGGCTTCTCCGTGGAGCGGAACCGGAGGATTATCGACCTGGCGTGCAAACTGCCGGAGGTCGCGGCGGTGGACCTGGCCGGCCCGTACCAGCCGGGTGGCCCGACGCTGGACGAGTGGACGGAGCTGTACGCGGAGGCGAAGGCGCGGGGCTTGAAGACCACGGCACACATGGCCGAGTCGGACCCGGAGGATGTCCACCCGGTCCTGTTCCCCTACCTGGACCGCATCGGGCACGGCATCCAGATCGCACTGCACCACCCGCACCACCTTCCGGAGTTGGCGGCGCGCGGTATCTGTCTGGAGGTGTGCCCGACGACCTACCTGCGGACCAATACGATGGACGATCTTGCGGAGCTGGGGCCGGTCTTCGAGCGGTGCCGCGCGGCGGACGTCCCGATCTCGATTGCCACGGACAACCCGGCGCTGCACGGCGACGCCGGGCGCATTGTGGGCCAGTACGAGGCGCTGGTGCGCGCGGACGTCATCCACTTCAACGACATCCTGCACTACGCCGCCGAGGGCTACCGCCACGCCTTCGCCGCGCCGGCGGAATAAAACCGCAAAAAGGGCCCGCCGCGAAATTATCGCGGCGGGCCCTTTTGTTTCCGAATATGCCGAGGACGGGACTTGAACCCGTATGGATTGCTCCACACGCCCCTCAAACGTGCGCGTCTGCCAATTTCGCCACCTCGGCGGAACATAGGGAGTATATCGGCCACACGGCTCTCTGTCAAGGTCGCTTGGGGACAGGCGAGGAGCCCGGCGTGTCTGTATAATCGAGATATGCGCGCCAATCCATCCGTCGTCCGTACCGACGCCTCCGGCGGACGCCCCCCCATGATGCTGTTCGCCGGCTCCGGTAACCCGGATCTTGCCGCCCGTATCGCCGAGGTCCTCGGCATCCCGCTCGGCGGGCTGAAAATCAGCCGCTTCGCCGACAGCGAGATCTACGTCAAGTTCGAAGAGTCCGTGCGCGGCGCGGACGTCTTCCTGATTCAGCCGACCTGCCCGCCCATCGACCAGAACCTGGTCGAGCTGCTCGTGCTGGTGGATGCCCTTCGACGGGCGTCCGCGGGCAGTATCACCGTGGTCCTTCCCTACTACGGATACGCCCGGCAGGAGAAGAAGGACGCCCCGCGCGAGCCGATCACGGCCAAGCTCATCGCCAACCTGGTGACCACCGCCGGGGCGGACCACATCGTCGCGATGGACCTGCACGCGGACGCCATCCAGGGCTTCTTTGACATCCCGGTGGACCACCTGACCGCGCTGCGCGTCATCACGGACTACCTGGCGGAGAAGTACCAGGGCGGCGATATCGTCGTGGTCTCTCCGGACGAAGGGCGCGTTAAGAAGGTACGGCGCGTGGCGGGACGCCTCGACGCCCCGATGGCGGTCGGCTACAAGACCCACCCCGAGCACGGCATCTCGGACATCACGCACCTTGCGGGGAGTGTCCGCGGCAAGTGCTGCATCGTCTACGACGACATGATCTCCTCCGGCGGCTCAATTAACGAGATTGTGGACACCCTGCTGGAGCACGGCGCGCAGCCGAACGTCGTGGTCGCGTGTACGCATGCCCTGCTGGTCGGTCCGGCGCTGGAGCGCCTTTCCCGGCCGGAGATAGCGGAGCTGATTATCACCGACACCATCCCGCAGCCGTCGGAGAAGCGCCTGAACAAGACCACCGTCCTCTCGGTCGCCCCGATCTTCGCGGAGGCCATCTCGCGCATCTGGTCCGACGAGTCCGTCTCCAGCCTCTTCTCCTGATTCTGCGGCTCTGTCTGTCTAAAGAGCGAAAGGCCCGCTCCCCAAGACCGGGGGCGGGCCTTTTCGCCTGTCGCAGACAGTTACCGGCGGCGGAGGAAGGCCGGGATGTCCAGGTCGGTGTCGGAGGGGACGCGGGCCGGCTGGGGCTCCGGGTCCACCGCGCGAACCGTCGTCGCCGTGGTCGCGGCGGCGGCATCGGTCTTGCGCGGGCGCGCCTCGAAGCCGGTCGCCAGGACGGTGATGCGCACCGCGCCCTGCAGCCGCGGGTCCACCACCGTACCGAAGATGATGTTCGCGTCGTCGGCGTCCGTGCCCTCGCGGATCAGGTCCGCGGCCTCGTACACCTCGGAGAGGGTCAGGTCGGGCCCCGCGGTGACATTCACCAGCACGGCGCGCGCCCCGGCGATATCGGTCTCCAGCAGCGGCGAGGAGATAGCCGCCTGCGCCGCCTCGACCGCGCGATGATCGCCCTCGGCGAAGCCGATACCCATCAGGGCGGAGCCGGCGTCGCTCATGACCGCCTTGACGTCCGCAAAGTCGACGTTGATGAGGCCGGGGATCGTGATGATGTCGGAGATGCCCTGCACCCCCTGGCGCAGCACGTCGTCCGCCTCCTTGAAGGCATCCATCAGGGTCGCCTTCTTCTCAACCACGTTCAGCAGGCGGTCATTGGGAATGACAATCACCGTATCCACGTGGTCCTTGAGGTGGTCGATGCCCTCTTCCGCCAGGCGCGCGCGCCGCGGCCCCTCAAAGCGGAACGGCTTGGTAACCACGGCGACCGTCAGGATGCCGGCATCCTTGGCGATCTCCGCGATTACAGGGGCCGCACCGGTGCCGGTGCCGCCGCCCATACCCGCCGTGATGAACACCATGTCCGCGCCTTCCAGCGCCTTCTTGATGTCGGACTTGGACTCCTCAGCGGATGCGCGCCCGATCTCGGGGTTGCCGCCCGCGCCCAACCCCTTGGTCAGGTTCTCGCCGAGCTGGAGGATGTGGTCCGCCGCCGACGTAGCCAGTACCTGGACGTCGGTGTTCATGGCCCAGAAGTCGACGCCCGTCAGGCCTGCCTCGATCATGCGGTTGACGGCGTTGGTTCCGCCGCCGCCCACCCCGACGACCTTAATCTTCGCGAACGGTTCCGGAATGGTCGCGCCCATGTGTTTTTGTCCTAACGCCCCCTGTACAGGATTCTCTTACCAAATCAGAAACTGTTTGCCCTGGTGACTATTCCCCGATTATACCGGACAACTCGAGCAAACATTCGCTTCCCGGGGACAATTCCCCTGCCGAACGTTCGTTCACCCAAGAAAGAATACCTACCCACCGGTGACCGCGCGTACGACGCGGCGCATCCACGTAAAGAGCGCCGCAATGGCTCCGCCGCCGCCGTCCCGGCGCATGCCGACACCCGCGTGCAGACGCCCGCCCCACTGCACCAGCCCCACGCCGGTCGCAAATCCCGGGCTACTTACCGACTCCGCCAGGCCGCCGACGCCCGCCGGACAGCCAATCCGCACCGGCAGGCCGGTAATCTCCATGGCCATCTCGCGCGCCCCCACCAGCATCGCCCCGCCGCCGGACAGGACCAGCCCCGCCGGAAGCAGGTGCCCGTAGTTTGAGCGGTTGAGCTCCTGGCGAACCAGATGGAAGAGTTCGGCCATACGCGGCTCGATAATCTGCGCCAGATGCCGCACCGGTCGCTCCACCGGCTCCACGTCCCCGAGCGGCGTATAGGTGAACGTGGGCTCCGGGTCGCGCTCGGCGGCCTCATCGTCGGCGTCCCCGTCGGTGGCGTCACTGGCGGGCGGGGTACGCGGCACAGTCGGCAGCGGCGGCTCCGGAAGGAGCGCGGTGCCGTGGGCGAGTTTCACTCGCTCGGCCTCCTCCATCGAAGCGCGCAGGCCCGCGGCGATATCGCGCGTGACATAACCGCCGCCCACCGGAACCACCGCAGAGTAGGCGATATCGCCCCCCAGGAAGATCGCGAGGTCGGAGGTGCCGCCGCCAATATCCACCAGAGCGACGCCCAGATCGCGCTCCGCGGGCAGCAGCACGGCATCCGCGGTGGCAATGGGCTGCAGCACCATGTCCTCGATACCAAGGCCCGCCCGCTCAACACAGGTGGCGACGTTGCGCAGGAACGAGGTTGCCCCGGTGACGATGTGGGTCTCCACCTCCAGGCGCGTACCGCTCATGCCGACCGGCGAGCGGATGCCGTTCTGGCCGTCCAGGCCATAGCCGCGCGGGATGGCATGGACGATCTCCCGGTCCGGGGGGAGCACGATCACGCGGGCGTTCTCCATCACCCGCTCCACGTCCTCCTGCGTCACCTGCCGGTCCGCGTGCGTGATGGCGATGACGCCCCGCGAGTTGACCGAGGCGATATGCTCGCCGGTAACGCCCACGACGACGCTGTGGATCTCCACGCCGGCCATGCGCTGCGCCCGCTCTCGACTCTCGACGATGGCGCGCACGGTCTGCTCGATGTCCACCACAACGCCGCGGCGCAGGCCCGTGGAGGGGGCGAGGCCGACCCCCAGGATGTCTACACGTCCATTCTCGTCGCCCACTTCGGCCACGAGCGTGCAGACCTTGGTCGTCCCAATGTCCAGCCCAACAACGATATCGCCCTTCGCCACGCCCCTTAGCCGTCCTTCTTGCGCGCGAACTGCGCGTGGGTCAGGAAGTAGCGACGGATGAGCGACAGGTTCGTGAAGACGCGCCACCCGAGCACGATCACGGCCGCCAGGTACAGGTCCACCCCGATCCGGTCGCCCAGATAGGCCAAAAAGCCGGCCATCAGCGAGTTCAGGAGGAACCCGGACAGGAAGATGTCATCGTGGAACTTGCCTTCGAGCCCGGCGCGGATGCCGCCGCAGATCGAGTCCAGGCCCGCCAGCGCCGCGAGGCTGAAGTAGGGGGCGAGGTAAGGGGGGATCGTGTACTGCGAGACGTACACGAGCAGAAACCCGACGAGGCCGCCCAGGAAGGGGACCAGTATGCTGACGCGCGTCATATTGTTTTCCGTACTCCCGTCCTCTGCTGCATGCGGACGCGAACGCCTGACGGCGTTACGGCGCGAGCGTCTTCTTGGCGCTCCGCCCCTTGGGCGAAATCGGGTCCACCGTCTCCTCGGTCGCCTTCTCGGACTGGCGCTGCGCCTGCTTCGCCTCGTGCTCCGGCGCGACCTCCGCCCACCGCAGAGGCGTCGCCCCGGCGTACGCCGGCAAGGTCATGCTCTTGATCTTGTCCACCGAGAACATGGACGGGTCGGTGATGGAGTACTGGTCGCGCAGACCGTTCGGCATCAGCAGCGACGACACCAGGGCGTCCGGATCGCCGATGGCCTTGATCTTCACGGGCGAGCCGTTGGTCGGGACGCTGTTGACCTGCACCACCGGGCCGACGCACCGCACGGCGGTGGTCGCCACCACCCGCTGGTCGTTCACCGCGATGGCCTCCGCGCCCGCCGCGCGCAGTTCGTTGATGACGCTCTGGATATCCCGGTCGTGGATGATGTAGTCCTGCGTCAGTACGGAGTAGTCCTCCGGCGTCATATCCGCGGGCTTGGCGGGCATTTTGGTGGAGTCGCGCAGCGTCACCACCACACCCGGCCCCGTGACCGCTACCAGCCCCGCGAGGACATTCGCCTTCTGGAGGTCGCTGTACAGCAGTTTGGCGCTATCCTTCTCCTTCGCGGCGGCCTCCTGGTACTTGGTCAGGTTCGTCTGCAGGTCCGCAATCTTCTTCTTCTGCTCATTCACCGTATCCCGCATCTTTGCGTACTCGGTGGCGATCTGCTGCGGACGCATGCTGGGGAGCCCTTCGCCGCGGATGCGGTCCTGCGTCTTCAGCGTGGCCGCCAGCAGAGCGCCGAAGATGCCGCAGAGCAGAGTGATCTGCCAGAGCCACGGCCGGTTCCGAATCTGGGAGGAGAAGACGCTCATCTGGGAAGTAGCCCCCTTAAGGCTGCATGCCGGGTGCAGAGCCCGGGTCCGCGGAAGCAGCGCCGCGGTCGGCGCGGGTCAGGAGCGCGGGCGCGTCGTAGGCGTACAGGTTTACCGCGGCAACCTGGCTCTCTCGACTGCCCTGCAGGTCCGTGCGTCGCGCCAGCAACAAGGCCAGGGTTTCCAGTTTCCGCTCGAGGTCCAGGCCGGAACCGAGACGAATCTCGACCCCGCCGACCTTATTTAAGCACAGTTTGCCCCTGGCATCAACGACTACGTTCTCCAGCGGAAAGAGTTCCCCGCGGTCACGCGCCCAGGCGACACACCGGCTCGCCTCTACCAACTCCCGGCTCTCCCACCGCCGGCCCAGGACCACGCTGCGCGACGCGGACGCCTCGCCGCCCGCCTTCAGCACAATCAGCGGCAGCCCGGGCTCCCGGAAGGTTCCCTTACGAAAGGGTATAAGTTTCTGGTCCAGAGTGTAATATGTGCCCGTGGCGTCGTCGCGCACCGACACCCACGGCGTCCGCTCACGCACCGTCAGGCGCACCGTCCCCGGAAGCGTCCGGTGGACCTCCGCTCGCTCCACAGGCGGCAGCCTGAGAACCCGATCCCGCATCTCCCCCACTCCGAGCCAGAGGATGTTCGCCTTCGGCCCGACACCGAGTTTCGTTACCAGGGCATCCGTCGGCACGGTGACGTTGCCCTCCACCTCCACCCGGCGCACGTACAGCCGGGGCGACCACGCCAGCGCCGCCGCACACTCCATCAGGAGCACGACAATCCCAACCCGGAGCATCACGCGCGGCCAGTTGATGCGCTTGCGGTTCTGCAGACGCTTCGCCCGGGCGCGGGCACGCGTGGCGGCGCCCGGCTTCGACCGCCGTGCCGTCACCCGCCGCACCGCCCCCGTTTCGGTGGCGCCGTGCCCGACCGGGGTCCCGGCAGTACGGGCGTGCAGCAGCGGGCGTGGTCCCGGCGGCGGCGCCGGGGCTACGGGTGGCGGCGTGGCGGAAGCACGCCGGTGATTGTCCTTCACGGGTCGCTTCATTGCTCTCCTCAGCGCGGCTCGCGCGCCAGCGTGATCAGGCCATCGATCAGCTGCGGGAACGAGATGCCGTGCGCTGCCGCCGCCTTGGGCAGCAGCGACGTCTGGGTCATGCCCGGGATCGTGTTCACCTCCAGAGTCACCACATCGCCCTCCGGAGTGACGAACATATCGGTGCGGCTCATCCCTCGGCACCCCAGGATGCGGTGACACGCAAGCGCGATCTGCTTCGCGTCCTCAGCGACGTCCTCCGGCAGACGCGCCGGCACGATTTCGGTAGCCGCTCCCGCCCCCTCGGAGTACTTGGCCTCGTAGTCAAACAGCGCGTGGCGGGTGGGCGGCACGATCTCGATGATGGGCAACGCCACCGCGTCGCGGTTGCCCAGCACCGCCACCGTAATCTCGGTCCCCGTGATATGCTGCTCCACCAGCACCGTGTCGTCGTAGCGGAACGCATGGTCCAGCGCGGGTGCGACCCCCCGCTCCTCGTCCACCACGGCGGCCCCGAACGAGCTTCCCTGACGCGACGGCTTCACGATCACCGGGAAGCCCAGGCTCTGCGCCACTTCCTTCCCCGCGCGGCGCAGACGGGCCGTGTCCCAGCGCTCGAACACGATATCCACCGGCATCTGAATGCTTTCAGTGGAGAGCAGAGCCTTACAGCGCACCTTATCCATGGCCAGCGCGGAGGCCAGTACACCGCTCCCGGTGTACGGAATATTCAGGGTTTCCAGGAATCCCTGTACCGTTCCGTCCTCACCGCCCTTGCCGTGCAGCGCGATCACCACAACATCCGGCCGCTGGCTTTGCGCCACCATGGGCAGGTGCGCAAGCGACGTCACCGGGGTCTTCCCGTCGTCCGCCGTCAGCACCCCCACCGGCCGGTCCGCCTGCACGATTTCCGGCAGGAACTTCTGCCCGGATGCTGTGTCGAGCGCATACACATCGTAGCGCTCCGTATCCAGCGCGTTAAGGATCTGCCGTCCGGTCGCCAGCGAAACCTCACGCTCCGCCGACGTCCCCCCCATCAGTACCGCTACTTTTAACTTGGTCATAAAAAGCTCTCACCGTCTCCGGATGGGCTCTCACCCCGGACTACATCCCCCTCAGCAACCCTTCTCCCGCCGCACGGATGTCGCCCGCGCCGAGGGTCAGCACGATATCACCCGGCCGCACCGCTTCTGCAAGGCGCGCGGGCAGGTCGTGCTTGTCCGGCACATAATGGACCGCCAGCCCCGGCTTCGCCGCCTGCCGCGTGCGCTCCGCCAGCACTTCGGACGTGACGCCGGGAATCGGCTCCTCGCGCGCCTTATAGATGTCGGTCAGGTAGACCACATCGGCGGCGGTCAGGGCCTCGGCGAAGGCGTCCATGTTGTCCCGCGTACGGGAGTACAGATGCGGCTGGAACACGGCGACAATGCGCCGGTCCGGGTAGGCGCTGCGCGCGGCGGCGAGCGTGGCGCGAATCTCGGTCGGGTGGTGGGCGTAGTCGTCCACCACCAGGACGCCGTTCGTCTCCCCCAGCCGCTCGAACCGCCGCCCCGTCCCTGTAAAGGACTCCAGGCCCGCAACGATATGTTCCGCTGCTATTCCAAGGTGCAAGGCGACGCACGCTGCTGCCAGGGCATTGTGGACGTTGTGCCTCCCCGGAACGCCGAGAACGACGCGAGCCAGCGGCGTATTCGGATAGTCCTCATAGTCTTCCGCGTTCTCGCCGGGCACAGAGGCCGTATTGCTAAAGACCGTGTGGTCCTTCGTCAGGGTAAAGACCGGACGCACCCCATCCAGAGATAGGTCTTTCGCGCTGATAGAGGCACCTTCTACCCCGAACGTATCAAAACGCACGTCGCCGGAATCAGGAATGGCGGCGTTTACGGTCTCATAGGCCGGCGGATCGTCCCTCGATACCGCCGCCACGCCGCCCGGCTTTACCTGGCGTATAAAACGCTGGAACGACTGAAAAACATGCTCCTCGGTGCCGTGGTAGTCCAGGTGGTCGGCCTCGATGTTCAGCACCACGGCGATCTCCGGGTGCAGGTACAGGAAGCCGTCGTACGCCTCGCACGACTCCGCCAGGACGATGCCGCCCTTCTTGCCCGCCCGCGCGTTCCCCCCGATCAGCGGCAGGTCGCCGCCTATGAGGATGGTCGGGTCAAGGCCCGCGGCCATCAGGATCGACGCCACCATGCCCGTGGTGGTCGTCTTGCCATGCGTCCCCGCGATCGCGATGCCCCGCCCCTCCGCCATCAGCGCACCCAGCGCCTCCGGGCGGCGGATGATGGGCAGGCCGCGCTCCCGCGCCGCCTCCACTTCGGGATTACTCTTCGGGATGGCGTCCGAGACCACCACCGCCACGGCGTCCCCCAGGTTCGTCGCGTCGTGCCGGGTGAAGACGGTCACACCCGCCTTCTCCAGACGCGCCCGGACGGCGGGTGAGATGCCGGGGTCCGCCCCCAACACCCGCCCGCCGCGCTCGGCCAGCACCTGCGCGATGGCGCTCATGCCCGCCCCGCCGACACCCACAAAGTACAGCGGCCCCTCCGGCAGCGGCCGGGGTTGGTCCGGGATGATGTGGTCTGTGTGGTGCATTTAGCGGCCCTCACCCTGGGAGCCCTCACCCCCTGCCCCTCTCCCGCCGCGGTAGAGGGGTGCCTGCCACCGGGTCTGTTTCCGCTCCCCGTGAGCCCGATACTGCCGATGCCCCAGGCACCCCTCTACCGTCCGCGGGAGAGGCACCCGGAGGGTACCCGGGGGTGAGGGCTCCGGAGTCCCTCGCATCAATTCCATGCCTCCCGCGCTGCGGTGGAGCGGCTGCCGCCGCCGGAGCGGCGGGCGGCGCGCAGGGCTTGGCGCGACTCGCGGTTGAACGGGTACTGCGAGATATTCAGCAGAATGCCGATGCTGACCATCGTGAGTACCAGCGATGAACCGCCATAGGACAGGAACGGCAGCGGGACGCCTGTGGCCGGGACGGACGCCGTGACCACAGCGATGTTGATGAGCGTCTGCACCGTAATCATCCCTGTGATACCCGTGGCCAGCAGCGCGCCGAAGGGGTCCCGGCAGCGAGCGGCGATGTGGAAGCCGCGCATCGCCAGCACGGTAAACAGGAACAGCACGCCGCAGGTGCCCGCCAGACCGAACTCCTCGCCCACGATGGCGAAGATGAAGTCGGTGCGCTGGGCGGGGAGGTTGCCAAACTGCTTCTCGCGGCTCTCTCCGAAGCCAACGCCGGTGACGCCGCCGGTGCCGAGCGCGAGCAGGCTGTGCTTAATCTGATACCCCGCGCCGCGCGGGTCCATGTCGGGGTCCACGAACGTCAGGACGCGCTTCCAGCGGTAGGAGTCCGTGCCCTTGTGGATGGCAAAGCCAAGACCCGCGATGAAGAAGAAGGCGAGCAGCCCCGCCAGATGGCGCTTCTTCACCCCGCCCGCGAACAGGACCGAGAGGACAGTCAGCAGCAGGGTCAGCGCGGTGCCGAGGTCGGGCTGGCGCTCCACCAGGACGAATACCGTAAGCGGAATCACCAGCAGCGGCACGAAGCCCTCACCGAACAGGCGGCGCGGCAGGAACGGACGCGCCGCGATGACGCGCGCCAGGTACAGCAGGATCGTCAGTTTAGCGAACTCGGAGGGCTGGAGGCGAATCGGCCCGTACCCGATCCAGCGCTGCGCCCCCTGTGCGCCATGCCCCATCGCAAGTACCGCGATGAGCATCAGAATGGTAAGCACCAGGCCCCAATTGGCGATTTTGACCAGCTTCCAGTACGGGATGCTCAGAGCGCCGAACATGCCGACAACGCCCAGCACGCCCCAGATCGCCTGCCGCTTCAGGAAGTACATGGGGTCGCGCCCCGTATAGTCGACTGCGGAGGCAAGTGGGTAGGAGGCGTCGTACACCATCACAATGCCGAGGCCCAGCAGCATCAGGGTCACCACGAACAGGACCCAGTCCGGGGCGAACCGCTTTTCGAGTGTCGTGTCGGGAGGTGTCATGCTGGTTGTCGTCATGCCTCTGCGCTCCTTGGGCCCGCCCCGGTCGACAGGGCGTTCACGGCATCGCGAAAGATCTGGCCCCGCTGCTCGAACCCGGTGAACATGTCGAAGCTGGCACAGCCAGGCGCGAGCATTACGGTGTCGCCCGGGTGCGCGGCCGCGGCGGCGCGGCCGACGGCGTCCGGCAGCGTGTCCGCGAATTCGTGCGGTGTGTCCCCTGCCCGGCGCAGGGCGTCCGCAATCTCCGGGGCGCTCTTGCCGATCAGGACGACATGCCGGGCGTGCTCCGCAAGCGCCGCACCGAACTCCGTCAGGTCCCCGCCCTTGTGGATACCGCCGACGATGGCGACGAATGGCGCGTCTACGGCTCCGACGGAGGCGACGAGCGCCGCCGGGTTGGTGCACATCGAGTTGTTGATGTAGCGCACGCCGCCGATCTCCGCCACAAACTCCATCCGGTGCGCGACACCCGCGAAGCCGCCGATGGCCCGCCGCATCGTCTCCGGGTCAATCCCGAGGGCATCCGCCATCAGCACGGCGGCAAGGATGTTCTGGACGTTGTGCCGCCCCGGCATGCGGATTTCGGCACGGGGAATCACCATCGTCTCCCGCCCCCCCGTGTGCAGGAACACCGCGGTATCGTCGGCGTCCGCGCTCAGAAAGCCGCGCTCGAATCCGAGGCCGAAGAAGCGCCGTTGCCCCGCACCGATACCTTCGGCGAAGATGACCACGTTCTCGTCTTCGGCGTTCAGGACCGCGAAGTCGTCCTCCGTCTGAGCCTGGAGGAGGTTCGACTTCGCCAGGGCGTACTCCCCCAGGCTCGCGTGGCGGTCCATGTGGTCCGCCGTCAGGTTGAGCCACGCCGCCGCCTTCGGGCGGAACCGCTCCACCCACTCCAACTGGAACGACGAGATTTCGGCCACGATGACCCCGTCCGCTGGCGCCTCCACCGCCGCCTGGATCAGCGGCTGGCGCTTCCCCGCGTCCTCCGCGATGTTCCCCGCCACCCAGGTCTGGAGGCCCGCCTCGCGACAGATGGCCCCGACCAGCGCCGTGGTCGTGGTCTTGCCATTCGTGCCGGTGATGGCGAGGATGGGCGCCTGCGCCAGCCGGTACGCCACCTCGATCTCGCCAAGGATGGGGACGCCGCGCCGCACCGCCTCCACCAGCACCGGCGCGTAGCGCGGGACGCCGGGGCTCGGTATCACCAGGTCCGTCGCGGCCCAGGCGGGTTCACCGGCGCCGAGCGCCAGCGTCACGCCCTCTAGCCCGCGCGCTTCGGCCACGCGCGCCGCGTCCAGTTTGTCCTCCGACTTGGCGTCGCACACGGTGACAGTAGCGCCACGGTCGCGCAGCACGCGCGCCGTCGCCAGCCCCGTGGCAGCCAGCCCGATAACGGCAATGCGTTTCCCGCCGAACTCCTCGCTCACCGTATCACCCCGTTTCCTGCGGCGGTTGCCGGAACCAGATACGGCGCGAGCAGAAAGCCGAGCGCGGCGAACGCCAGAGCAGCGACGTAGAACCGCACTACGACGCGCGTCTCCGGCCAGCCCAACTCCTCAAAGTGGTGGTGCAGTGGTGCGCGGCGGAACACCCGGTTCGCCTTCGCGTACTCGATGCCGTGCCGGATGCGCCGGTACTTGAACACGTAGCGCTGGATCATCATGGACGCGATCTCAGCCACGTATACAAACCCGACGATGAGCAGCAGAAGCTCCTGCTTCGCGGCCATTGCCGCCGCCGCCAGCCCCATACCGAGCGCGAGGGAGCCGGTGTCGCCCATGAACACCTTCGCCGGGTGCGCGTTGAACCACAGAAACCCGGCACACGCCCCGGCCACCGCCAGGTAGAAGACACTCACCTCCGGGTGCAGCGCGGAGACGGTCAGGGCGAGCGTAAGCGACACGATCAGGGTCACGCCGCTGGAGAGGCCGTCCAATCCGTCCGTGAAGTTGACCGCGTTCCCGAAGAAGCAGAGGTACAGGATGCCCAGGCCGTAGTACCAGATGCCCAGGTCTACCACCCGCCTGCCGATCATCAGCGCCGTGGTGAGGCCCTGCTGCTCGGTGAGTCCAAGGTAGGCCACAAACAGCCCGGCGACGAGGAACTGCAGGCCAAGCTTGGCGCGTTCGGAGAGGCCCGCCTTGTTCAGCTTCTTGCGCGCCTTGCCGGTATCGTCCGCCAGCCCCACCAGGCAGGCCAGCAGGAACACCCCTGCGACCGCGAAAACGCCGCGCACCCTCCCCTCGGTCGCCATGTTCAGGAGAGGGGCAGCGCGAAGCACCGGGGTGAGGGCGCACACAACCACCGCCGTTAGCGTGGCAATGAGGATGAGCAGGCCGCCCATGGTGGGCGTGCCGTGCTTGATCTTGTGCGCCTCGGGCGCGTCTTCGCTCACCGGCTGGCGCGCTTTCGCCGCCGCCAGCGCCGCAATCACCTTCCCGCCAAACAGCAGAGACACTACCAGCGCGATCAGAAACGGAACGGCCAGCAGATTCACGGAGCGCCGCCCTCGTCACCGTTTGTCTTCGCCCCCGGCGCTTCCGGGTGCGGCGGCAGGTCGTCCAGTTCGAGCGGGGCGCGCTGATACAGGGAAGGCTCCACAGCCCCTCCCGCCGCAGCCCCTCCCGCCGCTGACGGAGCAAGGGAGGGCGGAGTCGCGTCGGGCGGGGTGACCGGTGCCGGCGGGGCGGGACGCGCCTCCCTATCGACCGTCTCTCCGCCGTACTTCTTGCCGAGCGCGGCCACGATCTGCTCCATCTTCATGGCGCGGGAGCCCTTGACCAGCACCACGTCGCCCGGCTGGACGATGAGCGGGACGACGCGCGCCGCCTCTTCGGTGGTCTCGAAGGAGTGAATCTTATCCCGTTCGAAGCCCTCCACCAGCGCCCCGGCGGCGATGCGGCGGGTCTTCTCCCCCACCAGGATCAGCATGTCCGGCACCGCGATGCGTGCCGCGGCGCGGCCCACCAGCGTGTGCCCCTCGTCGGTATAGGTGCCGAGCTCCTTCATCTCCCCGAGCACCGCGATGCGCTTCCCGCCAGCGAGGCCCAGCGGCGTGTCCTTAAGAGCGCGCAGCGCCCCGACCATAGAGTCGGGAGCAGCGTTATAGGCGTCCGACAGGATAGTGATGCCGTTGCTGCTCTGCACCGGCTCCAGGCGCATGGCGGGCGGCTGCCAGCGCAGGAGCGCCTTCGCGACCGAGCCGAGCGGAATGCCAAGCCGCGCGGCGACAGCGATGGCAAACAGGGCGTTGAGCACGTTGAAGTCGCCGGGAGAGTTGACAAAGAACTTCTGCGTTCCCCAGGGCGACGTCACCGTGAAGCGGTAACCGTTCTCGTGCCGGGCGACCTCGCGGGCGGTGACGGTCGGGGAGGAATCGGATACGGCACCGCCCTCTCCGCCTTCCACCGCCACGGTGATCTTTTCCCCGGCGAAGCGGGCAGCGAGGTCCGCGGCGAAAGCGTCCCCGGCCGGATAGACGGCGATCCCGTTTGTGGGGAGCATCTCAAAGAGTTCGCCCTTGGCCCCCGCGATGTTCTCGCGCGATCCGAGCAGTTCGATGTGGGATGTCCCGATGCCGGTGATGACCCCGATGGTCGGCGCCGCGATCTCGCACAGGCGGCGAATCTGGCCAGCCCCGCGCATACCCATCTCTACCACCGCCGCGGTGTGCGACTCCGTCAGGGCGAACAGGGTCTGCGGGACGCCGATCTCGTTGTTGTGGTTGGCCTCGGACTTGTGGACCGAGAACGCCGCCCCCAGGACGGTGGCGAGCATCTCCTTGGTGGTGGTCTTACCCAACGAGCCGGTAACCCCGACGATGGGGCCCTTGAAGGCATCGCGCACGTAGCGGGCGATGTCACCGAGCGCCTGGGTCGTGTCCGGCACGACGACGTGCGGGAGCTTCGCCTCCTCCAGAGTGAGTGCCCGGTCCACGAGGAGCGCCACAGCGCCCTTCTCGCGCGCCTGCACCAGGTAGTCGTGGGCGTCGTGGTTCTCGCCGCGCAGGGCGACAAACAGCGCCCCCGGCACCAGCGTCCGCGTATCTGTGGAGACCGAGGTCACCGCCTCGTCCCCGGAGGCGCCCGGTGCGACGCTCGGACCGTCCACCAGTGCGCCGCCCGTGACTTCGACTATCTCGTCCAGCGTTATGCTGCCCCGGAGCATCGGCGAATCTCCTCCCCGGCCACGGCCACGTCGTCAAAGGGATAGGTCTTATCCCCGATGATCTGGTAGTCCTCGTGGCCCTTACCTGCAATCACGACAGTGTCGCCCGGCTTCGCGAGCGAGACGGCGAGGGCGATGGCCTTGCGCCGGTCGCTCTCGCGCAGCACCTCGGCGCCCGCGCCCTGCATCCCCGTCAGAATCTCATCGATGATGGCCTCGGGGTCCTCGCGGCGCGGGTTGTCCGATGTGACCACGGCGACATCGGACAACTCCAGCGCGAGGCGGCCCATCTTCGGGCGCTTGGTGCGGTCGCGGTTGCCACCGCAGCCGAAAACCACAATCAGCCGTCCCGGGGTCAGTGGGCGCGCGGACTTCAGGACGTTCTCAATACCATCCGGCGTGTGGGCGTAGTCCACCAGCACCGCATAGTCCTGACCGGCGCGCACCGGTTGGAACCGTCCCGGCACCGGCGGACACTGCGCCAGACCGGCGGCAATGACCTCGGGCGCCAGGCCGCGCGCCAGCCCGTACCCTACGGCGGCCAGCGAGTTCGCCACATTGAATGTCCCGCCGAACGGCAGCGTCACCGGGATGTCACCCTGGGGCGTCTTCGCCGTGTAGGTGATGCGGTCCACAGCCAGCACAGCGCCCTCCGCCACAACATCCGCCGGGTTCGCCCCGGAGGCGCTGTAGGTGAGGACACGACCGGCGCGGGTCACCGAGGCGTAGTGGCGACCTGCCTCGTCATCGGCGTTCAGCACCGCAACGAGCGACTTACCCACCGCCCGCGCGGCATCGGCATACTCCGTAAACAGCGCGCCCTTGGCATCCCGGTACTGCTCCATCGTGCCGTGGAAGTCCAGGTGGTCCTGCGTCAGGTTGGTGAATACGGCGACGTCGAACGCACAGCCCTCGGTGCGCCCCATCACGAGCGCGTGGGAGGCGACCTCCATCGCTGCCGACGCCGCGCCCGCCGCCCGCATCTGCGCGAAAAGCTCCTGAAGTTCGGGGGCCTCCGGGGTGGTGCGCTCGCCCGGGAGCGCCTTCCCGGCAACCGTCGCGCCGAGCGTCCCGACCGTTCCGGTCACCTCACCCGCCGCCCGCGCGATGGCGTCGATCAGCAGCGTGGTGGTAGTCTTGCCGTTGGTGCCGGTCACACCCGCGAGGTACAGGGAGTGGGTGGGGTTGCCCCAGAAGGTGCAGGCCAGCGGCGCCAGAGCCCGTCGGGCGTCCGGCACCACGAGGCGGGGGATGGGCAGATCGGCGAACGCGTCCTCGCGCCCGGCCTGCACGGCGACGGCGGCAGCGCCGGCCTCCGCGGCGGAGCGCACGAAGTCATGGCCGTCGAACTTCTCGCCGGGCACGGCGACGAAGAGGGCGCCCGGCGCCACGCGCCGGGAGTCATGGGTGACGCCCGTGACCGCGGCGGTTGCGGCGTCCTTCGGGCCGGCGAGGGCCGCGCCTGAAACCGCTGCCGCCAACTCCCCGAGACTTCGCCCCTCCCCGCTGCCGCCGCCGAGAACACCCATCTTTATACGCGCACCTGCCTGCCTGAGACTAATCCCAAAGGTATCACGACCGCCCCGGCACCGCCATTCGCGCGGGGCGTCAGTCGGCGAATTGGCGCAGGCTCTGCGAGCCGGCGTTCTTCGGCCGCTTGCCCACCGTTTCCGGACGGTCCCGCGGGACGCGGCGCATCAGCAGCGCCTTCTCGGCGATCTCCTTGAAGACCGGCCCCGCCACCACGCCGCCATAGTACGCCCCCTTCGGAGCGGTCACCGACACCAGAATCACCAGGTCCGGGTTCGTCGCCGGGGCCATGCCCACGAAGGACGCCAGATACTTGCCGCTGTAGCGCCCCTTCTCCGCGATCTGGGCCGTTCCGGTCTTGCCACCCGCGGTGTAGCCGTCCAGCCGCGCCATGGTGCCGGTGCCTTCGTCCACGACCGCCTGGAGCATCCGCCGCACCTCGCGGGCCACCGTCGGCGACACCACGACCCGCCCCTCCATCGTCCGCACCGGATCCAACTGCTGCGTCTCCGGGTCCCGCAGGCCCCGCACAATCCGCGGCGTCTGGTACACACCATCGTTGGCGATGGCGGCGTACGCCGCCGCAAGCTGGATGGGCGTGACCGAGATTCCCTGCCCGAACCCGATGTTGGCAAGCTGGATCTGCGACCACGTCTCCGGCGGCGCGAGGCGCCCCCGGCTCTCGCCGGGCAGACCGACATTGGCCTTCTCGCCAAAGCCGAACTTGCGCTCGTACTCGTACAGCTTCTCGGCGCCCAGTTCGAAGGCGCACGTGGCCGTGGCGACGTTACAGGAGTTCTGAATGACCTCCAGCAGCGTCTCGTCGCCGTGCGACGCCCCGTGCGCGCAGTGGACCGTGTGCTTGCCGATGCGCTTCTTGCCGGAGCAGTAGAAGTGCGAGTCCGACGTGTACACCCCCTCCTGCATGGCGGCGGCGACGGTCATCACCTTGAGCGTGGACCCGGGCTCCACCGGCGCGGTGACGGCGCGGTTCATCCGGGCCGTGGCGGGCGCCTCCTCCCGCCGGTTGACGTTGTAGGTCGGGCAGTTCGCCAGCGCCAGGATGTCGCCGTTCTTCGGGTCCAGCACGATGGCCGTGGCCGACTCCGCCTTCGACTTGGCGAACGCCTTGCGCAGCGCGCTCTCGGTCACGTGCTGGATGCGGGCGTCCAGCGTCAGGACGATGTCCCGGCCCGGCTCCATCTTCTCGTTCTTGAGGATGGTGCCTGGCACCGGCTGTCCGGTCGGGTCGATCTCGGCCGCCAGATGTCCGTCCTCACCCGCCAGGGGAACGTCCAGACCGCGCTCCAGGCCCGCCAGCCCCGTGCCGTCACGCCCGGTGAACCCCAGAACGTGCGCCGCCAGGTCCCCGTTAATTGCGCGCCGGCGGGTGTCGGCGACGATGCCGACCCCCGGCAGGGCCGCCTCCTCGATCTTGCGCGCGACCTCGACCGGCACCTGACGGGCGACATCCGCGGTGTACAGGCGCCCCTTCGCCGTGCGCCCCAGCGCAAGCCGCTTCGCCACGATCCCGGCCACGTCCGCCTCCGGCAGGAAGCCCTTCAGGGCCTCAATTGTGCGCTGCTTGCGCGCCTCGAAGGTGTCGCCGTCCTTGGTCTCCACGGCCCAGAGGTTGGGGTCCACGACGATGGTGGCCGCCGGCTCGTTCTGAACCAGCAGGGTCCCGTTGCGGTCGTAGATCGCGCCACGCGGAGCGTCGTAGCGGATTTCGCGCCACCGCAGTGCCCGCGCCTCCCGCATGAACTCGCCGTGGCGGTGTACCTGGATGTAGTAAAGACGCGCGGCGAGCGCCCCATAGAGGAGCGCAAAGATGGCGCAGCAGGCCGCCGCCCGCTTCGGAAGGGAGACCGCCACCTCCGCCCGGCGCGTCGCGCTTCGCGCGGTGGCAGCCGAGGCGGCCCGGGGCTTGCGCGTCGCGCCGGCGCGCCGGGAGTCGGGTGCGGCGGCGCG
>CALEKU010000051.1 GCA_937902745.1 uncultured Armatimonadota bacterium
CCCCCCATTAATGGGGGGAGGGGTGGTCCGAGGAACGAGGACCGGGGAGGGGGGCAATGACCGCTCTCCTGGTCTGCAACGGCCCGCTGGACGAGGTGGCGGCCGCGCTTCTGCGCGCGGCCGCCGCCTCCGCCGACCTCGTGGTCGGGGTGGACGGCGGGGCGCGGCACCTGGCGGCGCTTGGCCTCACGCCACATGTCGTCACGGGCGATTTTGACTCGATCCCGGAAGAGACGCTGGCGGCGCTGGAGGCGGCGGGAACGCGCGTGGTGCCGACGCCTGACCAGGACTACACCGACCTCGACAAGGCGCTCGCGTACGTCCTGCGCGAGCGCGGCGCGTCCCGCGTCCGCGTGTACGCGGCATCAGGCGGGCGGCTGGACCACGTCTACGCCGCGCTCTCCGCGCTTCTGAAGTACGGCCGCGGCCCGGCGGATGTCCGCCTGGTGGACGGCACCGGAGAGACATGGCCCGTGACGGGCGAACTCATCCTCACCGGTGACGACCTGCCCGGCCGTGCGCTCTCGCTCCTGGCGTTCGGGCGCGTCACCGGCGTCCACCTCACCGGCGTCCACTGGCCGCTCCGCGGCGAAACCCTCGCCCCCGGCGAGCGCGACGGCACCTCGAACCTCGTGACCGAAACTACCGTGACTATTCAGGCCGCGGAAGGCAATCTGCTGGTGATGCTGCACCATGCAGTTGGGGGCAGCCCTCACCCCCGGGTACCCTCCGGGTGCCTCTCCCGCCGCGGTAGAGGGGGGCCTGCCACCGTATCTGTATCCGCTCCCCGTGAGCCCGATACTGCCCCTGCCCCAGGCACCCCTCTACCGTCCGCGGGAGAGGCACCCGGAGGGTACCCGGGGGTAAGGGCCTCTGAAACGGAGTCACTCCCATGACCTTTGCCCCGCTGGACTATGGCATCGTCGGGGTCTATGCGGCGGCGCTCGTCGGGATCGGCGTGGTGACGGCGCGGCGCCGGAAGCGCGAGGGCGTGGCCGAGAACGAGGACTACATGGTGGCGGGGCGGACGCTCACCCTGCCGGCGTTCGTGGCGACGCTCGTGGCGACCTGGTACGGCGGCATCCTCGGGGTCGGCGAGATGGCGTGGGGGAGCGGGATCGGCACCTGGACCTGCTTCGGCCTGCCCTACTACCTCTACGCCGTGGTCTACGCCCTGTTCCTGGCGCACCGGGTCCGCGAGGCGCGGACACTCACCATTCCCGACAAACTGGAGGAGGCGCACGGGAAGCCCGCCGCGCTGGTGGGGGGGGCGCTCGTCTTCCTGCTGGTGACGCCCGCGCCGTATGTTCTCATGCTCGGCACGCTGCTCCAGGGACTTTTCGGCTGGGGCGTGCTGCCCGCGCTGCTGGTCGGCACCGCCGTTTCCGTTGCGTTCGTGGTCACGGGCGGCTTCAATACGGACGTCCGGACCAATATTCTCCAGTTCCTGCTCATGTTCGCCTCGTTCGCGGTACTGCTCGGCTTTGCGGCGGCGCGCCACGGCGGTCTGGACTGGGTGGCGGCGACCGTCCCTCCGGAGCTGCGCTCGCTTTCGGGCGGGTTGCCGTGGGCCTACATCTCGGTCTGGTACGTCCTCGCGCTCCAGACGCTGATCGACCCTGGCTTTCACCAGCGCGTGTCCGCGGCGAAGAACGCCCGTACGGCGCGCAACGGCATTCTGCTCTCGGTGCTGTGCTGGGCGGTCTTTGACTTCATGACCGTGACCTGCGGGATGTACGCGCGGGCGATCCTGCCGGACCTGAAGACGGCCGTGGACGCCTACCCAGCGCTCTCCGAGGCGGTCCTGCCCGCCGGCTGGAAGGGCCTCTTCTGGGTGGGCATGCTGGCGACGGTCATGAGCACCGTCCTGTCCTACACCTTCCTGGCCGCTATCACCCTCGGGCGTGACCTGGTGTGGCGGGCGCGGCTGAGCCGGAACGCCGACGACGTGTTCTGGACCCGCGTCGGCATCGCGCTGACGTCCGTGCTGTCCGTCGCCGCCGCGCTGGCGCTGCCGTCCGTGGTGGGCCTGTGGTACGCGTTCGGGGCGGTGTTCGTGCCGGGCCTGCTCCTGCCGCTCGTCACCGCCTACGGCCCGCCGCGCCTGCGCGCCCGCCCGGGGTTCGTGGTCGCGTCCATGCTCGCCGGGTCGGGGATCGCACTCACCTGGCTCCTGATCGGCGCGGCCCGGGGCGACGGCCTCGCGGCCCCGCAGTACCCGTTCGGAGTCGAGGCGCTGTACGCCGGCCTCGCCGCCTCCGTGCTGGTGTGGGTAGCAGGACTGCTCGGCCGTGGGCAGGAATCGCCGCCCGTTCCGGGGAATCCGACCGCATGAGCAACGACGCTGCGAAGGTCTGGAGGGTCGCCGGGGTCTCCTTCGACCATATGCACATGGGCGACCTGCTGCGCCTCGTCCACGATCACCCCCGCGCGGAGATCGTCGGCATCGCCGACGCCGACCCGTCCCGCATGGAGGGGGCGGCGGCTGACTTTGGCATCCCCCCGGAGCGCCGCTTCACCGACTGGCGCCGCTGTCTGGAGGAGACAAAGCCGGACATCGTCCTTCTCTGCCCGAAGACCAGCCTGCACGGCGAGTACGTGGAGAACGTCGCCCCCTACGGCGTCCACATCCTGGTGGAGAAGCCGATGGCTGCCTCGCTGGCGGAGGCCGACCGGATGCTTGCGGCGATGGCGCCGACCGGCAAGACCCTGGTCATCAACTGGCCGCTCGCCTGGTACCCGCCGCACGTCACCACCAAGCGCCTGATCGGCGAGGGCGCCATCGGTCAGGTGCTCGAAGTCCACTACTACGACGGCAACCGCGGGCCGCTGCGCCATGTCGCCGACAAGCGCGAGGTCAGCGCGGAGGAGGCGGCGCGCCGCAAGTCGCAGTCATGGTGGTACCAGAAGGACGGCGGCGGTTCGCTGCTCGACTACCTGGGCTACGGCGTGACGCTGGGGACCTGGTTCCTGGCGGGCCGGGCGCCGATTGAGGTGACCTGCGTGACCGACGACCTGCCGGGGCTGGAGGTGGACGAGCACAGCGTGACGATCTGCCGGTACGCATTCGGCCTGAGCAAGTTCGAGACGCGCTGGGGAACGTTCACCGACCCGTGGACGCATCAGCCGCAGCCCAAGTGCGGGTTTGTGGTGGTGGGCACCGCGGGCACCATCAGCAGCTACGACTACGAGGCGACGGTGCGCGTCCAGTCGCACGAGCACCCGGAGGGGGTAGAGGTGCCGGTGGATGTGCTCGCAGCCCCCCGGCGCAACCCCGTGGAGTACCTGATCCACTGTCTGGAGACGGGCGCGCCAGTGGTCGGCCCGCTCGACCCGGCGCTGTGTCGCACCGCTCAGCGTATCGTCGATTCTGCTGTGCTCAGCGCCCGCGAAAAACGCACCGTGCCGCTCCTGGGGTGAGTCGATTGGCCGCCGT
>CALEKU010000052.1 GCA_937902745.1 uncultured Armatimonadota bacterium
CCCTCCCCCCATTAATGGGGGGAGGGGTGGCGAAGCCGGGGAGGGGGGCCTCTCCTCTGCGTTCCATTCGTAGGTCTCGTTGGCGCTGAGTGTGGTTTCGGCGTTGTGGGTGTGGACCCAGTCGCCGGGGGCAATGGGGGCGGTGGCGCGGGCGAAGACCTGCCCGTACTTGCGCAGCAGCGCGCCGGGCGCGAGGGGACGCAGAGCGATCTTATGGCCGCTCGGCACGGCGCCGGTGGTGGCGAGCGTGACGCCACCCACAGAAAGGCGCGTCCCGGCGGCGAGGGCCGGGGAGAGCAGCACCGCCACGTCGTCGTCGGCGTGGATGCGCAGGGCGCGGGCTTCCATCAGGGGGCGTCTCCTTCCGCGCCCGGCGGCGTCTGGTGCAGCGGGTCGTTTTCGGGCAGGCCATTTGGCCAGGAAAGGTCGCGCACCGGGCGCAGAATAGCGCGTACCTCCGCCAGCAGGGTCGGGTCGGGGACGCGCCCGGCAGCGTCGGCGTTTCGGGCAACGTCCTCGGCAGTGGCCATGCCCACGAGGGTGGTGGCGATGTCCGGCCGGGACACGCTGAAGGAGATCGCCAGTTCCGCAAGGTCGGCGCCCCGGGCGCGGCAGTGGTCGGCGGCGCGGGCGACCGCGTCGCGCAACTCCGGCGGTGCGGGGTGCCAGTCCGGCGCGCCCCGTTCGGACAAAAGGCCCATCGCGAGCGGGGAGGCATTGATAACGCCCACGCCGCGCGCGTTCAGGTACGGCAGCAGCGTGTCCAGCGACGTGTCGTTGAGGGTGTAGTGGCAGTAGGAGAGGACCACATCCAGGTCCGTTCGCTCTAGGACTGCGGGATAGATGGCGAGCGGGAGGCCAGAGACGCCGAGGAAGCGCGCCTTGCCGGTGGTCCGCATGACCTCCCGGAGGGAGGGTATCGTCTCCTCGATCACCGGGCCGAGCGGCACGAACTCGATGTCGTGGCAGAGCAGGATGTCCACGTACTCGACGCCGAGGCGGGACAGGCTCTCGTCCAGGCTGCGGAGGACCCGCTGCGGCGAGAAGTCGAAGTCACGCCCCCCGTAGCGTCCTACCTTCGTGCTGAGCAGGAAGCGGTCCCGCGGGACGCCTTTCAGCGCCTTGCCGAGCTGCGTCTCGGCCCGCGTTTCTCCGTAGAAGGGGGAGACGTCGAAGAAGTCCACGCCCCGATCGATAGCGGCGCGTACGGCGCGCGTTGATTCGGCCTCGTCCACCGGGCCGTAGACGCCGCCGAGCGGCGACCCGCCGAAGCCGAGGATCGGGAGGGTGAGGCCGGTGCGGCCCAGGGGGCGGCGTTCCATGTGTCTGCCTACTCCCCGCCCGGGACGACCAGCACCGGGCGACAGAACGACCCGCTCGCGCCGTTGCCGAGGTTCACGGGCAAGGCCCAGAGCGTCGCGGGCTGCGGCAGTTCGAAGGCGGCGTCGGGGAAGTTTAGCTCCTCCAGTATCCAGATGCCGCGCCCCAGCAGCGCCTCGTGCGTCCGCTCGTTCTCAGCAGTCATACCGCCCACCGAGAAGTGGTCGATGCCGACGCCGCGCACCCCACGGCCCGCCAGGTAATCCGCGCCCTCCACGGCGAGGTAGGGCGACCGGCGCAGCCACTCGTCCGTCTTGGCCCGCTTCCCGCCCCAACCAGTCGCCAGCAGCACAATGTTTCCGGCGAGAGGGTCAGGGCCAGCCGATGGCGCTTCGGGCAGGCACTCTGCCAGTGCGGCGGCCCCAATCGGCATGTCCGGCGAGATGTGCGCCCGCAGGTCCGCGATGTACGCCGGGCCGACGAACGTCTCCAGCGGCAGATCGTCCAGCGTCTTGCCGTCCGGCATCCGGTGGCTCGGGGCATCCACATGGCTTCCGGTGTGGCTGGCCAGAGAGAGGCCTTCGAGTCGCCAGCCGCTGTCCGGGTAATCGGCGAGTATCTCCACCTTCACGGGCGGATGCGTCGGGCAGTTAGGCGCGTCGTGGAACAGGGGCTGGGAGAGGTCGAGCAGGCGGAAGGGCATCGTTGCAGGGCTCCTCGTAGCGGACACCGATTACTTCCGCGGGTCCCAGGGGCTTTCCTGCGTGGCCCATTGGTCGCCGTGGACTGAAGTCCCGGCTTCGTTGATTCAAGCCCGCCTGCGCGGGCTCCAGTAGACGACGCTGCTACGGATAAACCGTAACTGCATCTCGACATCTGGAGCCCGCGCAGGCGGGCTTGAATCAACGAAGCCGGGACTTCAGTCCACGGCGACCACAGGCGACGGCACCAACGGCCAACGGGCGGCTCAGCCCCCGTTCTCGCCTTCCATCAGCCGCTCGGCCTGGTCCGTAGTCACCAGGGCGTCGATGATGTGCTGGATGTCACCGTCCATGATCTGGTTCAGCCCGTGCGTGGTCAGGCCGATGCGGTGGTCGGTCAGCCGGTCCTGCGGGAAGTTATAGGTGCGGATTTTGTCGGAACGGTCGCCCGAGCCAACCTGCAGGCGGCGCTTGGCCTGCTCCGCGCTCTGCTGCTTCTCCAACTCCATCTCGTAGAGCTTGGCGCGCAGGACGCGCAGCGCCTGCTCACGGTTCTGGAGCTGGGAGCGCTGGTCCTGGCAGGCGACCACGATTCCCGTGGGCAGGTGGGTGATGCGCACCGCCGTCTCGTTCTTCTGGACATTCTGGCCGCCAGCGCCCGCCGACAGGTAGTAGTCCATCTTTAGGTCCTTGGGGTCGATCTGTACTTCGACCTCCTCGACCTCGGGCATCACGGCGACGGTGGAGGTGGACGTATGGATACGCCCACCGGACTCGGTGGCGGGGACGCGCTGGACGCGGTGGACGCCGCCCTCAAACTTGAGCTGCGAGTAGGCTCCCGCACCCTTGATCGCCAACTGAGCGTCCTTCACACCGCCGATACCGGTCTCCTGCTCGTTGATGATCTCTGCCCGCCACCCCCGCCGCTCGGCGTAGCGCATATACATGCGCAGCAGCTCCGCCGTGAAGAGCTCCGCCTCATCGCCGCCCGCGCCAGGGCGGAACTCCATGATGACGTCCTTCTCGTCCGCCGGGTCCTTCGGCAGGAGCATCACCTTCAGCTCCGCCTCCAGCGGGGCGACGCGCGGCTTCAGGGCGTCCAGTTCCGCCTGGGCCAGCTCCTTCATCTCCGGGTCCGACAGCATCGCCTCGGCGTCTTCGATGCCCTTCTTGACCTCCTTGTACTCCCGCAGCTTGTCAATCAGGGGGGTCAGGGAAGCGTGCTCGCGCATCACAGCAACCAGCGTCGCCGGGGCCATATTGGGGTCGTACATCTGGGCCGTCAGCGCCTCGTACCGCTGCTCGACCTCCAACAGTTTTTCGAACATGGTTTTGTTATGGTTTCTAACCGGCAAGACGCCAAGAGCGCCAAGTCTCTGCGTCCTTGGCGTCTTGCCGGTTCAATCTCTTACGCCAGGGTGGTGGCGGCGTCCTTCGGGGGCGCTTCCGCCTCGGCACCGGCGCGCGGGTCGCCCTCAGCCACCAGGACCGACCGCAGCGAGGCCAGAGCGACCTCCAACTGCTTGTCGTCCGGCTCACGCGTGGTCATGAGCTGCGTCCACATGCCGGGGCGCGAAAGGATGTCCGCAATCGGGTTGCCCCGGTACTTGCCGGCGAGCCGCAGCAGTTCGAAGGCGACCCCGGCGACCGGGAACAGCATCACAATGCCGATCGGGATGCGCTGCCAGGCCGGCAGACCATAGAAGAACGACGTGGCCAGCACCGAGAGCAGCAGCACAATAACGATGAACGATGTGCCGCAGCGCGGGTGCAGACGCGACTGCGCCGCCGCCGCCGCGACAGTCAGCGGGCCGCCCGCCTCCAGCGCGTTGATGACCTTGTGCTCGGCGCCGTGGTACTCGAAGACGCGTCGGACGTGCGTCATGCGCGAAACCAGGCCGATGTAGCTGAAGAAGATGGTGAAGCGCAGGCCGGTGTCCAGCAGGCCCAGCTTCCACCGCTCCTCAACGCCCGACAACTTGATGGACTCTAGAAAGAGCTGCGGCAGTACCTTGAACAGGCCGATGGCGATCAGCAGGCCGAAGACCAGCGCCCCGCCGATGGCGACCTCCGAAACGCGGCTCGACTTCGCAGGGGCCTCCGCGGGAACCGGGTCGCGCGCTGCCGCCGCGGTACCGAGCGCGGGGCCGACCATCTCCTCGGCCCGGCGAACCGCCTTCTTATCCTCGGACTTCGGGATGTCCTGTTCGGCGATCTTGGCGGCCCAGAACAGGGCTTTCGTGCCAAGCGCCATCGAGTCCACGAGCGCAAAGGCGCCCCGCAGGAAGGGAAGCTTCTGCCAGGAGGGGCGCAGGCTTTTGGGGACCTCTTCGCGGGTAATCGCGATCTCGCCGGTGGCCCGGCGGCAGGCGACCGCAAAGTGACGGGGGCCGCGCATCATCACCCCTTCGATGACTGCCTGGCCCCCGTACAACGGCTGCTGCTGCTTTGCCGCGCTCGTTCCTGCGTCGGACACCGCAACCAGCCTTTCTCGAATTCGCTACTTCTTCGCGCCCGATTTCATGCCGTACTTCTGCATGAACTTCTCGACGCGGCCTTCCGTGTCCACGATCTTCTGCTTACCGGTGAAGAACGGGTGCGTGTCGCTGGTGATTTCGACGGTTACGAGCGGGTACTCCTTGCCGTCCGACCAGGTCATCGTCTTGTCGCTTTTCATCGTGGAGCGGGTCAGGATCGCAAAATCCGACGACGCGTCCTTAAAAATCACATGCCTGTATTCCGGGTGAATTCCCTCGCGCATAGGAGCATAGTCCCTTTCAAAAGAAGACCCGGCGATGTCCGACCGCCGGGCCGTTACAAAGTATATCGGAAAGGCAATCACGCCGCAAACCGGCTCTTGTGCCCGTGTTAGTGGTATGCTGTAAGTGGTGGCTCCGTAAGGAATCCGAAGGTGGAGCCGCTCCAGGTGCGGGCGCTGCCCGCGACGACGGGTAAGGAGCCCTGATATGACGTTTTCCCGGTGGTGCCGCCAGACGGCGGCCATAGCGGCAGCGGCCGTTGCCCTCGCGATCGGCGCCTCGCAGAACGCGGCCTGGGCGCAGGCGAAGATGCCGGACGAGAAGCAACTGGCGGCCCAGAGCCAGACGATGAAGGCCCAACTGGGCTTCAGCGACGCTCAGGTGAAGAAGTTCCAGGCGAAGCAGAAGACCATTCTGTCCGCTTACATGCCCAAGCTTCAGGCGATCGAGAAGAAGTACGGCATCAAGCCGGGCGTCACACTCCCCGACGACAAGAAGCAGAAGGCCCAGGCTGAGGCGATGCCCCTCCTGCGTGAGATGACCAGCAAACTCACGAACGCGCTGATGGAGACGGCGACGCCGGAGCAGCGCGCGAAGATGCAGCAGATGCAGCAGCAGAGGCAGCAGGGCGGCGGCGCCCGGCCCGCCGCTCCGAAGCCCGCCGGCCGCTAAGGCCGCGGTCTCACCGGCGAACCCCATCAGGCGGCGCGGAGGGCGGAAGCCCCCGCGCCGCCGTTGTTTTTGTTGTGCGGCTCCCCCCGCCGGTAGGCGCCCGGCGCCACGCCGGTCCACCGCTTGAAGGCGTTGCTAAAGGCCGCCTCGGATGCGTAGCCGACCCGCGCCGCGACCTCTGCGAGCGTGGGACCGGCACCGGCGCCAACCCCACGCTCGCGGCGCCCCGCCCCGCTGCCGCCGCTATCCAGAAGCCGTGCGGCGGTGTAAAGGCGCCAGCGGGTGACATAGCGTAGCGGCGGCTCGCCCACGAGGCGGGCGAAGCGCTCGGCGAATGCCGAGCGCGACAGGCCCGCTGCCCGCGCTAGCGCCTCCACCGTCCACTCCGCCCCCGGGTCCCGATGGATTGCCGCCATCGCGGGACCGATCTGCCGGTCCGCCAGCGCCCGCAGCCAGTTTCCACCCCGACCGGCCGCGGTGCTGTCGCACTCGGCGGTGAGGAAGGCGCGCACGGTCTGGATGAAGAGGACATCTGCCAGGCGGCTCATCACGGTCTGTGCGCCCGGCTCGTTGTGGCTCACCTCGCATAGCAGCAGATCCAGCGTTGCCGCCAGCCATGCCGCCGGGCGTCCGCCCTCGCCGCGCACCAGCAGCACCGGGGGAAGGGCGGCGCGCAGGGGATTGGGGAGGGTTTTGGCTGTCCCCTCGGGACCCGCGTCGCGGAAGAAGAAGGTGCCGCAGACCATCTCCGCCGCCGCGTCCGCCGCGCTGCGGTCGCCGCTTCCGAAGTGTGTCACCCCGTCCCCGTCCGTGTGGCGCTCTGGCTGTAGCGCCTCCAGGGGGAGGACCGGCGTCGCGTACGCGTCCCGCAGGCTGTGCCCGTGGCCGTGCGGCAGCACCACGAGGTCACCCGCTTCCAGCGGAATCGTCTCCGCCTGACCGTCCACGTCCATCAGACAGCGCCCGCGTGTGATGACATGGAAGGATGCCTCCTGCGACGGCCACACGGGGCTGGTGCCGAACCGTATGCCCCAGGGAGGTGTCATCCGCCCCCGATACAGCACCAGGCTGCGCAGGAGCAGCGTTTGCAGTACGTCTGCCAGCGGGTCCATAGGGCGCTTCCTTTCGGACGATCGCGCAAGAAAATCGGCGTTTCGGTCATTGTACGTCTGAAAGGCGTCGCGTACCATACCCGTGACGCCGGCACGGCGCGGAAGGAATGGAAAGACCATGAGCAGCAAGATCGTTGTGGCAACACCCACGGGAAACATCGGCGGCGCGTTGGTGCGCCACCTTCTGGACGCGGGCGAGGGCCTGATTCTTCTGGCGCGGCGCCCGGAGCGGCTGGACGCGGGCGTGCGTGAGAGGACAGAGGTGAGGGTGGGGGACCTGGCCGACGCCGACTTCGTGGCGCGGGCGGTGGAGGGGGCAGAGTCCCTGTTCTGGCTCACGCCCAACGACTTCGCCGCGCAGGACGTCCGCGCGTGGTATGAGACGATGGCGCGGAGCGCGCGGGCGGCGGTGGAGCGCGGTGGCGTGCGGCGCGTGGTGAACCTTTCGAGCGCTGGGGCGCACCGGGCGCAGGGCCTGGGGCCGGTGTCGCTTCTGCAACTCGTGGAGAACGCGCTAAACGATACGGGCGCCGCCGTGACGCACCTGCGGCCGGGCTACTTCTTCGAGAATTACCTGGCGCACGTGCAGAGCATCGCCCAGGCGAACACCATCTTCGACACCGCGAACAACACGGCTTCGCTGCCGATGGTGGCGACGCGCGACATCGCGGAGGTCGCTGCGCAGCGTCTGCGCGACCGCTCTTGGGCGGGCGTCTCGTACCGGGGCATCCACGGGCCGAAGAACCTCACCTTCGATGAGGCCGCGGATGAGATCGGAGCGGCGCTCGGGCGACCAGTGCGCCACGTGCGGATCAGCCCGGAGGAGGCGCGGGAGGTGTTCCTGGGCATGGGCGCCAGCGAGGCGGTGGTCCGGGCCTACCAGGAGATGTCCGACGGCTTCTCGAACGGGCTGGAGCCCGCGGAACCGCGTACGCCGGAGACGACCACGCCCACGACCCTGCGGCGGTGGGCGGCCGAGGTGCTGCAGCCCGCGGTGGAGTCCGCTGCCGAGGCGCTGTAGCGCGGGCCGAAACGACGCAGGAGACCGCGCGCCCGGGAGCGAACGTGAAGGTGTTATGCCGAACTTCTTTGAGGGAAATCTCGTCGCGACCGGGCTGCGCGTGGGCGTCGTGGTGTCGCGCTGGAACGCTTTTATCACCGAGCGCCTGCTGGAGGGCGCGCTGGACACGCTGAAGCGCCACGGCGTGGACACCGACGGGGCCGTGGATGTGGCGCGCGTCCCGGGCACGTTCGAGGTGCCGTTGGTGGCGCAGCGCCTCGCCCACTCCGGGCGCTACGATGTGGTCATCTGTCTGGGCTGCCTGATCCGCGGGTCCACGCCGCACTTCGACTACATTGCAGCGGAGTGCAGCAAGGGGATCGCCCAGGCTATGATGTCCTCCGGGGTGCCCGTTACCTTTGGCATCCTGACCACGGACAGTATCGAGCAGGCGATTGAGCGGGCGGGCACCAAGGCGGGCAATAAGGGCGCGGAGGCCGCCGGGGCTGCCATCGAGATGGCGAACCTGCTGCGGGAACTGCCGCCGCGCAAGGACGCTTAGCCATGCCCCGCCTACGCTTCGGGGCGCACATGCCGACCGCCGGGGGGCTGTACAAGGCGGTTCTCAGCGGCTACCGGATCGGGTGCGACGCCGTGCAACTCTTTACGGCATCGCCCCGCCAGTGGAACGCGCCGGAGATCAAGCCCGAGGCCGTGCGGGCGTTCCGGCGCGCGGTGGAGAAGACCGGCATCCACCCGCTCATCGCCCACGACTCGTACCTCATCAACCTCGCGACGCAGGACGAGGCGCTGCTGACCAAGAGCCGCAACGCCTTCCTACGCGAGATGGAGCGGGCGGAGGCGCTGGGGCTGGATTACGTGGTGACCCACATGGGCGCGCACACCGGCGCGGGCGAGGAGGCGGGCATCGCGAAGCTCGCCGAGTCGCTGAACTGGCTGCATGCACAACTGCCGGACTGCCGGGTACGGGTGGCGCTGGAGACCACGGCAGGGCAGGGGACCTGTCTGGGCGGCACGTTCGCGCACTTCCCGCAGATTCTGGAGCGGCTGGAGCGACCGGATCGTATCTCCGTCTGTCTGGACACCTGCCACATCTTCGTGGCGGGCTACGACCTGCGCACCGCCGAGACCGCGCGGGCGACCTGGGACGACTTCGAGCGGAACGTCGGGTTCGAGCGGCTGTGCTGCATCCACGCGAACGACGCGGTGAAGGGACTGGGGTCGCACACCGACCGGCACGCGCACATCGGCGGCGGCACCATCGGGAACGTGGGCTTTGCCGCCTTTCTCTCCGACCCGCGCATCCCCGAGGGCACCCCGGTCATCGTGGAGACGCCGGAGGCCGAGTCCATGCACCGCGTCAACGTCTGGCACCTCCGCCGCCTGGCAGAGGGGATGGCACCGTCGACCGAAGCCGCCGCCGTCGACTGAAGCCGCCGGTGGGTCGCAGTCCGTCCGCGCCGTCGAATGAATTCGCGGCTAGTGGTCGCCGTGGACTGAAGTCCCGGCTTCCGTGATTCAAGCCCGCCTTCGCGGGCTCCAGTAGACGACGCTGCTACGGATAAGCCGTAACTGCATCTCGACATCTGGAGCCCGCGAAGGCGGGCTTGAATCACGGAAGCCGGGACTTCAGTCCACGGCGGCAGCAGCTCTGGAACGACGTTCCCGGGCGCGGCGCACGTCGATGAACTCGAACGTGCCGCCGCTCTCGCCCGCGATGCGCTTGAGCAGGTTGACCCCCTCGAACGCCTGGCCGAACCCGATGCCGATGGCCTCGATCTTCGCCCGGTGGACGTTCCACGCTTTCGCCGCCTCCCAGAGGCGCCGGTCGTCCGTGATGCCCACGGTCGGGTGGCCGTCCGAGAGGAGGTAGACCTGCGTGAGCGGCGCGGCAGCCAGCGCCTTCTCCAGGCCCGCGCCCAGGTTCGTCCCCTCGCCGAGCCGCAGGGCGTCCACGAACCGGCGGGCGGCATTGAGGTTTTCGGGGGTGGCGGGGCGGGGTGCGTCCCAGAGCGGGTGCGCCTTCCCGTCGAACGGGACGATGTTGAACGAGTCGGCAGGGGTGAGGCCGGAGAGCGCTTCCTGTAGTGCCGCGCGGGCGACGCCGATCTTGTCCAGGTCCTCCATGCTCAGCGAAACGTCGATCACGTAGACCACGTGCAGCGGGCCGTCGCCGCCGCCGGGCGGGCGGCCGACCCCGAAGAGCGCGCCGCGCCCGCCGCCGCCG
>CALEKU010000053.1 GCA_937902745.1 uncultured Armatimonadota bacterium
GCAGCCGTCGCAGCAGAGGCCGCGGCAGCGCGCGGCGGAGGCTGCACAGCGAAGGCGGGGTCGGCAGGCAGGACGAGGGTTGCGGCGACAAGGACTGCGGCTATGAGAGCCGCGGGTTGGACCGCGGGTTCGGGGGCGATAGGCCCGCTCCGGCCGCGGGGGCGTTCGGAGGCAGCGCCGCCGACAGCCGTGGGTTCCGACCGGCGGCGGTTCATCCCGGGCCCCGTGCCCGCTCCCCTGCTGTAGCAGCAGGGGGCGGGGGGGCGGCGGGAGGGGCGCTTACACCCCCATGAGGATGTCGAAGACTTTCTGGTCAAGGCGCTCATAGGGCAGTGAGCGGGCGGCGAGCGCGTCCGCATCGAAGGCGCGGCCCTTCAGGGCGTTGGCCTTATCGGTGGTGAAGCCGGAGAGCAGCGCCTCGGTGTCGGCGTCGGTAGGCTGGAGCTGCGCCAGCAGTTCCTGTACCTCCGGGTCGGCGTCGAACTGCGCGGCCTTCTCCTTCAGGATGAGGTACGAGCGCATACACCCCTTCGCGAACTCGATCACATCGTCGCGGTCGGCGGTGCGCAGCGCGTGGGCGTCGAAGTGCAGCGGGCCGTCGTAGCCGTAATTCTCCAGCATCCGCACCAGGAAGAAGGCGTTTTTGGCATCCTCCTGCCCGAAGCGCAGGTCCTGGTCGAAGCGGCCGGGCTTCTGGGAGTTGAGGTCGATGTGGAAGAGCTTGCCTGCCTCCAGCGCCTGCGCGACGGCATGGTAGAAGTTCAGGCCCGCCATCGTTTCGTGCGCCACCTCCGGGTTGACCCCGACCATCTCCGGGTACTTGAGCGTCTCGATGAAGCCGAGCATAGCGCCGGTGGTGGGCAGGTAGATGTCGCCGCGGGGCTCGTTGGGCTTGGCCTCCAGGGCGAACCGGTAGTCGTAGCCCTGGGACTTGGCATAGTCGCAGAAGAAGTCGATGGCGTCGCGCATCCGCTTGACGGCGGTCACGGCGTCCTTGCCGGCGTCCACCTCCGCGCCCTCACGGCCGCCCCAGAAGACATAGGTGCGTGCGCCGAGGTCGTAGCCCACATCCATGGAGCGCATGACCTTCTGGTAGGCGAAGGCGCGCACGGCGGGGTCGTTACTGGTGAAGGCGCCGTCCTTGAAGACCGGGTGGAAGAAGAGGTTGGTGGTGGCCATCGGCACAACCAGCCCGTTGTCGCTGAGCGCCTGCTTGAACTCCTTGACGATGCGGTCCTGCTCGGCGGCGGAGGCGCCGAACGGGATCAGGTCGTTGTCGTGGAAGTTGATGCCGTAGGCGCCGATCTTGCCCAGCACTTCGCACATCTCGACGGGCGTGAAGCCCTGCCGAACGACGTCGCCGAACGGGTCCCGGCCCGCGTTGCCCATGGTCCATAGGCCGAACGTGAATCTGTCGCTCTTCTGAGGGACGTAGGAAGCCATTCTGGTGTGCCACTCCTTCGGGGAGTCTCCCTGCCGGGGAGAATCCGACAGCAGGGCGTCCCCTCAGTATAACAAAGGGCGAAACCGGGGGTCAACCGGGCGGGATTCCGGTGTCGGGGTCGGGGTAATGGGCGGTGTCGTTGTAGCCCATGAGGCGCCAGCGCATCGCCTTGTGGTCCCACAGGCGCACCCAGTGCGTCAGCGAACAGTTGCGGGTGTACAGGGACACGGCCGGCAGGGCGTTGGTGGCCATGCCGAAGAAGTGGAGGAACGCAACGTCGATGACGCCGCCGTGGCAGACCACCACAACGGTCTTGCCCGCCTGCTCGCGGGCGATGCGGTCAAGCGCGGTACAGACGCGCAGGGCGAACAGGGCCCAGGACTCTCCGCCAGGGTCCACGCGGGCAAACGGGTCGGCGCGCAGGTCCACTCTGCCAAAGCGGCGGGTGAATTCGTCCACGGAGAGGCCGTCGGCCTCGGGGCCGACGCGCAACTCCTGCACATCGTCGTCGAAGAGGATGGGAAAGCCTTCGCCGAAGGCGGGCGCGATGATCTCGGCAGTCTGGCGGGCGCGCGGCAGGGTGCTGGCGATCAGGACGTCGGGCTTGATCTCGCCGCTCCGGGCCAGCCGATCACGCAGCCGCTCGGCCTGTCGCACACCGAGTTCGGTCAGGCCGGTGTCGCCCTTCGGGCCGCCGACGATGGGCTGGACGTTCACCACGGCCTGCCCGTGGCGCACCAGCCACAGGTGCGTGGGCGGGTCGTGCTCCTCGGGAGCGGTGTCAATCATTCTTGGTGTCCTCCTCCTCGGGATTCATTGTAGCCTACGCTGATGGGCTCGCCGGTGTGAATCCGCGGGGTGGTTTGTGCCGCGGGTGGTTGGTTGCCGCGGATCCGAATGTGCCGCGGGTTGAAAACCCACGTCTATAGGCCCTTCGGGCCGGCCGTCCTCCGGACGGTAAAGGAAGGGGAGATTTGAAAGATTTAGCGTTTCCTCGGGCGTCCCGGCTATAATCGGGGCATGGCAAGGCTTTTCGGGCGCGAATGGACGAAGCGGGAGCTTCTGGAGCGGGTTGGCGACCTGGCGCAGGTAGCAGGCGCCGAACGATTCACCTACGACGAGGGCGTGGCGGGGGGCGTGCGCGCGGCGCGGGTCCGCACGGGCGGCGGCCTCGACTTCACGGTGCTGTTTTCGCGTGGGATGGACATTGGGCAGGCGTCGTTCAAGGGGGTGCCGCTGGCGTGGGCGTCGTCCACCGGCGCGGCGCACCCGCATGCGTTCGACCCGCAGGGGCGCGGATGGCTGCGGACGTTCCACGGCGGTCTGCTGACCGGCTGCGGGCTGATGAACGCGGGGGCGGCGAACGTGGACGCCGACGCGCCGGGCGGGGAGCCGGAGCCGCTGGGCATCCACGGGTACCTGTCGCACTCCCCCGCCGAGGCGACGAACGCCTGGACGGAGTGGGATGGCGACGAGGCGACGATCACGGTAATCGGTGAGATGCGCGAGGCGCGCGTCTTCGCGGAGAACGTCCGCCTGACGCGGCGCATCACGGCGCCGCTGGGGGGGACGTCGCTGACCATCACGGACACGGTGGAGAACCTGGGGTTCGAGAGCGTTCCCCTGATGCTGCTGTACCACCTGAACTTCGGGTGGCCGCTGGTGAGCGAGGACACGGAGATTTCGTATGAGGCGGCGCGGGCGCCGGAGCCGCGGGACGCGGTGGCGGAGCCGGGGCTGGCCGACGCCCTGCGGCTGGAGGCGCCGACGCCGGGGTATGCGGAGCAGTGCTTCTTCCACGAGCCGGTGGCGGACGCGGACGGGTTCGCGCATGTGCTGCTGGCGAACCGGGCACGGAACCTGGGGGTGCGGGTGTCTTATGACAAGGCGGCGCTGCCCCACCTCACCGAGTGGAAAATGATGGGCCGCGGAGAGTACGTGTGCGGCATCGAGCCGGCGAACTGCCGGGTGCTGGGCCGGATGGCCGAGCGGGCGGCGGGGCGGCTTCAGCAGATCGCGCCGGGCGAAACGCGGGTCTTTACGGTGCGGCTGACGGTGGTGGAAGGTGAGTGAGCAGGAACGGAGGCCCCCCTCCCCTGCCCCTCCCCCCAATAATGGGGGGAGGGGTGGAAGCGGTACCTTTTACTGGGTGGTGGGGGCGCTGGCGCTGGCGCTGGCTTCTTTGCCCTACCTGTACGGGGCGATGAACACGCCGCCGGGGCATGTGTACTCGGGGCTGACGCACAACATCGACGACGCGGCGGTGTATCTGACGTGGATACGGCAGGCGTCCGAGGGGGTGTTCTTCCAGTTCAACCGCTTCACCACGGAGCCGCAGAAGGGCATCGTCTTTAACCTCTTCTTCCTGCTGCTCGGCAACCTCGCCCGGGTGACAGGGCTGGCGCCGGTGGCGGTGTACCACGTGGCCCGGGTGGTGTGCGGCGGGCTGCTGCTGTGGGCGGTGGCGCGGCTGATCCACCACGCGCTCGCGGACGAGCGGGCGCGCCGGGTGGCGTTCGCGCTGGCGTGCTTCTCGGCGGGGCTGGGGTGGCTCGGCGGGGGGTATGACCCGTCGCGGGCGTTCGAGCAGCCGGTGGACCTGTGGCAGCCGGAAGCGCTCACGTTCCTGTCGCTGTACTTTACGCCGCTGTTCACGGCGGCGCTGGCGCTGATGGCGGTGTTCGTGACCGCCTTCCTGAAGGCGGAGCGGAGCGGGCGGGTGGCGGACCTGTGGCCAGGCATGACGGCGGGCTTCCTGCTGGGCAACTTCCACTCGTACGATGTGATCCAGCTCTTCGCACTGGCGGCGGGGTATCGTGTGCTGACGGACGTGGGGGCACGCAAGGGGGACGGGCGAGGCTGGCTGCGCCTGATCCTGTTGGGGCTGGCGATGCTGCCGACCACGGCCTACACGTACTACGCCCTGCGGTTCGAGCCGGTGTTCGCCGCGCGGGCGTTCGCATCGTTCACGTACTCGGCGGGGCTGCCGTGGGTGCTGATGGGCTACGGGCTGGTGCTGGTGCTGGCGGCGCTGGGGGCGGCGCTGCCGGGGGCGCGGGCGAAGTATTCGGGGCCGGACGCGCTACGCCTGCTGCTGGTGTGGGGCGTGGTCGCGATTGCGGTGGCGTACGTGCCGGTGTCGTTCCAGCGAAAGCTGCTGATGGGGGCGCACCTGCCGCTGTGCCTGCTGGCGGGGGCGGCCGGGGCGGCGCTGACGGAGCGGCTTTCGGGCAAGTTGCCGGGCATCGCGGCGTTCTTCCTGGTGCTGGTGACGGCGCCGTCGAACCTGCTGTTCCTGATGACGGACGTTTCGCGCCTCCAGGCGAATGTCGGCTCGACGCACCTGCGGCCGTACCTGACGCAGGGCGAGTGGGACGCGCTGGCGTGGCTGCGGGAGAATACGAAGCGCTCGGACGTGGTGCTGGTGTCGCCGGACCCGGGTTCGCACCTGCGGTTCCCGGGCTTCCCGCTGATGCCGTTCCTTTCGACGTACGTGCCGGCGATCGCGGGAAACGTGGTTTACAACGGCCACTGGAGCGAGACGGCGGCGTACGAGAAGGAGAAGCTGCCGCGCGGGCGGCAGTTCTTCCGGGCGGATACGCCGGACGCGGCGCGGGAGGAGCTGCTGCGGGAGGCGGGAATCCGGTACGTGCTGTATGCGAACGGGCTGGCGGAGGGTCCGCCGCGCGACCCGCAGGGGGAGGTTCTGACGAACCCGGCGACGGGTGGGCCGCTGTTCGAGCCGGCGCTGTGGCCGACAGCGGGACCGCCGCCGTATCTGCGGGAGGTGTACCAGAATGGGGACGTGGTGATTTATGAGGTGTCGGCGGCGGAGTGATTGGTCGCCGTGACGCTCGGAGCCCTCACCCCCCGCCCTTCGGCCCCCCCCTCTCCCGGCGCTGCGGGAGAGAGGGGAGGCACCCACCCCCCGCCCCCTCCCTCGCAAGCGAAGGAGGGTGAGACCTATCGCCGCGGGCCTGTTGGTCGCCATGGGTGTTTGCAGCCGCATCGGCGCCGTCGAATGAATTCGCGGCTTACGTTAAGAAGTTGGCCTGCGCCGACTTCGTCGCTCGAGATGCGGGTACGGGTAATCCGTAGCCCCCCCTGATGGCGTTAGCCCGCGGAGGCGGGCTTCTTAACCTAAGCCGCAAATTCATTCGACGGCACCCATCCGACGGCGACCGCGGGGCGGCGGCCACGCCAGCCTGTTTTGTTTTCTTGACACCGTTTGGGAACCCGGGGTACTGTCGCAGCAAGATGTTCACTGAACAAAATGGCGATGAGGCCGGACGTGAGCCGCGGACAGAATCGTAGTGCGGCCCAGGCGGCGGCGGCGGGGCGGGTGACGGTGCGCGATATTGCGGCGCGGCTAAACCTGTCGATCGCGACGGTTTCGAGTGCGCTGACGGGGCGGCGGCCCGCCGGGTTTGTCACCGAGCGGACGCGGCGGCAGGTGTGGGAGGCGGCCCGCGAGATGGGCTACCCATTGGAGCGCCTGCGCACGCGGCGCCCTCTGCTGGAGCGCGTGGCCGTTTTCACCCGCGCTAACCCCTACTCTGTTTTCCAGAACCTGACGCTGGAGTTGTGCCGCCTGCTCGGGCAGCGGGAGCACCACATTCTGCTGCACGCGGTGTCGGATGACCGGCAGGCGTGCGAGATCGCCCGCGACCTGTACCACCGGCAGGAGGTGGACGCGGCCCTGTTTGTGGGCTCCCGCGATGAGCCGGAGGCGGCGGAGGTCGGGGATCTGCCCCGCGTCTTCATTGGAGAGGTGCCGGAGGCGGCGGGCCAGTGGCAGGTGAGTGTGGATAGCGAGGACGGGGGCCGCGCGGCGGGTGAACACCTGTGGGACCTGGGACACCGTCGGGTGGGGTTCCTGGGGAGCCGGACGAACCCGCTGGCGAGCGAGAAGCGTCTGCGCGGTTTAATGTCGGTCTGGGAGCAGCGGGGAGCGACCTTCGACGCCGATTGGGTCGCGTACGTGGACTACCCGAGCGAGGAGGCGGTGGCACGGAATCTGCCGGACTTCCCGGCACGCTTTTCGGGCGGTGAGGCGCCCCTGACCGCCCTGTTCTGTTACAACGACTACCTGGCAGGGTCGGTCCTGAAGATACTGCGCCGTGAAGGGGTGACGGTGCCGGGCGCGGTGTCTGTGGTCGGTTTTGACGACGCGGTGTATGCGTCGCTGCTGGACCCGCCGCTGACCACGGTGGTCCACCCGTTCGCCCATCTGGCCGTGGAGGCCGCCGACCTGCTGCTGCTGCGCCTGCGCTCACCGGACCTGCCACCGCAGGTGCGCCGTCTGCCCGGTTCGCTGATCGTCCGCGGCTCGACCGCTGCCACTGCCGTATCCGAATCCTGACTGTCGTTAATGTTAAGAAGGATACCTAACAATGATGTTCCGCACGCACCGTTTCCAGATGGCATTCACGCTGATTGAGCTTCTCGTCGTCATCGCGGTTATTGCAATTCTCGCTGCGATTCTCTTCCCGGTCTTCGCCTCAGCTCGGGAGAAGGCGCGGCAGACATCGTGCCTTTCCAATGTCAAGTAGCTCGGGCTGGGGGTGATGATGTACGCCCAGGACTATGACGAAACGCTGCCGTTGGGCGGGTTGAACAATGGGTCGGGCAACACATCCACGCGCTGGTATCGCGACATCGCGCCGTATATCAAGAACCTGCTGGTGCGCGACTGCCCGTCCAGCCAGTTCCCAGTGCCGCAGGATGTGGACAACCGCACGAACTATGGCTTCAACCACAGCCTGATCGCGTTCACGGATCTGGCGAGCACCCCAAACGCCACGCCTTCGGTAGCGCTGGCGCAACTGGTCGCCCCGGCGGGTCTGGTGATGCTCGGGGACACCGCGCAGCTCAACAATGCCACGCTCGGCCCCAGCAGCGACTATCTGGCCCCGGGGACCTGGGCCAAATATGCTACCAACAACACGGACTGGAACATGATTGGGCCGTACACGTGGACTCCCCCGGCCAGTGCGGACACGGGGAGCGTGAGCCGCTACTACGAGAGCCAGCGCTACTCCGCCACGGCGAGTTGGTTCCGCCGGCCGGTCCCCTACCACAACGGCGGCGCGAACATGGCGTTCTGCGACGGGCACGCCAAGTGGTACAAAATGGAAACGCTGCTGGGCCCGATGCCGCGCGGCTACGACAAGGGGGACCCGAACAACCTGTGGGACAACCAGTGAGCAGATATTCGCGTCGCGCCGTCCTTCTGGCTGCCACCGGCGCCTCCCTCGCGGGGGCGGCCGCGGCGGCCCCGCGGCGGAGCCAGCAGTCCCCTTCTTCGGTGTCGGTGGGCGGGGACGGGCGGCTTGTGTATGCGGCGGACGCGCGGGGAAATCGCGTGCCGGACTTCTCGAATGTTGGGTACCGGGGCGGGGATGCGCCGCTGCCGGAGCCGGGGAGTATCCCGGTGCGGGCGACGGTCGCGCCGCTGCCGAAGGGGGAGGACGCGGGGCCGGCGCTACAGGCGGCGCTCGACGCGGTCGGCAAACTCCCGCCGGACGCGCGCGGGCTCCGGGGGGCGGTGCTGCTGAAGCGCGGGGTGTACCCGGTGCGGGGCGTGCTGCGCCTGCGCGCCGGCGGGGTCGTGCTGCGCGGCGAGGGTGAGGGCGCGGACGGCACGGTGCTGGTGGCGACGGGCAAGGGGCAGCGCTCGCTGGTGCAGGTCGGCGGGGAGGGCGAGGCAAAGGAGGTGCCGGGCACCCGCCGCGACATCACGGATGCGTACGTGCCGGTGGGCGCGCGGACGTTCCACGTGGCGGATGCGTCGCCCTTCAAGGTCGGGGACGCAGTGATCGTGCGGCGCCTGAGCACGGCGGAGTGGATACGGGCGATCGGGATGGACCGTATCCCGATCGCGAAGGACAAGTCCACGGTGCAGTGGAAGCCGGGGTCGAAGGACCTGCTGTTCGACCGGGTTATCACCCGCATCGAGGGCAACGCGATCACCGTGGACGCGCCGCTGTGCAACGCGTTCGAGAAGGACATGGGGCCGGGCGTCGTCTACAAGTATGCGTTCCCCGGGCGGATCGAGAACGTCGGTGTGGAGGACCTGCGCGGCGACTCGGAGTATGTGTCGCCGACCGACGAGGACCACGGCTGGAAGTTCGTCAGTCTCGGGGCGGTGCAGAA
>CALEKU010000054.1 GCA_937902745.1 uncultured Armatimonadota bacterium
GAGCCCGCGGAGGCGGGCTTGAATCACAGAAGCCGGGACTTCAGTCCACGGCGGCGGTGATGGGGCGACGGCTCCGGCACTGACTTTAGACAGGGACGCCTCCCCGTCGCCGGTCATGTCGGCAGACAGATACTCCGTCTGGCGTAATATGCGACCCGAGCCAGCGGTCGCGTGCCACGCCCCAGCCTACACTCAAACCACAGATGCAAGCACGGCGTCAGGCCCGCCTCGCGGGCCGGAAAGAAAGGGAGGCCACAAAATAATGGCGATTAACGAGGAGAAACTGCACGCGTTCGTCGGCAAGATGGTGGAGGAGGCGGGGGCCGTGTTCACCGCCCCCCTGATCCTCCTGGGGGATCGGCTGGGACTCTTCAAGGCGATGGCGGGCGCGGGCGCGCTCCTGCCGGACGAACTGGCGGCGAAGACGCAGACCGACGAGCGGTACGTCCGCGAGTGGCTCTGCGCCATGGCCGCGAGCGGCTACGCGGAGTACGATCCCGCGACCGGGGCGTTCACCCTGCCGGACGAGCAGGCGATGGTCCTGGCCTGGGAGGACAGCCCGGTGTTCCTCGCGGGCATGTTCGACATGCTGGAGGGGGTGGTCCGCGGGCTGCACAACAACGAAATCGCCTTCCGGACCGGCGGGGGCATCGGCTGGGGTGACCACCACGCCTGCGTCTGCCATGGCGTCGCGAGGTTCTTCCGCACGGCGTACGCCGCGAACCTGACCGGGAACTGGATCCCCGCCCTGGACGGGGTGGAGGCGGCGCTGCGGGCGGGCGGGGCGAAGGTCGCGGACGTTGGCTGCGGCCACGGGTGGTCCACCGTTCTCATGGCGCAGGCGTTCCCGGAGGCGGAGTTCACCGGGTTCGACTTCCACGAGCCGTCCGTGCAGCAGGCGCGGGAGCGTGCGGCGGAGGCGGGTCTGGACGCCGGGCGCGTGCGGTTCGAGACCGCGAGCGCCAAGAGCTACCCGGGGACCGGCTACGACCTGGTGACCATGTTCGACGCCCTGCACGACATGGGCGACCCGGTCGGCGCGGCGCGGCACGTGCGGGAAACGCTCGCGCCGGACGGCGTCCTGATGATCGTGGAGCCGTTCGCCAACGACCGGGTCGAGGACAACCTGACCCCCATGGGCCGCCTCGGCTACGCCTCGTCCACCCTGATCTGCACGCCGACGTCCAAGGCGCAGGAGGTCGGGCTGGCGCTGGGGGCGCAGGCCGGGCAGGCGCGCCTGCGGGCGGTACTGGAGGAGGCCGGATTCACCCGCATCCGCTGCGCCGTCCAGACCCCGTTCAACCTGATCCTGGAGGCGCGTCCCTGACCCGGGTCAGGACAAGATAGGGAGATCACCGACGGAGATCACACGGCATTATCGAGAATCAGAAAGAGCACACAGAAGCGGGCGCGTCTCGAAGGACGCGCCCGCACCGAACTCTACGGCACCCTTAGTGGGGGCACCTGTACGCCGACTGTGGCTGCGCCGTGGCGCAAGAACGATGGCTATTACCCACCTTCCTCTCACGAGAACAAGGAGAGCAGCACATGAGCAACACAACCACCCTGGCACCCGAAGCCCCCGCCGTCTCCGAGGCGTATGACGCCCAGCGCGATGCCTTCGCCGAGCGCGTCCTCGGCGCGGTCAACGGCGCCTTCGAGGTGTTCGGCATCTACCTCGGCGAGCGGCTGGGCTTCTACCGCGCTCTCGCCGGGGCGGCGGCCCTTACCGCGCCGGAGCTGGCGCGGCGCACCGGCACCCACGAGCGCTACGCCCGGGAGTGGCTGGAGCACCAGGCGGTGCTGGGCATCCTCCAGGTTCCCAACCCGCAGGACGGCCCGCGGGAGCGGCGCTTCGTCCTGCCCGCCCCGCACGCTGAGGTCCTGACCGACCGGGACAGCCTGAACTACCTGGCGCCGATGGCCCGCCTGCTCGTGGGCGCCCTGACCCCGATGGAGTCCCTGCTGGACGCGTACCGCACCGGCGGCGGCGTGCCGTTCGCCGCGTACGGCGCCGACCTGCGCGAAGGGCAGGCAGACGTGAACCGGACGGCATTCCTGCAGCAACTCGGGCAGGAGTGGCTGCCGGCGCTCCCGGACGTGGACGCGCGCCTCCGGCGCAACCCGCCGGCCCGCGTTGCGGACATAGGCTGCGGTGGCGGATGGTCCGCTATCGGCATGGCGCAGGCGTACCCCCAGGTGCGCGTGGACGGCTTCGACCTCGACCAGGCGTCGGTCGATCTCGCCCGCGCCAACGCTCGCGAGGCGGGCCTTGGGGACCGCGTCCAGTTCCACTGCCGGGACGCCGCCGACCTCGCGGACGGGGTGACCTACGACCTCGTGACAGCGTTCGAGTGCGTCCACGACATGTCCGACCCGGTGCGCGTTCTGACGGCCATGCGCCGCCTCGCCGGCGACGGCGGGACAGTCCTGGTCATGGACGAGCGCGTAGGCGAGCAGTTCGACCCGTCTCCCGCCGGTGACAGCGTCGAGGCCATGATGTACGGCTGGAGCGTCTTCCACTGCCTGCCCGTCGGCATGGCCGACGCCCCCGCCGCGGGCACCGGCACCGTCATGCGTCCCGACACCCTGCGCGCCTATGCCCGCGCCGCCGGCTTCGAATCCGTCGAGATCCTGCCCATCGACCACTACTTCTTCCGGTTCTACCGGCTGGGGTAGGGGGCGGCCCTCACCCCCCGCCCTTCGGGCACCCCCCTCTCCCGCAGCGCCGGGAAAGGGGGGACTGGGGCATCGACAGGATCGGGCTCACGGGGAGCGGCTGCAGAAACGGGAGCAGTCCTCCCTCTCCCGCAGCGCCGGGTACAATAGAGATACCTATTCCGGCCTTTGCCGCCGCTATGATGGCATGGTCAGCGTTGTTGCCGTAGGTTGGTTGCCGTGGACTGAAGTCCCGGCTTCGTTGATTCAAGCCCGCCTCCGCGGGCTGCATCGGTCGGGGGGCGGCTACCGCTCGCCGGTACCTGTCTGCATTTACCGGAGCCCGCGGAGGCGGGCTTCTCAACGGTAGCCGGGACTTCAGTCCACGGCGGAAACAGTCCACGACACCAACCCCACGGCACAACGCAGCCTATCTTGGCCAATCTTCTGGAGTACGAGCAATGGCGCACTACGTACGACTCGGGCAGGTGCCCCCCAAGCGGCACACGCAGTTCCGCAAGCCCGACGGCGAACTGTACGCCGAACAGGTCTTCGGCACAAAGGGCTTCTCCGGCATCGCTTCGATCCTCTACCACGCCAACCTGCCGACCCAGGTTGTGGGGTACGAGTTCCTCAAAGACCTGAAGCCCGAAGTCCTCGGCGACGAGCCGCTGCGCCACCGGCACCTCAAAACCGCCGGCTTTGCCCCGCACGGCGACCCGGTCAGCGGGCGCGTCCCCCTTCTGGTCAACGAGGACGTGTCGATGGGCCTGTGCCGCCCCGTCGCGTCGATGGACTACTTCTACAAAAACGCCGACGGCGACGACCTGCTGTTCGTCCACCACGGGCACGGCCGCCTCGAAACCATGTTCGGCACGCTGCCCTATCGCGAGGGCGACTACCTCATCATCCCACGCGGCACCATCTACCGGGTCGTGGCGGAGTCGGCGGAGACTACCATGCTGGTGATCGAGTCGTCCGCCAGCACCATCGAGCCGCCGCGCCGCTACCGCAATGAGTACGGGCAGCTTCTGGAGCACGCGCCGTACTGCGAACGGGACATCCGCGCGCCGGAGACGCTGGAGTTCCACGACGAGCGGGGGCGCTACGAGGTCCGCATCAAGGCGCGCGGCCGCCTGACGGCGTACGAGTACGACTTTCACCCCCTGGATGTCGTGGGCTGGGACGGCTACCTCTACCCGTGGGCCATCTCCATACACGACTTCGAGCCCGTCACCGGCTCGATCCACCAGCCGCCGCCCACGCACCAGATGTTCGAGGCGCACAACTTCGTGGTCTGCTCGTTCGTCCCGCGGATGCTCGACTACCACCCGCAGGCGGTCCCCGTGCCCTACAACCACAGCAACCTCGACTCCGACGAGGTGCTGTACTACGTGAACGGCAACTTCGCCAGCCGCCGGGGCGTCGAGATGGGCTCCATCACCCTGCACCCTTCCGGCCTGCCCCACGGCCCGCAGCCGGGCGCGGTGGAGGCGAGTTTGGGCAAGACCCGCACCGAAGAACTGGCTGTGATGCTGGATACCTTCCGCCCGCTCCGCATGACCAGAGCCGCCGCCGCCCTGGAAGACGACAGCTACCCCTTCTCCTGGAAGCCGCGGTAGGAGGAGCGTGTCGGTGTTGTCCACCGGAGTTGCCCAGCGGTTGAAACCGCGGTCTATGGGGAATGAAACCCGCCTGCGCGGGTTGCCGCACCCGTTACCGCTACCGGAGTCCGCACCGACGAAGCGGAGCTTCGCTCGCGAAGGCGGACTTTGTTCCGGATAGCCCGCGGTTTCAACCGCCGGGCAACTCCGGGGCCGCAACTTCGGGACCGGGCAACGCCGGAGCAGTCACGTTACCAGGTATAACGCTTCCATGCCTTCTGACGAACCTCTCTCCGCCGCCTTCCGGACCGTTCTTCCATCCGAGATGGAGCCGCGCGAAGCCTACGCCCTCCTGCTGCACTGCGTCGCGCCGCGGCCCATCGCCTTCGTCTCCACCGTCTCCGCGGAGGGGGTCCCGAACCTCGCCCCGTTCTCTTTCTTCATGGCCGGCGGGGCGAACCCGCCGTCCGTGGTCATCTCCCCGACTACCGCGCGCGACGGCTCCCCGAAGGATACCCTGCGCAATATCGAGGCGACCGGGGAGTATGTCATCAACGTCGTCACCTACGACCTCCGCGAGCGGATGAACCACGCCAGCGCCGAGTTCCCCTACGGCGTCAGCGAGTGGGAGCAGGCCGGGTTCGAGCCCGCCCCGGCGCGCCTGGTCAAACCCGCCCGCGTCGCCGACTCGCCGCTCGCCCTGGAGTGTCGGCTCTTCCAGATCGTGCCCCACGGGCAGGGGGGGCTCTCCGCCAACTACGTCATCGGCGAGGTCGTCTGCTTTCACGTCGCCGAATCGCTGCTCACCGAGGGCGGCGCCGTGGACCCTACCCGCGTGGACTACGTCGCGCGCATGGGGGACGCATGGTACGCCCGCGCCCACGCCGAATCCATGTTCGAGATGCCCCGCCCCCCGCGCGTCGCCAAGAATCTCCCGTCCGGCGGGTAGGGCGCCCCGAACCTCATTCGCGCCGGGAGGTACAATACCGGCGTGGAAAGCACTTCTTCTGAATCTGACGCGACGCCCGTCGGGACGGTCTATCTGGTAGGCGCAGGACCGGGCGACCCCGGCCTCATCACCGTTGCCGGGCGCGACGCGCTGGCGCGCGCCGACGTGATCCTCTACGACCGTCTCGCGCACCCCGCCCTCCTGAACCACGCGCGACCCGACGCCGAGCGCCTTTTCGTGGGCAAGGCGTCCGCGCGGCACTTCGTCCGGCAGGAGGACACCAACGCCCTGATGGCCGACCGGGCGCGGGAGGGGAAGACCGTGGTGCGCCTGAAGGGCGGCGACCCCTTCGTATTCGGGCGCGGTGGCGAGGAGGCCGAATACCTCCGGGAGCGCGGCGTGCCGTTCGTTCTCGTCCCCGGCGTCACCTCCGCCATCGCGGCGCCGGCGTACGCCGGCATTCCTGTGACGCACCGCGACGCCGCCTCGTCGTTCGCGGTCATCACCGGGCACGAGCGGGCGGACGACCGCGAGAGCGGGACGCGCGCGGCGGGCGGGGCGGAGCAGCGGCGCCGCTGGGACCGCATCGCGCACGCGGCGGATACGCTGATCTTCCTGATGGGCGTGGAGGCCCTGCCCGAGATCACCACCCGTCTGATCGAGAACGGACGCGCCCCCGAAACGCCTGTAGCACTGGTGCAGTGGGGCACGTGGACGAGACAGCGGACGGTGACCGGGACGCTCGCCGACATCGTGGAGGTGGTGGCGCGCGAGGGCATTACCGCCCCCGCGGTGACGGTGATCGGCGAGGTGGTGCGCTGGCGCGAGGCGCTGCGCTGGTTCGACCGGGGGCCGCTGTTCGGCGCGCGGGTGGTGGTGACCCGCGCCCGCGAGCAGGCGTCCGCCCTTTCGGAGCGGCTGCGGGCGCTCGGCGCGGAGGCCATCGAGTTCCCCACCATCCGCATCCAGCCCCCGGCCGACGGCTATGCGGCGCTGGACGCGGTGCTGGAAGGGATGAGTTTTGGCTCCCCGTTGGGAGGCCCCCCTCCCCCGGCTTCGCCGACCCCTCCCCCCATTAATGGG